>CADBTR010000126.1 GCA_902797675.1 uncultured Lachnospiraceae bacterium
ATAATAAACGATCGTTATTAGAGGAGGAATAATATTGAAAAAAAAAATAAATTATGGTACAATATAATTGTTTGTGTTAGCGTTATTTGTAAAAAACGAGATTGCTTAAAATAAAGGAGATTTAATAAAAAATGAAACTGGGAATCGTAGGACTTCCGAATGTGGGAAAAAGTACATTGTTTAATTCACTGACAAAGGCAGGGGCGGAATCGGCAAATTATCCGTTCTGCACCATTGATCCCAATGTCGGCGTGGTTGCAGTACCGGATGAACGACTTGATAAATTGGCGGCATTGTACCATTCGGCAAAGGTGACGCCGGCGGTGATTGAATTTGTCGATATTGCGGGACTTGTCAAAGGCGCATCAAAAGGGGAAGGACTGGGAAATCAGTTTCTCGCAAATATCCGTGAAGTCGATGCCATTGTTCATGTGGTGAGATGTTTTGAAGATACCAATATCATTCATGTGGAGGGAAGCGTAGATCCGCTGCGGGATATTGAGACGATCAACCTGGAATTGATCTTTTCCGATCTTGAGATTCTGGAGCGCCGCATATCCAAAGTGGTAAAATTATCCCATAACGACAAAACGGCAGCCAAGGAACTGGAGATGTTAAAAAGATTAAAAGAACACTTGGAAAACGGCAGATTGGCAAAAACCTTCGAGACAGAGGATGACGATGAGGAAGCGTTTTTTAAGGAATACAATCTCCTCACTGCGAAACCGGTGATTTTTGCGGCAAATGTAAAGGATGATGATCTGGCAGATGACGGAGCATCTAACGAATATGTTGCAAAGGTCAGAGAGTTTGCAAAGAAAGAGGACAGCGAAGCCTTTGTTGTCTGCGCGCAGATTGAGCAGGAGATCTCGGAGCTTGAAGATGATGAGAAAGAGATGTTCATGGAAGATCTTGGAATTAAGAGCTCGGGACTTGATAAATTGATCACCGCAAGCTACAGTCTGTTGGGATTGATGAGCTTTTTGACGGCCGGTGAGACAGAGACCAGAGCATGGACGATCAGGAAAGGAACGAAGGCACCTCAGGCAGCAGGAAAGATCCATACGGATTTTGAGCGCGGCTTTATCAAGGCGGAAGTTATCAATTATCAGGATCTTCTTGACTGCGGTTCCACGGCGGCTGCCAGAGAAAAAGGGCTTGTCCGCATGGAGGGAAAAGATTATATCGTTCAGGACGGAGATGTGATTGTCTTCCGGTTTAATGTATGACATAAAACCATTGATTTGGAAATCAGGTCGCAAGGAAAACTTTGCGGCATTTAAAAGAGGATATTATGGCTGCAGATGAAAGTATCAGTTTCCCTCATCTGGGGATTGTTTTTAAGAATTTAAAAAATTCTGTTTCTCTATTTGGCATTGAGATCGCTTATTACGGGATCGTCATCGGACTCGGCATGGTCGTCGCGATCATCCTTGCACTGCGGGATGCCAGAAGAAACGGGCAGAAGGAAGATGATTATATAGATGCGGCTTTGTTTGCTATTATATTTGCGATCATTGGCGCAAGATTGTATTATGTTATTTTTCAATGGGATTATTACAAAGCCCACCTGGCAGATATTTTTAATATCCGGCAGGGCGGACTTGCGATCTATGGCGGTGTTATTGCAGGTGCCTTAGTCTGTGTGATTTTTGCAAAGAAGCGGAAACTTCCTATGTGGATGATGCTGGATACAGGAGCCATCGGTCTTGTGACCGGTCAGATGATCGGAAGATGGGGGAACTTTTTTAACAGGGAGGCTTACGGAGGAAATACAGATTCTCTCTTTGCCATGCGGATCAACATTCTGGATCCGAATGTTAGTGTAACTGTGGAAGAAGGCGTCAAAGTCATTGACGGAACCTATATTCAGGTGCATCCGACTTTTTTATATGAGTCTTTTTGCTGCCTTTGTATTCTGATCGTCCTTCAATTATATAAGAGACATAAGAAGTTTGACGGTGAGGTTTTTATGCTTTATCTGGCATTGTATGGTACGGCGCGCTTTTTTATCGAGGGATTGCGCACGGATCAGCTTCTTATACCGAACACGAAAATCCCGGTTTCACAGCTGCTTTCTTCTGTACTTGCCATCACCGGTTTTTCTGTTATCGTTTATCGCAGATTTCACTTACGGAAAAAGAGAGAGGATCAGTCTCTGGTGGAGCAGGCAAAGTTGTTTGCCGAAAGAGTACATGACGGACAGACTTGGGAGCTGGAGGATGGAAATAAGATTTCATACTATGAAGGACACCTGCTGCCGGTATACCGGGAAGTGATGCAATATAATATAGACGGTGCAGAGCAGATACTTGGTGCTACAGCCCTTCTGCACGATACGCTGGAAGATACGGATACTACATATGAAGAGTTAAAATCACAGTTTGGCGCAGAGATTGCCGATAATGTGTTATGTCTCACGAGAGAGGAAAACGGTTCTTATGATCGTTACATTGATCATGTCATTCAAAACGGCAGTGATGATGCTGTCCTGGTAAAACTTGCGGATCGGTATGTCAATACAGTCGGCATGGCTTATCTGGAAGATTCAGACTGGCGGAATAAAAAGATAAAGGAGGCAAAATATATGCTTAAAAATTTTAAAACAAGGGAGGTGCAGGAGAATTACAGACGGGCGAAAGAACTTTTGCTCGAAAAAATCGGGAGGGAAGTAAAAAAAATAAATGAGAATAAGGGATAATTGATAAAGACAGGAGGAACATACGATGAGTTTTAAAAACATCAGTGTTAAGAAAAAAATATTGACCATGACACTGCCGCTGATGCTTCTTGCAATAATCGTAACGGCAGTATTGATCATGAACGCAAAAGCTACGAAAAATGATATGGCAGATCTTCTCAATACTTCATTCAGTGCCATTGATCACCTGGTTTCCGCCGACAGGGATTTCTATCAGGCGGATCGGGCAACATGGGAGTTTCAGATGAAGTATGTGGATGCAGGGTTGCCAAAGGAAGAGGCAGACATTATTGAAGATTATAATAAGAATGCTGCTCAGGTTATGGAACATATTGATGGGGTGGAAGAACTTGCGAAAGATAACCCGAAGCTGTATACAGAGACAAAATCCGATGCCGGGAATACTTTGCAGAGTCTGATCGCCGATTTTGAGTCGAAATATGATGATTGGTTCGGGGCATACTCTCTGGAGAATGAGACAGGAGAGATTGGTGCGATGAGGGGAATGTTTGATGTGGCAAGAGAGTCTCTGGACGAGATGGAGGAGATCATCGAGACATATAAGACAGAACGCGCCCGGGAGTTGGATAAAAAGCTTAACGCAACCATCAGGGTGATGATGATCATCATCGGACTTGCCATTGTTTTGATCTCATTTATGGGTGCTTCGATGTCATCTTTCATGACAAAAGCGATGACAAGAGTCAATGAGAGCTTGAAGAAACTTGGTGAGAACGATCTTACCATGGAGCCGTTGAATATTGATTCCAAAGATGAATTCGGACAGATCGCCAGGGCTTCCAATGCTTTAATGAGTCATCTGAAAGATATCATGTGTACTCTGGATCACGCTTCACATGAACTTGCGGATTCTTCAAAGACAATGAATCAAATTACCGGACAATCCACAGAGGCAGTCAATAATATCACAGCTGCGATCGATGAATTGGCTCAGGCCGCATACCATCAGGCGGAAGATACAGAGAAGATCTCTTCTTCCGTGGAGGATATGAAGAACAGTATGAGCAATTCAGTCAGCTCGGCGGAGCGTCTTTCTGATGAAAACGGAAAGATCAAGTCGGCCACCGGAGAGGGCACTCAGGCTGTGAAAGACCTGACAAATACGACAGAGCAGAGCATGGAGGCTCTGGAGAAGATCTTTGCGGTGATCCGGAATATTGACGATAGCGCAAAACAGATCAGTGAGGTAAGTGATCTGATTTCTTCCATTGCGGAGCAGACGAATCTTTTATCGCTGAATGCCAGCATTGAAGCGGCTCGTGCCGGAGAAGCCGGAAGAGGATTTGCAGTCGTTGCGGAGGAGATCAGAAAACTTGCAGAGCAGTCTGCTGAATCTGTGGATGTGATCAATCAGAAGATTATGGATCTGCAGAAGAACGCCGGTGAAGCGGAAGTACAAAGCAATCTGGTGAAGAGATTGTCTGAGCAGCAGAATGAGAGTGTACAGAATACAAAAGAGAAGTTTGATGTGATCGTAAAGAATGTGGAAAATGTTGACAGAGATATTGTGAATCTGAAAGATAATAATGAGACATTGGCACAGAATTTCAATACGGTATCTGATCTTGTCAGCAGCCTTGCATCTATCGCGGAAGAAAATGCAGCATCGGCGCAGGAGATTTCTGCAACTTCTGATACTGTGAAAAGTTCCATGGGAGAGATCAATGATATCAGCGGGCAGGTATCTGTTTCAGCTGCTGAATTGGAAAGTATCATGAACGAATTTAAAATCTAAAGTTTTTTGGGGACACGCATTGTTTCCCGGTTCATCGTATTATACGCCGGATCGGGAAACAGATGATGTTGTCCTTATTTTTTGCTGTGATTCCGGAGGGAGAATCGCTTTTTTCTTTTGCATGGCAACGAGACGATATAATGCATCGGCAGAAAGATTTTTTTCATAAAAGAAGCGGTTATCGGTTGATAATTTGTCAGCATCGCTGTTTTTTAACAATAATGTTATGCGCTTATCTATTTTTCCCAATAAACTGCGTCCCTTTTCGGAAAATCCCAGAACTTTCACATAGGACAGAGGTTTTTTTAAAGCCTGTGAAACCACATCATCGGATATTCCCAACATAAGATGCAGCAAAGCTCTGGATATTCTGGTGTAGGTATAATTCTTTGTTTTCAGCGAATTCAGAAAATCCGTGACTCCGATATAGGAGGGAGCTAATCGCCTGATTCTGCGGGCAAGATCAGGGGATAGATCTGATTTTTTACTCAGCTCATCTACAGATAATATTTTTTCTCCTAAAATCATCGAAAAATCTTCAAATTCCAGAAAAGGCCATGTAAAATCATAAGAAGGATCGATTTTATACAGAGACTCTGCCAACTGTGCGGGATTATTTTTTAGCGCCCGCAGTGCACTGGCGGAAAAAAAACGTTTTTCATAGGAAGTGTCGTGATAGTCTGCGTTGATCCTTGGGATGGAAAGCGGTTTTAATCTGCTTTTTGAGAGAAGGATCGCTTTGAGATATTCCAGTGCCAGAATATTATTGGGGTGTGTAAGCAGAGCTGCACAATCAGGTGAAACATAAGATGAAAGTGCCAGCTGCCTAGCTTTTGGAAAGTTGTTTCCGGCTTTCAGGCTTTGCTTTAGAATCGTTTGGAAGTCCGCCGGTTCTTCTATAAGGATCTGAGCCATTTTTGTCAGCTCCGGCAGGTTATCTGATTCTGTCCCGAAACAAAGACAATCGGCGATCTGCAGCTGATCAAGGATCTGTAATGCTCCTCTTGCAAAATATTCGCTGCTTGCGGTAGAAAAAATAACCGGAAGTTCCAGAATGAGATCGGCACCGGCGCGAAGTGCCGCTTCTGCCCGGGCATGTTTCTCAAGTAATGCCGGTTCTCCGCGCTGGACATAATTTCCGCTCATGAGTACAAGAATGTGATCGATGTGATAATGATCCCGAAGTTTTTGAAACTGGTATCGGTGACCGAGATGAAAAGGATTATATTCTGCGATAATTGCGGCGGTGCTCACAATAAAACCTCCTGTGTGAAACAAATCATTATAAAGATAGCTCGTACAGCGTAAATTAAGAAACGATGTACTAGTACATCGTTTCTTAATTTACTGGC
>CADBTR010000127.1 GCA_902797675.1 uncultured Lachnospiraceae bacterium
ATGGAAAAACCGGTAAAAGACATTTCCGGAAGCAGGATGAGTTTTGAAGATTCGGCGGCTGTCCTTATCAGGGCAGTCGCTTTTTTTATATTTGCCTGAAAGTTTTCAAAAAGAATGTTATATTGTAAAAGTGATGTTTTCATAAGGCCTCCTTTGATAATTGCTGTTTTCATTATAACATAATTTGAAGAAAAAGAAAAATAATCTTGATTTTTTATAAAAATTTTGGTACTATCTAGATAGTTGCGGGATTTGTTTGTGCGCACAGGTGCTTTCAGGAGGTTTTTATGGATAAACAGGAGATGAAAAAAGCAAAATTACAGCGCAGAATCAGTACGATCGTAGTAATTGCCTTATTGATCGTTCTCTGTGCAATCGGATTGATTTGTGCAAAGAATCTGGTATTGAATGCGGATGATCAGTATCTGGTGTCGGGAGAGAATAAGAAATATCTCTTTTTAAGAAACTTTTATGGTGTTTTGTATATTATCTATACAGTATTGATTTTTATTTTCGGCTATGTTTTGCTGAGAAACAGAGAACGGGTATATGATAAATGTATTGCTCCGCTTATGAGATGGTTTCGGACGAGAAAAAAAAGAACAAAATAGAAAGATTCTTCAGGGCGGGGTGAGATTCCCCACCGGTGGTACAGCCCACGAGCCGAAAGGCACGATTTGGTGAAATTCCAAAGCCGACAGTATAGTCTGGATGAGAGAAGAAAGTTTTCATGACTATTATAATAAATTTTATAAAGACAGAACTTTCAACGAAAAGAAGACCTCCTGAATTACGGGAGGTTTTTTTATTCGCAAGGCGCATACAGAAGTTATCGCCTGTAGGCGAATACGCCCCGCGCAGTGAGCAGAGTGCGGGAAGCCTTACCGGCTTGATTGTGCAGGAAATCAAAGACAGCATATCGAAATGAGGTGAAGAAACTTGAATGATGAAGATTATATGAAACATGCCATTGAACTGGCAAAAAAAGGAGTCGGCTTTGTAAATCCAAACCCTATGGTAGGCGCTGTGATCGTAAAAGAGGATCGGATCATCGGGGAAGGGTATCATAAGAAGTATGGAGAGCTTCACGCGGAGCGGAATGCTTTTGCGAATCTTACGGAACCGGCAGAGGGCGCAACGCTTTATGTAACCTTGGAACCTTGCTGTCATTACGGAAAGACGCCGCCTTGTACCGAGGCGATTATAGAACATAAGATCGGAAGGGTCGTGATAGGTTCGAAAGATCCAAACCCGCTGGTAGCGGGAAAGGGCGTGCAGATCTTAAAAGAGCATGGCATTTCGGTGACGGAGAATGTGTGCAGAGAGGCGTGCGATGAACTGAATCCGGTATTTTTCCATTATATCCGCACGAAAATGCCTTATGTCGCCATGAAATTTGCCGAGACTTTAGACGGAAAGATTGCCTGTGAAAGCGGAGCGTCAAAGTGGGTGACAGGCGAGGAGGCGAGAACTTATGTCATGAAACTCAGGCACCGCTACATGGGAATTATGGTCGGCGTCCAGACGGTATTGACGGACGATCCCATGTTGAATTGCAGAATGGAGGGCGGCAGGAATCCGGTCAGAATTATTTGCGATACGCATCTTCGCACGCCGTTGATGTCAAAGATCGTATTGACGGCGAAAGAGATTCCCACAATTCTTGCAACCGCGGAGACAGAAGAAAGTAAGCATCATCCTTACAGGGAAATGGGATGTGAAGTGGTGACGGTTGACGCAAAAGACGGAAAGCTGAACCTGAAAGAATTGATGATAAAACTGGGAGAGAGAAAGATTGACAGCATCCTCCTGGAAGGAGGCGCAACCTTAAACTGGTCCGCATTGAAGAACGGCATTGTAAATTATGTTTACGGGTTTATTGCTCCCAAATTCTTCGGCGGTGAAAAGGCGAAAACACCGGTGGCAGGAGAGGGATTTGCAACGCCGGAGGAAGCAATTTTTCTGAAAAATAAGCATGTGAGAAATATTGGTGAGGATATTCTCATCGAAGGCGAGGTGAAGTCATGTTTACCGGAATTATAGAAGAGATCGGCAGGGTGAAGGCGATTCAGAAAGGTTCCAGAAGCATTGTTTTGCAGATCGAAGCAGAAAAGATCACGGAAGATCTGAAAGTCGGAGACAGCATTGCGGTAAACGGAGTATGCCTGACCGCAACTTCTTTTCAAAAGCATGATTTTACAGCTGATGTGATGCCGGAAACCCTTCACCGGTCTTCGCTCGGTGTGCTGACGGTGGGAAGTCCGGTGAATCTGGAGCGTGCAATGGCGGCAAACGGACGGTTTGGAGGACATATCGTAACAGGTCATATCGACGGTACCGCAGTGATCCGGGAAATCAAAAGGGAAGATAACGCGGTCTGGTATACAATTGCGGCAGAATCGAAATTAATGCGTTATATTATTGAAAAAGGCTCGGTAGCCATAGACGGCATCAGTCTTACGGTAGCCTGTGTCAGTCCGGACACTTTTCAGGTATCCATCATTCCCCATACGCTTGGAGAAACCATATTGGGGAAAAAGAAAAAGGGCGATATCGTAAATATTGAAAATGACTGTGTCGGAAAGTACATAGAACATTTTTTAAAAGCAATACCGGAACAGGAAAAAAACAGTGGAATTACGAGAGAATTTCTGCTGCAAAACGGATTTTAGGAGGCGAGTCAGATCATGAGTCAATACAATACTGTACAGGAAGCACTTGAGGAATTAAAAGCAGGTAGGATCATTCTTGTGACAGATGATGAGGATCGGGAAAATGAAGGCGATTTTATCTGTGCCGCGCAATTTGCGACTACAGAGAGTATTAATTTTATGGCGATGCATGGAAAAGGGCTGATCTGTATGCCTATGGGTGAAGAATTATGCCGGAAATTAAGGCTTCCGCAGATGGTTGCGGAGAATACGGACAATCATTCCACAGCATTTACGGTATCCATCGATCATGTGAGTACAACAACGGGAATTTCAGCCGAAGAACGGGGAATTACCGCAAGAAAATGCGTGGAAGAGGATGCAAAACCGGAGGATTTCAGAAGACCGGGGCATATGTTTCCGCTTTTGGCGAAGAAACAGGGGGTATTAGAGCGCAATGGTCATACGGAGGCAACCGTAGATCTGATGAGGCTGGCAGGTCTGAAAGAATGCGGTTTGTGCTGCGAGATCATGGGTGATGACGGAAAAATGATGCGGACGCCGGAATTAATGGAGCTTGCCAGAAAGTTTCATTTGAAATTCATCACCATCAGGGATATTCAGGACTATCGTAAAAAACATGAAGTTTTAGTGGCTTGCGAAGCAGTCACAAGGATGCCGACAAAATACGGAGAATTTAAAGCTTATGGTTATGTGAATAAGTTGAACGGGGAGCACCACGTGGCTTTGGTGAAAGGCGAGATCGGCGATGGCAAAAATCTGTTGTGCCGTGTTCATTCGGAATGTCTGACGGGTGATGCTTTCGGTTCCTTAAAATGTGACTGCGGTCAGCAATTTGCCGCCGCCATGACGCAGATCAACGCGGAGGGACGCGGAATTTTGCTTTACATGAGGCAGGAGGGGCGCGGAATCGGTCTGATCAACAAATTAAAAGCCTATGCCCTCCAGGATCAGGGAATGGATACGTTAGAGGCCAATATTGCGCTGGGGTTTCCGGGAGATATGCGGGAATATTATATAGGTGCTCAGATTTTAAGAGACCTCGGCGTAAAAACCATGCGTTTACTTACAAACAATCCGCAGAAAGTATATGAATTATCCGATTACGGAATGGAGATTGTGGAACGCGTGCCGATCCAGATGGAGCCAACGTCACAAGATATGTTTTATCTAAAGACAAAACAGCAGAAAATGGGACATCTTTTAAATTATAAGTAATCTTGTGTTCCAAAATAGTTACAGTAATATAAAAAATAGAAAGGACCGCTTTTTAACAGCGGTATGGTAGAAAAAAATGGCAGTATTAGAAGGTAATTTTACAGGCAGAGGCATGAAGATCGGCATTGTTGCCGCAAGATTTAATGAATTTATCACATCAAAGCTGGTTTCAGGCGCTCTTGACGGATTAAAGAGAAATGAAGTAAGCGAAGAAGATATTGATATCGCATGGGTTCCGGGAGCGTTCGAGATTCCGCTGATCGCAAAGAAAATGGCAAAAAGCAAAAAATATGATGCAGTCATCTGCCTCGGCGCGGTAATCCGCGGCGCAACTTCACATTATGATTATGTCTGCAATGAGGTATCCAAAGGTATTGCAAGCGTCGGTCTGGAAGAAGAACTTCCGGTATTATTCGGCGTTGTGACGACGGAGAATATCGAACAGGCAATCGAGAGAGCGGGCACAAAGGCGGGCAATAAAGGATATGACTGCGCCCTTAGCGCCATTGAGATGGTAAATCTTATGAAGAAAGTCGGAAGGTAAACTATGAAGTTGCAAAGAGAAGCATTGCGGCTGTATGCGATCACCGACAGAACATGGCTTGGGCAGAGAGAACTGGCAAAGGACGTGGAAGCGGCAATTCTAGGCGGCGCTACCATGATCCAGTATCGTGAAAAGACATTGTCGGGAGATGCTTTTATGGAGGAAGCATGCAAGGTCAGAGACATTTGCAGGCGTTACGGCGTACCGTTTATTTTGAACGATCGGGTCGAGCTTGCCCTGGCTCTTGATGCCGACGGCGTCCATGTGGGTCAAAAGGATATGGAAGTATCGAAGGCGAGAGCACTTTTAGGTCCGGATAAGATTCTCGGCGTTTCCGCGAGAACCGTGGAACAGGCGGTGACGGCGGAACAAAACGGAGCCGATTATCTTGGGGTCGGAGCTGTCTTTCATACCGGTACCAAGGAAAATGCAAAGGATCTGCCGAGAGAGATGCTTGGAAAGATCAGCCATGCCGTCAGTATTCCGGTGGTTGCGATCGGCGGTATTACATCTTCCAATATTTTGGAATTAAAGGGAAATGAGATTGCGGGCGTCGCTGTAGTCAGTGCAGTATTTGCATGCAGCGATATTGAAAAGGGAACCAGAGAATTGCGTGCAAAGGCAGATGAATTAATATGATAAAAAAACAGGAATTTATGAAACAGATCCATGGGGTAATTTTTGATGCCGACGGAACCTTGATCGATTCCATGCATTTATGGGAAAATGTGGATGAGCGATATCTTTTAAGCAAAGGAATCAAACCCCGGGAAAATCTGATGGAAGCCCTTTTTTCACTGAGTTTTGAGGAAGGGATTGAATATTTGCAAAAGAATTATCTTCCGGAGGAAGATTTTGAGCAGATTGCCATGGGAATCCGGAATCTTGTGGCGGATGATTATCGCTGTCGCGTCGAATTGAAATCATGGGTAAAAGATTTTTTAGAAGAACTCTCAAAACGTGGAATTCCTATGTATATCGCAACTTCCGGAGAAAAAGAGGTTTTGCTTCCGGCTCTGGAGAGAAACGGGATTGCCCATTATTTTAAGGGAATTGCCACCTGTAAGGAAGTGGGCGCCGGAAAAGAGCAGCCGGATATTTATCTGTATGCTGCTTCTCAGATCGGAACGAAGGTTTCGGAAACTCTGGTTGTGGAAGATGCGCTTCACGGGGCGAAAACAGCAAAAAAAGCGGGATTTCCACTTGCGGTTATCCGGGATCTCTATAGTGAAAGCCGGCAATATGCATTGATGGAACTGGCGGATCTGTATCTGGAAGATTTCTCGGAACTGATTCCGGTCAGATTGAATAAGTATCTTAGTGAGATCGGATATTGTTCCAGAAGAGAAGCCGACCGCCTGATCGCTCAGGGTGTTGTTCTGGTGGACGGAAACAAAGCGGTCACGGGAGAAAAAATATATACGGACAGCGATGTTGTCGTAGCGGGAGAAAAGGTTAAGCCGGAAACAGAAAAGGTGGTATTGGCATTTTATAAGCCAAGAGGAATCGAATGCACCACCAGTAAAAAGACAGAGAATAATATTGTTGACTATCTGGGATATGATAAGCGGATCTATCCGGTGGGAAGACTGGATAAGGATTCCGAAGGGCTGATTTTGATGACAAACCGGGGAGAATTGGTGAATCATATTTTGAAAGCCTCTAATTATCATGAGAAGGAGTATGAAGTTTTGATCGACCGGCCGGTAGATGAGCAGTTTGTAAAAAAAATGTCAGAGGGCGTCCGAATCGAAAAAACAGAAAATAAGAACGGAAAAAAAGAGCTGGTTTTTGAGGCAGTGACAAGACCCTGCATTGTCAAAAAAACAGGCAGCCACAGCTTTCGTATCACGATTACTCAGGGATTGAACAGGCAGATCCGACGGATGTGCCAGGTTTGCGGGGCAAAGGTCATTTCCTTAAAAAGAATTCGGATCATGAATCTGACGCTGGGGGAATTACAGCCCGGCGAATACAGGATGGTTACGGGGGAAGAACTCCATGATTTAATCAATCAGGCATAAAAAGGAGGCAAAGATGGAGGCAAAGAAGGAGAAGGAATTCAATCGTATGAGGGAGCTGATCGACCTTCTGAATCAGGCAGGAAGAGCCTATTATCAGGAAAGTCGGGAAATCATGAGTAATTATGAATATGACGCTCTCTATGATGAATTACGGAATCTGGAAGAAACGACGGGGACTGTTATGGCAGACAGTCCTACCGTCCATGTTGGATACGAAGTGATCAGTCAGCTTCCGAAAGAAAATCACGAAGCGCCTATGCTGTCACTGGATAAAACAAAAGAGATTGCGGGACTACAGTCCTTTCTGGGAGATCATGAGGGCGTATTGTCATGGAAATTGGACGGTCTGACGGTTGTTTTGACCTATCGGAACGGACAATTGCAAAAAGCCGTGACAAGAGGAAACGGTCTGGTAGGTGAGGTGATCACCAACAATGCGAAAGTATTTAAAAATGTTCCGCTCTCCATTCCCTATCGGGGGGAGCTGATCCTTCGTGGAGAAGCGGTGATCCGGTATGATGATTTTGAAAAAATCAATGATACGATTGAGGATGTGGATTCCAAGTATAAAAATCCAAGAAATCTGTGCAGCGGCTCTGTCCGGCAGTTAAATAATGAAATTACGGCAAAGCGAAATGTCCGTTTCTATGCATTTTCACTGGTGCGGGCGGTGGAAGACGGAGCAGAGTATGATTTTGAAAATACCCTCTGGAATCAATTCGATTTTCTTACAAAACAGGGGTTTGATGTGGTGGAGCATGTCCTTGTCAATGCTGATACCATCGGGGAAGAAGTATCCCGTTTTGCCGCGAAAATCGAACATTTTGAGATACCGTCCGACGGATTGGTTTTAATTTACAATAATCTTGCCTACGGAAAATCTCTTGGAAGTACGGCAAAATTTCCGCGAAACGGAATTGCTTTTAAGTGGGCAGATGAAATTGCCGTGACAAAACTTCTCGCTGTGGACTGGAGTCCTTCAAGAACCGGTCTGATCAATCCGGTGGCGGTATTTGAACCGGTGGAATTAGAGGGAACAACCGTAAGCAGGGCAAGCGTTCACAATATCAGTATCGTGAAAGAACTTGAACTGGGGATTGGCGATGAACTGGAAGTGTATAAGGCAAATATGATCATTCCCCAGATCGCGCGAAATTTAACGAAGAGTCATACCTTGAAGATTCCCGAGGTCTGTCCGGTCTGCGGCGGTCCTGCGCAGATCCGGAAAGTCAGCGATGCCGCCGCATTATATTGCGTCAATCCGGATTGCCCGGCGAAGCATATCAAGGGATTTACGTTATTTGTATCCAGAGATGCCATGAATATTGAGGGATTGTCCGAGGAAACGCTGATAAAATTTATCGATCATGGTTTTATCAGGGAATATGCGGATATCTTCAAACTGGAAAGATATCGAGAGGAAATCATAAATCTTCCGAATTATGGAGTAAAAGCTTTCGATAAGCTGCAAAAAGCGATTGAAAAAGCGAGAACAACAGCTTTGCCGGCATTGGTGTATGCTTTGGGAATCACAGGGATCGGCGCTGCCAATGCAAAAGCGATCTGTAAAGCCATGGGAAATGATCCGGAGCGGGTATTTAAGGCTTCCTATGAGGAATTGATCGAAATTGACGGGATTGGAGAAGTGCTTGCGAAAAGTTTTACGGAATATTTTTCACAGAAAAAACATCTGGAAGAATTGCAAAGACTTATGGAAGAACTTTCTTTCACACAGCCGAAAGAGGAGATAAGCGCTTCGCAGATCATGGGAAAAACATTTGTCATTACCGGAACCGTGAATCATTTTGCTAACCGAAATGAATTGAAAGCCTATATCGAGGTGCGTGGAGGAAAGGTAACGGGATCTGTTACAAAGAATACCGATTATTTGATCAACAATGACAGAACCTCCGGCTCGTCCAAGAATAAAAAAGCGGCGGAATTGCATATTCCGATTTTGTCTGAGGAAGAGTTTATCTCGATGTCCGAAGAAGAATAAGAAATGATAAAGAATTATGCACGAAACACAGAATGCAGAAAGAGGATATCCTAATGGATATCCTCTATTACATATTCCAGTTCTCTGATATCTGCTCCATTTGGATTGCGGTCACATTTTAACAGTTTCAGAACTTTTTTATCATTGATCTGGTGATTGTTGAATTTGTGATATAATTTTGTAGAATATTTCGGCGTGTAATTCATGCCTTCTCCGATCTCGCCTACGATCCGATTGATCTTTAAATCTTTCAAATGAAGGATCTTACAAACGGAAATAATCCATTCCTGAAAAAGAATCGAGCCCAATCCGATATTCCTTAAATCATCAGGTACCTCGATGGTATCCAGATGCACATAATTCTCTTTCAGATCAATGGTGGACTGAACCGCAGGATTGTAAAACTCCGTTCCGTCAGGATAGAAGAGTGTAAAACAGATCAGACTCATGGTTTTAGTCTTTGTCTGAAAGGTACCCTCAACTGTTAGGATCTTATCTGACGGAAGCTGGATCTTTAATTCACAGATATCAATCTTATTGTTATTATAATCCTGCTTTACATTCGTATACATATATTTATTTGAGATCAAAATCGCCTTTTTATTTTTTTTACTGAATAAACCCACAGTGAAGTCTCCTTTGACATAATGCGTCTGTTACAATACATAAGGGGTGATCTGGTATACATAATAATTTAACCAGTTGGTATAAAGACTATTGCAATGACCGCGCCATGTTAATTGCGGTCGTTTGTTCGGATCATTGTCCGGATAGTAGTGGTAAGGAATCTGGATGGGAAGTCCCTTTTCCAGATCTCTTTTGTATTCTTTATCTAAGGTCATCCGGTCGTATTCAGGATGTCCGGTTACAAAAATCTGCTTTCCTTCCTTTGCCATCAGGATAAAAGGACCGGCAAGTTCAGATTCTGCATAGATGACCAGTTCCGGATGTTTTGCAAGCTCGTCCTCATCAAGACCTACATGACGGGAATGAGGTGCGTAAAAAATGTCGTCAAAACCGCGAACCAAAGGTTCTCTGCGGTGATGTACCCGATGTTCATAGATGCCGAACATTTTCTGCTTCAATGGAACTTTGTCTATGCCGTAATGATAATATAAACCGGCAAAGGCGCCCCAGCAGGAATGGAAAGTTGAAGTGACATGAGTGAGAGACCAATCCATGATTTTTGTCAGTTCCGGCCAATAGTCAACTTCTTCATAGGAGAGGTGTTCCAAAGGGGCACCTGTAATGATCATCCCATCAAATTTTTTATGTTTTACTTCGGAAAATCCGGAATAAAACTGATTCAGGTGACTGGTCGGCGTATTCTTTGACACGTGGCTTTCCATGCAGAGAAATGTGACGTCTACCTGAAGAGGAGTATTTGATAATGCGCGCAACAGTTGAATTTCTGTCTCATGTTTTAAAGGCATAAGATTTAAAATGATAATCTTTAAGGGACGGATATCCTGACTGAGCGCCCGGTTTTCGTCCATAATAAAAATATTTTCACTCTCAATGACGGCTTTTGCCGGCAAATCCCCCTGTACTTTAATAGGCATAGCAATCTCCTTACCGCATACGAAAACGGTACGCGTAACTCACACATTCTTCCATACATTTTTGTATTTTACCACATGAGACCGTGATTATCAACAGATTTTTTTTGATTATTTGTTAATTTTTTTATAATTTATAAGTGTGGTGCGGCTGCGGTACAGTAACATTGTAAAAAAGATCAGACAAGAGAAAAAGGCGCCAAATAAAAACGTCAAGACATCGTTAAGTTTCATGATATCTTGCAAAATTGTTTTTGCCAAAACTGCCGCCAGTATGGAAACAGAACTTTCTAATACCGGTTTTACAAGACAATCCGGAAGAGAAAATGCATCACCGGTCATTTTAAAGATCCGGATCAAAAGCCCGAAGCAGGAAATCAGCTGACTGATCAGAAGTCCCCAGAGATATCCTTTGATCGCAATATGCGGCACAAGGAAAACAGTGAGGAAAAGTCTTGACAGGGAGCTTAGAAAACCTGTTAAAAATGTCATTTTCACATCTCCGAGACCATTCAGAATTCCGCCTAAAGATGCGGAGACATATAAAAACGGACAAAGCCAGGATAAAAGTTCCAGGTAAATACCGGCGTCAAGGTTATGAAAAATGATACAGCCGATTTCTTCACCGTAAGTATGAAAGAAAAAAGAAAAAAAGATACCGATGGAAAAACAATATTTCATGACCTGAGCGGCTGTCCGTCTGACTGCATTCATATCTTTTGCAGCCTGCGCCGCGGAGACAGACGGAAGCAGCATGGAGGACAGGCTTTGGGTCAATGTCGACGGAAAAAAGAGAAAGGGCATCGCCATGCCGGATAATACTCCGTATGTTTCCAGAGCCTCTTTTTGTGAAATGCCGCATTTTCTGAGTCCGTTTATGATAAGAAATGCCTCCGAGCTTAATAAGAGTCCCGTGAGCACGCGCCCCAGGGTTAAAGGAAAAGACATGCGAAGAAGGAGACTGTCGAATTTGCTCAAGCGGTGATCATCATGCAGAAATGCGGTTGCTTTTGAAGTGTAAGGATGAGCAGGATTTTTTTTATCCTTGTCGTCTGATTGCTCTTTGTTCAGGGCAAAGAGGCAGATAAGGGTTGAAGCACTTTCACCGGCAGCCACTCCGAGCATCGCCTCTTTTGCCGTGAGCAGAGATGGTTTCAGAACATAAAAAGAAAGTAAAACAACAGTCCCTACCCGGACGCATTGTTCAAAAAATTGCGCAACTGCGGGGATTGTGGCATTTTGCTTTCCCATAAAATATCCGATGATGCAGCCGTGAACGGCACAGATCGGAATACAGACGGCCGCAATTTTTAAAAGTGCCTCACAGCGTATATCTCCCGCAAGATAAATGGCGACCGGTTTCGTAAAAAAATATAAAATCAGGGCAGTGAGAATGGACAGAACGCCTGATATACGAAGACCTGAAAACAGTACAAGGATAGCATTTTCAGGCGTGTTCTTCCCGGTTTGTTCTGCCGTATATTTTGAGATGGCTGTCTGAATGCCGGTGACTGCAAAGGAGATGCAGAGTGTATAAACAGGAAAAATCATCTGATATAATCCGACGCCCTCTGCACCGATTGCGGAGGCTAAGAATATTCTATAATAGAAACCGATCAGTCTTGTGATAAGACCTGCGGCGGTAAGGATAAAAGTACCTTTCAGAATAGATTGCTTCAAAATAGTCTGGCTCAAAGAAATACCTGCTTTTGGAAATGATCCGTTTTCGGAATAATTCCTTTTTTTTAGTATATTTCAAAAGCTGGTTATTTAGAAGTTGTAATTATTGTTATTAGAGGAGATGAGAAGATGATTTATCTGGATCATGCAGCAACCACAAAACCATGCAGAGAGGCTTTTTATGCAATGCTGCCTTTTTTGTCGGATCAGTATGCCAATCCCTCCGCATTATATGATTTTGCAAGAGAACCGGAGCATATTTTAGATGAGGCGCGAGTAACGATTGCCGGAATCTTAGATTGCGAGCCGGATGAAATTTATTTTACCGGAGGAGGAACAGAAAGTGATAACTGGATCTTGAAAGGGACGGTTTTAAAACGATATCTTGAGGGACGCCCTGCTCACATTATCACCACAGTCTTAGAACATCCCGCCATAAAAAAGACATGTGAATATTTGAAAAAATTTGGATGTAAAGTCACATACCTTCCTGTGGATTCAAGAGGATTGATCCGATTGGAAGAACTTAAGAGAGCAATTTCAAAAGATACGGTGATTATTTCCGTTATGACTGCCAATAATGAGATCGGCACCATTCAACCCATTGAAAGGATCGGTGAGATCGCCGATGAATATGGAATTTTATTCCATACAGATGCTGTGCAGGCTTTTGGTCATATTCCGATCTCAGTGAAAAAATGGGGTATTGACGCCTTAAGTGCCAGTGCTCATAAGTTTGGAGGTCCAAAAGGCACAGGTTTTTTGTATCTGAAAAAGAAATGGCAGATCCCGCCGCTTTTAAACGGAGGACATCAGGAGCAATCCCTTCGCGCGGGAACGGAAAATGTTCCCGGGATTGCGGGAATGTGCGAGGCTGCAAAAATAGCGGGAACGGAGATGAAAAATCGTGAAAATTATGAACGGATGTTGCGAAATTATATGATTCATCTTGTGCTTCGGGATATTCCGGATTGCAGGTTGAATGGCGCTCTGGAGCCAAGACTTCCCGGTAATTGTAATTTTTGCTTTCGGGGTGTAGACGCGGGAGCATTACTGAACTTGCTTGATGATGCGGGAATCTGTGCTTCGGCGGGCTCTGCCTGTTCTTCTAAAAATCCGGAGCCGTCGGAGGTATTAACTTCCATCGGTCTGACCGATGAGGAAGCATATAGCTGTATCCGTTTTACGCTGGACTATCAAAATACAAGAGAAGATGTGGAACAGACTGTAAAGGTCTTAAAAAACAGTGTCAGGGAATTGCGAAGAACATCTGAAAATTACAGTTGAATTTCATGTGGTTTTTTGATATGATATAAGTTGCGCAAAAAAGATGATTTATGAAAAAACACAAAAAAGCGCGGATTTATGAAAGAAAGAAGGACGAAAGATGAGACATCTGAAAGAATACTATGTTACGCTGATTGTTATTTTGATTGTGATCATCATTAATATAGCAGCAGTTTTTCTTTATTTTTCCAACATCAGGAAAGATATTGAGCATCAGACGGAAAACCATCTGACCGAACTTATGGATGAGGCATCCACCTGTGTGGAACTGAAAGTAGAAGAAACATTGCATGAATTGGAAATGACCGCTTTTTATATCGGAATGCAGGAAGGAAATCTGGATGCTCAAGTTTTGAATATTGTAAAGTCCATGACAAAAAAAAGCGGATTTGACAGCTTTGACATTGTGGATTCCCAGGGAACCGGGTTGGAAGAAAACGGTTCCAAAGATTACACGGGAACTAAAATGTATAAGAAAGTAAAGAAAAATAATATTTATGTTGTAGATACAAAGGACAGCGAGGGCAATTCAACGGGAACAAGATTTGCCGTTCCGATTGTCAACAGCGAAAATCAGGTGATCGGGATTTATCTTGCGGATTGCAGCCTGGATCGTTTTACAAAGCTTCTTGATCTCGATTCCATCAGCACAAAAGGCAAAACTTTTATCATAAAGACTGATGGAACTGTGCTATCCTGTGCATCGGGAAGCAGCATCAAAACGGTCAATGATATTTTAAACAATGATAAGAATGTAAAAAAGCTGAAAAGTTACATGAAATCCAAAAAGTCCGGCGTGATCGGTTTCGCAAAGGGAAAGAATGCAAAGCGGTATATTTGTTACTCCAAAACAAACTTTAACAGTTGGGAAATCATAACGGTTATTTCTTCCAGCGGTGTGGAGGCGAATATCAGCGATGTGACGGGAAATTTTGTGGTATTGGGTATTACCATGGGAGGCATGCTGGCGGTTTTGATCGGCTATTTTATTTACAGTCTGGCTCATGCTCAAACAAAAATTTCTGTCAATTTAAGACGTTATTATATGGTGGCGAAAAATACGGAGGATGTGATTTTTGATTACAGTTGTGTCAAGGATACGATGTACTGTAATGACAGTTTTGAAAAGTTTTTTGGATATGAGCCGCCAAGAGAAGAGATAAAAGAGCATCTGGGCGATGTGGTTTACACAGAAGATATTCAGACATTCAAAAATGCAATAAATGAAATGAAAAAAACAGGCGAAATGGTTGAATTTTTATGCCGGATCCTTGATAAAGACCGGGAGCCTGTTCCTTGTATCTGTAAGATTCTGGGAATTAAAGATAATCTTCGGAAATTGATTAAGATTGTCGGCGTGATTGAAAAATGTTCAAATGAGGAAGGATAACATAATTCATGAAAAAGAAATTGATTTCAATATTGATGGCAGGAATTATGACTGTCAGTCTGGGGCTGAATGGAAATGCGGCAGAAACATCGCTGCAGGATACACAAAATGCAACAGATATGCAAAGCGCAACAGATACGCAGTCGGAGGATACGACGGAAACGGATGTTTTGCCTGTAATGCCACAGGAGGCATTGGTTAAGTCAGGGTATGTACCGTCCACACTTATGACACCGCCGGAGATTGTGGGAAAAGCCGGGATTGTTGTGGATGTGGCAAGCGGTTATACCCTTTATGAAAAAAATATCAATGAAATGCATTATCCTGCAAGTATTACAAAGATCATGACGGCAACATTGGCGTTGGAGAATCTGGAATTGTCCGATTCCGTCACTTTTTCCCATAATGCGGTGTATTCCATTGAACCCGGAAGCAGTTCCGCCTATGCGGCTGAGGGTGAGGTATTTACCGTAGAACAATGTCTCTACGGCTTGATGCTGATCTCCGGAAATGATCTTGCAAACGGATTGGCTGAAAAAGTATCGGGAAGTGTGGAACAATTCGCGGAACTGATGACAAAAAAGGCAAAAGAACTTGGCTGTATCAGCACACAATTTAAAAATCCTCACGGTCTTCATGATGAGGGACATTATACCACCGCATTTGATATGGCAATTATTGCGATCAATGCTTATCAGAATTTTGAAGAATTCCGGACTTTGTGTTCTACGGTGCGTTACGATATGCCGCCTACCGCTATGTGTGAGGAAACCAGATACTGGTTAAACAATAATCGTATGATAAGGGAAGGGGAGGAATATTATTATCCTGCCTGTATCGGCGGAAAAACAGGATTTACAAACGAGGCCGGCGGTACGCTGGTGACATACGCCAATATAAATAACCGTCTTTTGGCTTGTGTGATCATGGGTTCCACAAATTCTGCAACTGCGTATGCGGATTCGATTTCTTTGTATGATTATGTTGCCGCTAATGCGACGGAATCAGATTTTGCCGCTTTGGATGAGAGAGCGAAAGAGGATGCGGCAGTTGTTGCTGCGGCAAAGGCAGCTCTGGAAACAACGGCAAAGCCTGTAGAAAAAAAGACAGTGAAATCATCAGGAAAAGAAGAGGAAAAAAAGAGTTTTTCTCTTCTGCCGTTTCTTTTCATTCTGTTCCTTGCAGGCTGCGGTTTTTACGGATATGTGCTGTATCAGCGTTATCTATATAAAAAACGCAGGGTTGAAAAACAGCGACGAAGAAAAGCAGAATATGCACAACAGCAGCAGGAAGAAGAACAGATGAAAAAGAAGATGGAAGAAAGAAGAAAAAAATTTAAAACTTTTGATCTTTGATTACAAAAAATTAATTAAAAAAGCTTCTCTTACTGAAAACAGTGAGGAGAAGCTTTTTTTTGTGAAGGCGATAAGCCGAAAAGTCCGGTGCAAGCTGGCTTGCAGACCGGGCTTTTCGGCGCCCGCGAGATAATTTTTCACGGCACTATTCTGATTTGAATATTGTTCCGATCTTTCCGGCAGCACCGTCTTTTGCTTTTGTAATGTTCGTAATGACTGCCATACGTTCCTTTCCGGATTCTACGAAATCCATGGCAGCTTCGATCTTCGGTTTTTTTGTGAGAGCTTTGAATTTGTTATCATTTAACAATGCATTTCCCTGTTCTAGTGTCAAATCTTTCAGCGCCTGTTCCGATGCTGTTCCCTTGTCGATCATTACATAATCCTGTCCGATCAGAAACAGAAGCGTAGAGGCGTCGATCATGTCAGCCAGTTTGGCGGCAGTATAATCTTTTTCAATAATGGCACTGGCTCCTTTCAAGACAGTTCTCTGATCCAAAACAGGAATTCCGCCGCCGCCTGCGGCAATGACGATCTGACCTGCGGATAATAAGGCTTTTACGGAGTCAATTTCATAAATATCGATAGGCTTCGGAGAGGCAATAATTCTGCGATAACCGCCGTCTTCCTCTACCACATAATTGCCTTTTTTCTCTTCCAGTTCTGCCTCATGCTGTGTCATCTTTCGACCGATGACTTTCGTCGGATTATGAAAAGCATGATCAAAAGGATCTACACGAACCTGGGTGATGATTGTCACCACCGGTTTGTAAATTCCGCGATTCAATAATTCTGTCCGGATGGCATTCTGCAGATCATAGCCGATATAGCCCTGACTCATGGCATTGCAGACAGACATGGGAGCAACTGTCTGGTTCGGATCCAACCTTGAGAATTCTGACATTGCAGTCTGAATTGTTCCGATCTGCGGTCCGTTACTGTGGGTAATGACAATTTCATATTTTGCTTCCGCCAGATCCGCAATCGCTTTTGCTGCGATCTTGACGCGTTCTTTCTGCTCCGGAAATGTATCTCCGAAAGCATTTCTTCCAAGTGCGACGACGATTTTCTTGTTTTTCATTTTTTTTCAGTCCTTTCTTAGAAAATTTCAATTTATTACATTCATTATACCTTAAATTACTAATAAATTCAATCATCAAAACACTTTATAGTTTGAAATCGCAATGCGGGTATCCGTGTTGTTGACGCCGCCTGCCGTTGCTATGATTTCGCCGGATTGATCTTTTGCAAGAACCTGGACAAGATTATGACCTTTTTCGGCTAATTGGCTTTGCTCTATCGTTATGGAACATGTGCCGCCGGTTACTGCGGCTTGTTGTGTTGTTGTGCCGTTGATCCGAAAGTGGATAAATGCAGTGGCAGGCTGGGTAACGGTTGCGGTGAGAGTTACGGTTTTGTCGTTGTTATAAGTCACTTTTGTCACATTCAATTCGCTAGAGCCGGTGAAGGAACCGATGGATCTTACAAAAGTATTGTAACTTTTAAACTGGGCATCCAGCCATTCAATTCTCTTTGTGATAAATGTGCGCAGATTTTGATAAGAGGTTTCAAAATCTTCTCCGTTGTATGCCGCATAAGTAGAACTCCATTTTGCATCATTGGCACGTCCGGCGGCAAGGAGGCGCTGATAATCCAAATCCAGAATCCCGTCTTTTTTAACCAGATCTTCCAGAAACGGCCGGATCTGCTGATAGCGTTCATAAACCCGAAAGAGGAAGTAAGGATCCTTGATTAAATAGCGGTTCCATTGAAGCGCCTCGTAGCATTGATCACTGGCAAAACGGTTGTCTGTCGTCTGCCATATGTCAGGAAAGTTGGTGTCTGTCCCGAAGGTGTTGATATTTCCGAAAGCTGCGTCAAAATTCCATACAGGACCAAAGGTTGCTTTTTGTCCGCAATCCTTCGTGATAAACAGGTCGTCTCTCATAGCATTCCAGTTTACGCTGAATTCACAGACAAGGAAATTGTTTACGAGGGATTCCATATCAAAAAAATCTGTGTAGTGTTTTCCCTCGTAAGAAGGAGCCTTAAAATCGGTATTCAAGGTTGCGTAAGCCCATCCTGCACTGGGATCGTTTACATTTACCACAAGAGGAGCGGCTTTAATATGTGTTTCATTGTCATGATATGTGAAATCATTGTTGTGAAGCGCATATTCAAACGCCTGCAAATAGGTTTTCACCGATTGGGTAAAGATTTGATTGGTAGGCGCCTGTTTCGGCGCATAAAAACAAAATGGCTGTAAAAAATTAGTTTCAAGGGATTCTTTTTTTGCATCCGCATATTTGTGATAAAAATCCATTTGAAGGACATATCCGCCGTCTGCGTTCGGGATTGTAATATAATCGGTGAGGATATATTCTTTCTGACGGAACGTGATGGTATGGGCGCCGGATATCCAGTTGAGATCGTTACAGAGCTGTTCTTCCAGTTCTGAGGTGAAATTATCGTCTCCCTGTTCTTTTTCGGTAATTGCAGCAGCGGCATCCTTTGCCAGTTGTTCCCAATTTGTGATTGAAATGTGATTTTCGTCAATGATCAGATCTTCGCAAAGCAGGTAGATGCCCTGATAATCATTGTTGACGATCAAAACTGCATGTTCTGATTTTGGTGCAAAGGAGAATTCCATTTGTTCCGAAAGTTGAAACATTAATTGATTCCGGATCAGGGTGTGGTCTGTTGCATTCGCTAAAAGCTGCCAATGCTCGGAATCTCCCATGTTTAAGAGGTTGGAAGAATTCTGCAATGTCATTGCATAGGGGTGTTTCGGCAGATCTTTTGCGGAATCTTCTGAAAGCCGGATGGAGATCTCTCCGTCATACAATAAATTTTCGTCTTTTTTAAAATTTTCATTTCCCTGCATATGGAGCATTGCAGGGCAATCATTATCGGTAATCTCATCGTTTGTTGTGATATACAAAACGGGAAGACTGCTCATATAAACAGAGGTTTCATAAGGAATTCCCGTAGGTGTGACCGCTTTGACCGAGATAAAATTTTCACTGTCGGAAGCAGTAGGAGTATAAGAATCTGAAACAACCGGTATTTCAGAACTTGCCACTTTCCATGTTACGGTCCATTTGGATACAGGTTCCTTGGGATTTACGATTGTGATTGTGAGCGGAGTTCCTGGAATTGCCGTTTCGTTATTGATCCTGATGTAAGTATCTTTTGTATCAGAATCCGTATCCACCTGAAACCGCTGTGTCTGTCCGTTGAACTTTGAAATGGGCAGAGTACTCATCTCCGCTGTGTTTTTTTCGTTCTCAGGAAAGAAAAAAAAGACAATGATATAAAGAAATGTCAAAAGGACAATAAGTTCTAACGTTTTTTTTGTTTGTTCCTGAATCGATTTATCCATAATATATACCTTACCTTATGTACTTTCTGATTGACTGCTTAAACGTTCCCACAGATCATAGGTTTCCTTAAGATGTTTCTCAAGGGAAGAAATCTCTTTCTGGACCTCCAGACATCTGGAGGGAGAACTGTAAACCTCCTCTTTCGTTAATTCTTCATTGAGCAGATCAATCTTAGATTCCATTTCCTCAATTTTAGTTTCTGCTTTTTTGATCTCATTTTCCAGTTTGCGTTTTTGAGCCTGAAGTTCTTTCTGAATCTTCCAGTCTTCTTTGGAAGCGGAAACCGTTTCTTCTTTTTTTGTATTCCCGGAGACGGATCCGGTTTCTTTCTGTTTTTCCAGATAATAATCGTAATTGCCCAGATATTGGGTAAAAGACTTATTTTCCAGATTTAAGATTCTGGTAGCGGTCCGATTGATAAAATAGCGGTCATGGGAAACATAGAGAACCGTACCGGTGTAATCATTCAGGGCATCTTCCAGAATCTCTTTGGAATCAATATCCAGGTGGTTAGTCGGCTCGTCAAGGATCAGAAAATTTGATTCGGACAGCATTAATTTTGCAAGGGATACCCGTCCCCGTTCTCCGCCGCTTAATTCTCCGATTTTTTTAAAGACATCGTCACCGGTAAACAGGAACGCTGCCAGAACATTTCTGATCTTTGTGTTTCCTAATGTCGGATAGGCATCGGCGATCTCATCAAATACGGAATTATTCATATTCAGCTCATGATGTTCCTGATCGTAATATCCGATAAAAACCTTGGCTCCGACGGTAATGGTACCTCTATCCGGAGGAAGAAGCCGGTTGATGATCTTTAAAAGCGTTGTTTTTCCTGTCCCGTTATTTCCGATAATTGCAACCCGCTCTCCGCGTTTGATCTCAAAGTTCAGATGATCGAATAATATCTGGGTACCGAAGGATTTTGATAAGTCTTCGACGGAAAGGACATCTTTTCCGCTTATCACCTGTGGCTCCAGAGAAAAACGCATGGTCTGGGATTCCGTGACAGGTTTATCCAAAACTTCGATTTTATCCAGCATTTTCTGCCGGCTTTCTGCCCGCTTGATGGATTTTTCCCTGTTAAAAGATTTTAATTTTGCGATCACTGCTTCCTGATGCTTTATTTCCTGCTGCTGGTTCATGTATTGCTTTAATTTTGCATCGCGCAACATTGCCTTTTTTTGTGCATAAGCGGAATAATTTCCGGTAAATACAGCGACCTCTCCGAGATCCAGCTCGATAATTTTTCCAACGATCCGATCGAGAAAATAGCGGTCATGGGAAACAATCACAACCGTCCCGGAATAATTTGACAGGTATCCCTCAAGCCAGCGGATGGAAGAGATATCCAAATGATTGGTAGGCTCATCCAGCAGAATCACATCCGGTTTCGAGACAAGAAGTTTACAAAGCGCTAATCTTGTTTTTTGACCGCCGGACAGGGATTTTACCGGCTTTTGGAATTCTTCCTCCAAAAATCCCAGACCTTTTAAGATTCCTGTCACTTCACTTTTATAAGCATAACCGTTTTGCAGTTCAAATTCATGGGTAAGATCGGTATATCGCTTTAAAGTTTCCTCGAGTTTGTCTCTATCCTGATTTTTCATTTGAAGTTCAAGACTTCGCATTTGTCTTTCCAGTGCGAGAATATCCGCTTTCATTGTGAGAAGTTCTTCATATACTGTATTTTCGGAAAAAATATCCTGATGCTGTGCGAGATAGCCAAGTGTTGTGTCTTTGGCGATAATAACCTCTCCCCGGTCAGCCTCCAGTTCCTGAACGATTATTTTTAACAGCGTTGATTTGCCGGCACCGTTGATGCCTACGATCCCGACTTTTTCATGTGCATTGATCACAAAGGAACACTTTGAGATGATTGTTTCACCGTCAAAGGATTTTTCAATATTGCTGCATGATAGTATCATAAAATAAATCCTCTTTTATATGTAGTAGATATTGCTTACGGATAAAATCCGTATTTTTTATCATAACACATTTTGAATGGAAAATAAATCATTAATTGTAATATTTGACAAAATGACGGTTTCATACTATACTTTTAGGGTAACTATTCAGAACCCCAAACTCGAATTCCTGCGGAATTCTCGTTGTTTGGGATTCCGGGTGGCTTCGCCACCAGTCCGGCATGAATGTCCAAGACCTTACGAATACAAGTATTCGACGGTCGTTGAACATTCATGCTGC
>CADBTR010000128.1 GCA_902797675.1 uncultured Lachnospiraceae bacterium
AGATTCAAACTCCCACCTACGTAAGTTTCCTTTCTTTACTCACCACCTATAGAGGTGGGAGATTGAATCGGAGTGCCGTTCAATTAAAATTCTTTCCAAGGAGCAAAAAACGTCTCGCTTACAGTGAAATATACATATGAACATGAAATTAAAACAAAGGAAATAAATGAAGGCAGGTATTCAAAGCAAATGAGAAAGTTGGAGAACGGTGAATTTCAGACATCAAAGCAAAGGAGTACAATTTAAATGGCGACAGATATTTTTGCATCTGCAAATTTAGCAGGAATCAGGCTGAACAACAGAATCTTAAGGTCGGCGACAGATGAAACGGAAGCGGATGACAAAGGTTTCCCGACGGAGAAACTGACAAAGCGATATATCGCACTGGCAAAAGGGGAAATAGGCGGTATCATAACCGGTTTTATGGGTGTTTCAGAGAAAGGAAAGGCGCAGCAGCCGGGCATGCTTCTGATAGATAACGATGAAAAAATTCCGGCTTTTAGCAAGATGGTTGCGGCTGTGCATGATGCCGGAGCGCCTGTGATCGCACAGATCGCTCACTGTGGCAGTAACGGAGCATATGGGAAAGAATTTAAGGTTGACAAGATTACCGCAAAGCAGCTTGAAGAGATCAGCAGACAGTTCATTGATGCGGTCATTCGTGCAAAGAAATCAGGATTTGACGGCGTGCAGCTTCATTTTGCTCATGGATATTTTCTGAGTCAGATGATCTCTCCCGCAACGAATCACCGAAGGGATGACTGGGGCGGCAGTGAAGAGAAGAGATTTCATATCGCAGATGTGATTATCAAAGGGATTCGTGAACAGCTCCCCGACTATCCTGTTCTGGTAAAGATCAATGGCGAAGACGATGACAAAAATGGAATCCATCCAAGGGAAGCGGTAAGAATTTCCCAAAGGCTGGAAGCTGTCGGCGTGAACGCTGTTGAGGTCTCGCGGGGAATCAGCTTTATGAAACATATGGGTCCTATGTATGGCCATTTTCCTGCGGAAATGAGTCTTGCATGGTATCCCGGCGTAAAAGAACTTCCCGGTTTTGTAAAGAGTATGATGAAGCCGGGAATGCCGAAGATGATGGGAAGTATTGATCCGGCGCCCAGAAAATATAATGTGGATGTGGCAAAGAAGATAAAGTCCGCTGTCCATATTCCGGTTATAGCGGTCGGCGGCATCCATGATCTCGAAGAAATAGAGAGCACCATAAATGTTGATGGCATTGATTTTGTTTCTATGTCAAGACCGCTGATTCTGGAGCCGTCGCTGATACAAAAATATAAGCAGGGAAGGCAGACTACCGCAAAGTGCATGGAGTGTAATCATTGCGGAATCGGAATTTCACAAGGCAGGCTGCAGTGCTGGTATGGAAAGATCCCGTCAGAGATAAATAGGTGATGGATGTATGTAATGAATAGAAACAAAAATGAACTACACATATAAACAATTATGAACTACACATATAAACAATTTACAAGAAGCAACCGATATTCTATCTAAGATAAGTAATACTGTATTTGTGTGAAAGGCAGGAGATTGGTTATGATAAATGAGATTCCGATACCTACAGAGGCAGAATGGCAAGTTATGGAGGTCGTGTGGAGTGGCTCTGAAGGTATAACTTCTTCCGATATTGTAAAAACGATACAGCAGGTTAAAGATATATCGAAGACTACAATTCGGGTACTTGTTAAGCGCCTGGTTGAGAAGGGACTTTTGGATTATGTGGTAGATGCACACGATAGCCGTGTGTTTCACTATCGGGCACTCTATACAAGGGAAGAATGTCAAAAGGCAAAATCTAAGGATTTTGTAGAGTGCTATTTTCAGGGGAATCGTTCAGATGCTATTGCTGCCCTTGTCGGAAAAGAAAATCTTTCAAGAGATCAGATCAGAAATCTTGAAAGTATTTTGGATCCCCTAAAAGGCAAACAAGAGGGAGTATGATGGAAACAGTCTGTGAAATATGGAATGACATAGTACAGTGGATTCAATTGCATCATGTTTTTGGAATGGTAGACTAATTTTAGGGAAATGGGACGAAGAACGAAGAGTGCTCTTAGGAAAATGTTACCGGAGCTTTAGGAAGGTTTTGCCGAATGAAACGGATTGGAAGCCGTAACAAAGGCGTGGGGGAAAGAACTTCCCGGCATAAGTCAGGATATCTTATCGGTAGCAAATAAATTGTTTGATGATTATTACGCATCAAAGAAAACGGCAGAGTAATAATACAAGTCTTATGAATGCGAAAATAATTTAGCTATAGATTTGGGGGACATCGGTATTATGCCGGTGTCCTGTTTGTGTTAAGACAGATGGAATGTTTTCTGATGATGATAAATGATGATAGGAGTGATAAATAAATGAAAATAGCTATTTGTGATGATCAGAATGAAATTCGAGAGCTTCTTTCAGAAAATATATCTGCGCTTTTCCCGGAAGATACAATAGCTCTGTATGAAACGGGGGAGGCTTTGCTTGACGCAGATGAAGAGCCCGATATATTGCTTCTCGATATCAAGTTGCCGGGAGTATCGGGAATGGACATTGCTAAAAGGATACGGATGTGTAATAAGAAGATGATCATAATCTTCATAACAGGCGAGGAACAATATGTGTATGATTCGTTTGATGTTGGAGCGTTTCATTTCCTTGTAAAGCCTTTTTCTATGGATAAATTAAAAGCGGTTTTAATGAGGGCAAAGGCACAGTGTGCTGATAGTGACGAGGCTGTAAAAAAACACTATACTATAATAAATTCAGGTGGATTCCATGTAAGGCTTTGTTTAGATGATGTGATTTATGCTGAGGTGTTTAATTCAAAGGTACTCGTTCATACAATAGACGAGGATATTGCATATTATGGAAACCTTACGGATTTGGAAAAAATAGCGGGAGCCGGTTTCTTTCGGACACATCGGGCGTTTCTTGTAAATATGAAGCATGTTGTAAAATATGATGCGGCGAATGTTTATTTTGAAAAGGGCTCGGCAATCATGTCCAAGAAGAATTATCCTTTGTTTGTAAAGGCTTTGATGAGATTCAATAGTGAATCGTAATAATAAGGATTTTAGACAGGAGAACAGGTATGTTTGATTGGTGGAAATACATTGCTATAGGATTACAGTATGTCAATATATTGGTGAATGCTTTGATGATAGGACTGTTTTTTCGTCCCTTTTTGTATGATAAAAGAAAAGCAAAATGGATTGCATTATCCTATGTGGCAACTATGAGCATTATATTTCCAATACCTTGGGATAACTGGGCTATACAGCCGACAGCAATTGGAATTATCAGCATTTTAGCGGTTTCAGTCATCATAGAAAAGAAAAATGCCTGTCAGAAAATATTTCTTTCTATTACATCATATCTGCTGATATGGATATCAGGCGGTTTGTCCCTTCTCCTCTGGAACGGACTGTGGTCGATATGGCAAAAGGCAGCAGAAAGTCCCAGGGTAATGACGGATGCGAAAATGGGAATTTTGTTGAATGTATTTTATGTACTGATAAATGGTATCGAACTGTTATGTATTGGTGTTTTGATGTATGTGATGGTTAAAATAATACATCGTTCTTATACTGACAAGCACAGACTTCTAGAGAAAAAAGAACTGTTTCTCTTACTTTCGCCCTACCTTTCGATTATTTCGGGATATTATATTGTCCGTTTTATGATGAATGCGTACGCAAAGGATACAAGCAAATATGTCTGGGATAGCCATACATATTTTTTTCCGTCAATGGCTGTTTTTCAGATTATGTCTTTTCTGACAATTTTGGCTGTTATAACAATTTATGGTCAGATAAAACTTAAAAAGGATGAGGAATTTGGGCAGAATTTACTGGCAGGACAGGTAAGAGATCTGAAAGAGCATATCAATGAGGTGGAAAAGCTATATCAGGATATCAGGGGGATGAAGCATGACCTTAATAACCACATACAGATACTTCAAAATCTTTATGAAAAAGGGGAACATGCGCAGGCAAGAAATTATCTGGAAGATATGAAAGAGGATTATTCCCGAAACGAGCTTGATGTTAAAACAGGGAATCCGATTACGGATATTTTGATTATGCAAAAGCGTAAAGATGCTGAGGCAGCCAATATCGTAATGACTGAGAAGTTTATTTTCCCGAATCATGGTAATGCGTCTGCGTATGATATCAGTATCATACTTAACAATGTGCTGACAAATGCTATTGAGGCAGCAGCAAACAGCAAAGAAAAATATGTAGATATAAAATCACGAATGAGGAATGATATTTATTTCATTGAAGTCAGGAACAGCTTTGATGGGATACTTGTGATTGATGAGGAAAGCGGTATTCCGGAAACAACAAAAAAAGGTGAAGGTCATGGACTTGGACTTAGGAATGTAAAGAAGGTTGTTGAAAAGTATTTCGGGGCTGTCAGCATGATACAGGAAGGAAAAGAAGTCAGACTGACGGTCATGATGGTAGTGCCTGTATAGAAGATCCGGCTCGTTCACCGATGAAAAAGGTCATTTCGCATAATGCGGGTTATATCTGAAAACATTTACTCCGAATATCTAATTAAGACAAGGATTGGCTGGATTATGAAATAGAATGAATATTTCATAAATATCAAGGATGGTGATTATATGACAGGGATGTCAAATATTTATTCTTATGAGAGGGGCAGTAATTTTGTTACAAGGATTAAGTTCAGCAACGGACATTCTATGTCCATAAGTAAGCCGAAAAAAAGTTCATCAAAGAAATTACGCCCTAAGTATAATTATAAGCTTCTTTCGACAGCGATACTCAAGGCAAAAACTCCAAATGCCGCCTCTGTTGCTGCCATAAAAGCAAGGAAAAAGCTGGCTGAACTCTTATGCAGTTCCGATGAGAAAAGTGATCCTGATTTAAGAGCTGCTATTATTCATGCAAGAAAAATGGTTCTTATTGCCAAAAGAAAGAAAAATCATCTTGAACAGGAAGAGATGGCTGAAAGAGGCAGGGCGATACCAGGTGCTGAAAATGAAAAAACAGAGGAAGCACTTGAAGAGAAATTCGGGGGAAGTTCTTCCGGAAAGGATGAGGAACAGGCTCTTAAAGAAGAGAGCGCGCGTCTTGCTGAGGAAATGGAGCAGATGGAGCGTGAGATGACAGAAGATATGCTTAAAGAGCTTTCTGAGCTGTCAGAAGAATTTATGAAAAATGAGGAGAAGATGCTTGAGGAAGAGATGCCTGTGATTGAAGGATTTGAGGATGTTTCTGATATGTCGGCAGATGATGTGAAGGAATTAAAGAGAAAGCATCGCAGTGATGAGCTTCGGGATATTACGAAGGCCGATATGGATTTTTTGAAGGCAAAGTTTTACAGATTACAGCAGGAAAAGGCAATTGCAGGAATGAAAGGTATTTCTCCCGGAATAGATAGTGGGAGTTCTTCAGATATAGCGACCGGGATTATAGATATCAGTATTGATGCATCAATGGATATGGAGTTTGCATCGGCTGATGTCGGAACAGTGGTTGATACAACGGTATAATGCTCGGATATGCGATAATAAGGCAAAGGAAGCCAAAAATTATGAAATTGTAAAGACAGAAGGCAAGACTAATAAGAAAGATAAAACAGTGGATTTAAGTTAGAAAATTAAGTGATAATATTCAAAGATTTCCTGGAAAATTTTTTGAATCGTCTTAACTTTTTTGAAAATATCAGTACAATATAGTCAAAGGAGTGTCCTGCCTTTAAGTGGAATCTATAGAAGCGTAGTCCTACTTGTAAGGGCGGGGCTACAATGAATGCTCTGGGGTTGTGTTAAAAACATAGCCCCTTTGTTTTTATATTGTTGTGGTCAACCTTTTTTGTAACATTTATGGCTAAATTTTTTATGAAGTATATCGTGCCTCAAATGGAGTATGTCTTGCGATAAGAAGAACTTATAACCAGTTCTAAAATGTACATATTTGATTATTTGGAATTTTCGTGGTATTCTACCTTCATAACCTACAAAAACGATAGGTATAATAAAAAATAAAGACAAGAACATAAAAATGGAGGAAAAGAATATGAGCAATTACAGATTTGAAACATTACAGTTACATGTAGGACAGGAACAGGCGGATCCGGCAACGGATTCCAGAGCAGTGCCGATTTATCAGACCACATCATATGTATTTCATGATTCACAGCATGCGGCAGATCGATTCGGTCTGGCAGATGCGGGAAATATATATGGAAGGCTTACGAATTCAACCCAGGATGTTTTAGAGAAAAGACTTGCAGCCTTGGAAGGCGGCGTGGCAGCATTGGCAGTTGCTTCTGGAGCGGCTGCGATCACTTACACGATACAGGCTCTGGCGCAGAAAGGGGAACACATTGTAGCGCAGAAGACGATATATGGCGGAAGCTACAATCTGCTGGCACATACACTTCCACAGTATGGAATTTCCACAACTTTCGTAGATGCACATAATCTTGATGAAGTGGAACAAGCGATCCAAGATAACACGAAAGCAATCTATCTGGAAACACTTGGCAACCCCAACAGCGATATTCCGGATATTGATGCCATTGCAGCGATTGCCCATAAGCATGGTTTGCCGCTTGTGATCGATAATACATTCGGTACCCCTTATCTGATCCGGCCTATTGAGCATGGTGCTGATATCGTCGTTCACTCGGCGACGAAATTCATAGGCGGTCATGGCACTACTCTTGGCGGAATTATCGTAGATTCCGGTAAGTTTGACTGGAAAGCGAGCGGAAAGTATGCGCCTGTTGCAAGCCCGAATCCGAGTTATCATGGAATCTCTTTTGTTGATGCAGTGGGACCGGCAGCCTTTGTGACCTATATCAGGGCAATTTTGCTTCGGGATACGGGGGCAACGATCTCACCGTTTAATGCATTCCTTTTACTGCAAGGTGTGGAAACTTTATCTTTGAGACTGGACAGACATGCGGAAAATACAAGAAAAGTTGTAGAATATCTGGCGGCGCATCCATTGGTTGAACATGTGAATCATCCGTCGCTTCCGGATCATCCCGATCATGCATTGTATGAAAAATATTTTCCGAATGGCGGCGCAAGTATCTTTACATTTGAGATCAAGGGCGGACAGGAAGAAGCATGGAAGTTTATCGATCATACAGAGATCTTCTCGCTTCTTGCAAATGTGGCCGATGTCAAGAGTCTGATCATTCATCCGGCCTCTACCACACACTCTCAGCTTAGTCCGGAAGAACTTGCGGATCAGGGAATTAAGCCGAATACGATCAGACTTTCTATCGGAACAGAACATATCGATGATATTATCGGTGATCTGGAAAAAGGATTTGCGGCGTTAAATTAAGAATGATTTTAAGTGCAGCAGTCATTGCCCGGCAACGCGGCTGCTTCACCGCAGCTGCGGTCAATGATATCCTGAATGGTGATGCTGTCGAGATAATTTTTTACGGCATCGAAAAGTCCTTCCCATAAAAAAAGCGTGGGACAGCTGTTCGACATCGGACAATCATTTGGTTCAAATTCAAGACAGGAAACAGGCGCAAGGTTTCCCTCGGTTGCGCGGAGAACTTCTCCCACGGAAAGTACATTCGCTTTTTTTGCAAGAGAGTAGCCGCCCCTGTTCCCCCTTACTGCGCGGAGAATTCCGGCTCTTGTGAGCATCGGAACGATCTGTTCGAGATATTTTTTGGAAATGTGCTGCCTCTCTGCGACCTCGGTCAGCGAAACCGTATCGTCCTTGGCGTGCAGCGCGATATCATAAAGCATACGCAGGGCATAGCGCCCTTTGGTAGAAATTTTCATAAAAATGCTCCTTTCTGTTGTTCTTATCATATCATAGGTTCAATAGGATTCCAAGAGCAAAATCATTTTTTGGAGGTAAATCTTATGAGTAAAATAATCAATTCATCCTTGGAACTTATCGGCAGTACACCGCTTCTTAATGCAAGCAGATATGCGCAAAACGCAGATATTGCGAATGCGGAGGTTTTTGCAAAACTTGAATATCTGAACCCTGCAGGTTCGGTGAAAGACAGGATTGCTCTGGCAATGATCGAGGATGCGGAAAAGAAGGGCATACTCAAAAAGGGCGCAACGATCATTGAGCCGACATCGGGCAATACGGGAATAGGAATTGCGGCTGTTGCAGCGGCTAAGGGATATCATGCAATCCTCACTCTTCCTGACAGCATGAGTGTTGAACGAAGAAATCTCTTAAGGGCATATGGCGCGGAAATCGTGCTGACCGAGGGGGCAAAGGGCATGAAGGGGGCAATTGCAAAGGCTGAGGAATTAAATAAAGAAATCGAAGGTTCTGTTATTCTCGGACAGTTTGAAAACCCTGCAAATCCTGCAATACACAGAGTAACGACGGGACCTGAGATCTGGGAGCAGACCGGAGGAAAAGTCGATGTCTTTGTTGCGGGTGTAGGCACAGGCGGCACGCTGACGGGCGTGGGCGAATATCTCAAATCGCAGAATCCGAATGTGAAGATCGTTGCTGTCGAGCCGAGCGGAAGCCCTGTTCTCTCCGAGGGTTACGCAGGCGCCCATAAAATTCAGGGAATCGGTGCCGGTTTTGTACCGAAAACACTGAATACAGATATTTATGATGAGGTCATCACCGTTGAGAATGAAGATGCATTTACAGAAGGACGTCGCTTTGCACAGAGCGAAGGGATTCTGGTTGGCATTTCCTCGGGAGCGGCACTTAAGGCAGCGCAGATTCTGGCGAATCGTCCCGAGAATGCCGGGAAAAATATTGTAGTATTACTTCCGGATTCCGGCGACAGGTATCTTTCGACAGCGCTTTTCAGCAATAACTGAACCTGATATACGACTAATCATATTGACATTATAGGTATAATGATATATAATTATCAAAACATACTAAAAAAGTATGTTTAATACAGAGTAAAGAAGTGTAAAGTTATGGAAACAGTTTTGAAAATAGAAAATCTGTCGGTCAGCGCAGGCGAAAAGGAGATATTGCACGGCGTTGATCTGACAATCGGCAAGGGCGAGGTACATGTTCTTTTAGGTCCCAATGGTACGGGAAAGTCAACACTCGGATCGGCAATTATGGGCAGTCCCGAGTACAATGTTACAGGCGGAAAAATGCTTTACAAGGGTGAAGATCTGACCGTGCAGTCGGTAAGTGAAAGAGCTAAAAATGGTATCTTCCTCTCTTTTCAGGATCCGATAGAGGTGCCGGGGATCACGGTAAGTTCTTTTTTGCGGAGCGCGCTTGAAGCTAAGAGCGGCAAGCGTGTGCGGCTGTTTGATTTCAAAAAGCAGCTTGAAGAAAAAATGGAAATACTCGGAATGGACAAGGCTTATGCCAACCGGGATTTGAATGTGGGCTTTTCGGGCGGTGAAAAGAAAAAAACAGAGATTTTGCAAATGCTGATGCTCGATCCTGAACTTGCAATCCTGGACGAGACCGATTCGGGGCTCGATGTCGATGCGGTAAGAACAGTTTCCCAAGGGATAGCTGCGTATAAGGCACAGTCTGACGGCGGTCTGCTTATCATTACCCATTCCACAAAGATACTCGAGTCTCTGCACGTTGACTTCGCACACATTATGATAGACGGAAATATCGTAAAAACGGGCGGCGCAGAGCTTATCGACGAGGTAAATGCACATGGCTTTTCCGTATACGAGGAGGGGTAACATGGATGAAAGGACACAGGTCGCAGATATTGACCGCAGTGTTTACGATATCCGCAATGACAGCAGCAGGGATTACAAATTAGAAGCGGGGCTGACAGCGGAACTTGTGAAGAAAATTTCCAATGAAAAGAATGACCCGGAATGGATGAGGGAGTTCCGGCTGCGGTCGCTGGAAATCTACAATAGCCTTGATGTGCCCGACTGGGGACCTGCCCTTGACGGACTTGACATGGAAAACATTGTCACCTATGTGCGACCCAACACGAAAATGTCGGCAAAGTGGGAGGAAGTTCCCGAGGATATCAAAAACACCTTCGAGCGCCTGGGCATTCCAAAGGCCGAGCGTGAGTCGCTGGCGGGGGTGGGTGCACAGTATGATTCCGAGCTTGTATACCACAATGTCAGAAAAGAGGTTGCAGATCTGGGGGTTGTCTATACCGACCTTGAGAGTGCCATGCACGGTGAATATGCGCAGATGATACATACGCATTTTATGCAGCTTGTTCCGCCCGCGGATCATAAATTTGCGGCGCTTCACGGCGCCGTATGGTCGGGAGGATCATTCGTTTATGTGCCGAAAGGAGTAAAGGTGGAGATACCGCTGCAAAGCTATTTCCGGCTGAATGCTCCCGGTGCGGGACAGTTTGAGCATACGCTTATTATCGTGGACGAGGGTGCATATCTGCATTTTATTGAGGGGTGTTCCGCTCCAAAATATAATGTCGCCAATCTGCATGCAGGCTGTGTCGAACTGTTCTGCGGCAGGGGGGCAACCATACGTTATTCGACAATCGAGAACTGGTCGAAGAATATGTATAACCTCAACACCAAGCGCGCGCTGGTTGCCGAGGGTGGCAAGGTGGAATGGGTGTCGGGTTCTTTCGGCTCCCATGTTTCCTACCTTTACCCTATGACGATCCTGCAGGGCAAAGGATCAAAAATGGAGTTCACAGGCATTACTTTTGCGGGCAAGGGTCAGAACCTTGATACCGGAGCGAAAGTACTACATGCTGCCCCTGACACAAGCTCACTTATCAACACGAAGTCCATCAGCAAGGACGGCGGTATAAGCACGTTCAGGAGTGCAGTCGAGGTGAAGAAACAGGCAGAAGGAGCGAAATCTTCTGTAAGCTGCGAAAGCCTTATGCTCGATGATATATCCCGATCAGACACCATTCCTGCCATAGACGTACGCACTTGTCATGCGGATGTGGGGCATGAGGCGCAGATCGGCAAGATCAGCAGCGAGGCGGTCTTTTATCTTATGTCAAGAGGACTTTCCGAGGCGGATGCAAGGGCGACTATCGTCAGCGGTTTTGCGGACAATGTCTCAAAAGAACTGCCTCTTGAATATGCAGTGGAGATGAACAATCTCATAAGACTTGAAATGAAAGGAAGTATCGGATAATGACTTTACAAAACATAAATGCCTTACCTGTCTTAACATGGCACAGACTGAACATAAATGATACTTCGGTTACGGTTTCAGGCGAACGGGATGAACTGAAAATCAATGTCACAGCAGAAAATGCTGTTATAAATAATACTCCGTCATATAACGGTGTAACAGCACTCGGGAAAAGTACAGATCATCTTTTTGACAGCGGAATCTCGATCAAACTTGCAGATAAAAAAACGGATTATGCAGTCCTTGAAATAAATGACGGCAAAGAAAAATTATCTTCCGCCCTGATTGAGATAAATGTGGGAGCCGGCGCAAGGCTTACGATTACGCAAAAGATTGAAACCACATTTCAATCGGCTTTGCGGACAAGCATTACGGCAAAGGAAAAAGCAAAACTGCACCTTATCCAGATAATTTCCGGCGGGGGCAGTACGCTTAATGACGTTG
>CADBTR010000129.1 GCA_902797675.1 uncultured Lachnospiraceae bacterium
CCTACGGGAATTGCTGCCGTTGGCAGCAAGCAGGTCGCAGGGCTAAAGCCATGCGACATTCAACGGCACTCCGATTCAATCTCCCACATCTATAGGTGGTGAGTAAAGAAAGGGTTCAGGCGGCTATTGCCGGTTTGTGCGGGCACAGCCGGAGCCGCCTGCTTTTGATATCAGGGAGAAAAAGTAAAAAATGACACATGAGGTGCATAAAATAATGATATGAGGAAATTCAGAAAGAATGAAAGAATAGTCTGAAAGTATTGCTGAATGAAAGTAGGTGAAAATATGTTGCTTGGAATTATGATCCCCCTGATCGGAACAACATTGGGAGCCGCCTGTGTTTTTTTTATGAAATCCGACATGAATCCGAATATGCAAAAAATCCTGTCAGGTTTTGCGGCAGGCGTGATGGTGGCGGCTTCGGTCTGGTCATTGCTGATTCCTTCCATGGATATGGAATCAGACAAGGGCAAACTGGCTTTCCTGCCTGCGGCGATCGGCTTTTGCCTTGGAATCGCCTTTTTGCTCTTGTTGGATCGGACGGTTCCCCATCTTCATGTCAATGAAGAGGAGCCGGAAGGATTGAAGATGAATCTAAAGCGTTCCTCCATGTTAGTGTGGGCGGTGACGCTTCACAACATTCCCGAGGGAATGGCTGTGGGAGCTGTTTTTGCCGGAATGATGGCGGAAAATGCGCCGATCACGATGATGGGAGCTTTTGCGTTGTCCATTGGAATTGCCATTCAGAACTTTCCGGAGGGAGCCATTGTATCTATGCCGTTATGCAATTCCGGATTCGGCAGGAAAAAGGCTTTTATCTTCGGAACTTTGTCCGGAGTGGTAGAACCTTTGGGCGCGCTTTTAACCATATGGTTATCAGGCTATATCCTGCCTGTGCTGCCGTATCTTCTGGCATTTGCGGCAGGGGCGATGATGTATGTCGTTGTTGAGGAACTGGTGCCGGAGGCTGTGGAAGGAAAACATTCCAATATCGGAACCATCAGCTTTTCGGTCGGTTTTGTTCTTATGATGTGTCTGGATGTGGCGCTGGGATAGAGGTAAAAATAGAAGAATGTTTCATGTAAAGATAAAAAAGAAAATGATATTTGTTATCGCGACAGTTTCTCTGATTACAGGATGTACCTTAAAGAATTTGCAAAGTCAGGCGAAACATCAGGTGGATTTTTTTGCCATGGACACCTATATGACCATCACGGCCTATGGAACAGACGGAAAATCGCCGTTAAATCAGGCAAAAAACGAGATTAAGCGCGTGGAGAGAGAATTCTCGGTGACGGAGGAAAACAGCACAACGGCAAAATTAAACGCAGCAGGTGAAGACGGGATTGAAGTGCCGGAAGAATATATGGAATTGACAAAAAAAGCGCTGGATGTCACCGAGAAGACAGGCGGCGCTTTTGATCTTACGATTTATCCGGTGTTGAAACTCTGGGGATTTACAACGGGAGAATATCTGGTTCCAAATAAGGTGGAATTGCGGGATGCTTTGGCGCTTACCGGTTTTCAAAAGATACAGAAAGACGAGGAAAACTGCCGTATCGCTCTAAAAGGCAATGCACAGGTGGATTTCGGCGGGATCGCCAAGGGGTATGCGGCGGATCGGGCGCTGGAAGTATTGAAAAAAGCCGGAGTTAGCAGCGCAATTGTAAATCTTGGCGGAAACGTGGCAACGCTCGGAACAAAACCGGACGGGTCATTATGGTCTGTTGCAATTAGAGATCCTCAGACGACAGATCAGTACATGGGCGTACTTCGTGTGAAAGACCGGGCAGTGGTGACCTCCGGCGGCTATGAGCGCTATTTCATCGATGAAAACGGGGAGAAATGGTGTCATATCATCGATCCTTCAGACGGATATCCGGTAAAGAACGATTTGCTGTCTGTAACCATTGTAAACAGGGAAAGTACCACAGCCGACGCTTTATCGACGGCGATGTACGTCCTCGGCAGCGAGAAAGCGATGGAATATTGGGAGAAAAACGGAGAATTCGAGATGATCCTTTTGACGACAGACGGAGGAGTCATCGCTACCGAAGGATTGAAAAATCTATTTTCCCTTATGGAAAATTACGAGGGCAGGGAAATCAAGTTTATTCAGTCGGAAGGAGCGGAATAATTCTTTGTTTCCTAGTACAGCGTAAATTAAGTAACTGGTTCTTATTTCGTAGGTAATTTTTCCATATGCAAAGAAGCCGAAAGCGGCGTAGCGGGCTACGTTGATTGAGGCTGATGCCGCAGATAGAAAAATCAGTAGAAATAAGCCGGTTAATTAAGAAACGATGTACTAGTATGACACAAAATAAATAACTGGCACAAATAACAATTCTATGGTATAATATGGTTATCTTCAA
>CADBTR010000130.1 GCA_902797675.1 uncultured Lachnospiraceae bacterium
GAGATTCAAACTCCCACCTACGTAAGTTTCCTTTCTTTACTCACCACCTATAGAGGTGGGAGATTGAATCGGAGTGCCGTTCAACGCCTTTTGCATGCTGGGAGATATCATCTGCATAGGAGGCAAGGATTTTGCATAAAATACGGTATTTGATTTAGCTGATTATGCATATTTTACTCTAAAAATAAAAAAATGCATATTTTCGGATAATGATAAAAGTTCTGTTGCTCTTTCAATTCCCGGCGGTTTATGGTAAAATATGTCTGTATCAGGAAGGAGACTCAGACGGTGATGAAAGACAGTGTGATAAAACAGCGGATCGAACAGCTGCGCAAGGTCATGAGAGAGCATGAGGTTGATGTCTATCTTGTGGTTTCTGATGATTTTCACGCATCTGAATATGTAGGCGATTATTTTAAATGCAGAGAATATCTGACGGGATTTGACGGTTCGGCGGGAACGGTTGTGGTTACGGAAAAGGAAGCAGGGCTCTGGACAGACGGAAGATATTTTCTCCAGGCGGAGGAACAGCTTAAGGGTACGGGGATCACCCTGTACAAGATGCGGGAAAAAGGCGTTCCCACAGTAGAGGAATATATAGAACAGGTATTGGAAAAAGATAATTGTCTTGCTTATGACGGCAGAACGGTGTCGGTGAAACAGGCGGAGCGTCTTAGCGCTATATGCGGGAGAAAGCAGGCAAAACAGCAGATGGAGCATGACCTTGTGGGAGAAATCTGGAGTGACAGACCCTGTATGTCCGCGGAACCAGTATGGGAGCTGGAGGAACGATATGCTGGAGTGTTAAGGGAAGACAAGCTGCGCATGGTACGGCAGGAGATGGAAAAGCAGGGGGCGGATCGGTATCTTTTAGCGTCTCTGGATGATATCGCATGGCTTTATAATTTGCGGGGAAGCGATATTTTATACAATCCTGTTTTTTTATCTTATACAATTGTGGAGGAAAACCGGGCGATCCTTTATGCAGATCCGGCAGCGGTATCGAAAAATGTCCGGCAGGCGCTGGAGAAAGATTCCGTCATTGTGAAACCTTATTTTCAGGTCTATCAGGATCTGTCTTTGATGGACGGACATGTGAAACTGATGTACGATGAGCGGACGACAAATGCGGCGCTGCTGCAAAAGATACCAAAAGAAGTGACCTGTATTTCCGTCACGAATCCCACACAGAAAAAAGCGGTAAAGAATAATACCGAGATGGCAAATGTCAGGGAAGCGCATATCAAAGACGGCGTTGCCGTCACAAAACTTTTATACTGGCTTGACCGGGTGAGAGAGACGAAAGATTTTCACGCAGGCAGGATTACCGAACTTACGGTGGCGGGAAAACTGGAGGCATTCAGGAGAGAACAGGCAGGCTACCTTTATCAGAGCTTTGCTCCTATTATCGCCACGGGAGAGCATGGCGCGATCATACACTACGAACCTGCAGAGACTACGGATCGTCCCGTTGAAACAGACACTTTCCTTCTGATGGATGTAGGGGGACAATATCTGGAAGGAACCACCGATATCACAAGAACGGTCGCGATGGGAGAGTTATCCTATGAGCAGAAACATGATTATACCACCGTCCTGCGGGGACATTTAAACCTGGGCGGCGCAGTATTTCCTTACGGTACTGCCGGCTTGAATCTTGATGTATTGGCGAGGGAGCCTTTGTGGGAGCAGGGGCTTGATTTTAAACACGGAACCGGTCATGGCGTCGGATATTTGCTGAACGTTCATGAAGGACCCAACGGATTTCGGCAAAGAGAAGAAAACGGCAGGGGAGCCGTTCTGGAGGAAGGGATGATCACCTCTGATGAGCCGGGATTATATTTCGCGGGAAAATACGGAATTCGACTGGAAAATCTGATTTTATGCAAAAAATGGAAGGAAACGGACTTCGGAACGTATATGAGGTTTGAATATCTGACAATGGTACCTTTTGACAGGAGAGCGATCCTGCCGGAAGAAATGACATCAAGGGAAATTGCTATGTTAAATGAATATCATAAGAATGTATATGAAAACCTGAAAGACCGGCTGTCCCATGAGGAACGGCAGTGGCTTTACCGGGCGACAAGAGAACTGTAGTAAGAAAAGGCTTATAAATGCGAGCATTTATAAGCCTTTCGCTATCTATTGTGCTGAATAATTACACAAATTATTTATTTACTGCATCCTTTAATGCCTGACCCGGCTTGAACTTCGGTGCTGTAGAAGCAGCAATCGTCATCTTTTCGCCTGTGGAAGGGTTTCTGCCTTCTCTTGCAGCTCTCTCAGAAGTCTCAAATGTACCAAAACCAACTAACTGAACTTTACCGCCGTTTTTCAATTCTTCTGTGACCACCTCAACGAAAGCCTTAACAGCATCTTCTGCCTGCTTCTTGTTCAGCTCTGACTTCTCAGCGATTGCTGATACTAATTCTGCCTTGTTCATGAATAAATCCTCCTCTAATGTGATAAATCTAAAGTATAGGGCAACCATAGGTTACCCACAATATTTATATATGCTTTTCTGTGGTTTGTCAAGAAAAATCGTAAAAAATATCAACCCTCCATCTGTCTGCCAAGAAAAGCGGCGGCAACGCCTGCGATTTTATTTTCCACATCGCTGAATTCCCGGCTTTTTTCCTCGCCAAACATGATGACGGCGCCGACCACATCACTGTCGCATAAAATCGGATAAATGATCTGCTGGGCGTCGGACGGGGTTTCTCCCTCAACCACAGGAATTACTTTCTTAGTCTTGGAACTGTTGAAAGCTTTGCGGTCTTCCATAATGTTTTCAAGTTCACGGCTGATGGCAAGACCCTGATAATCTTTCTTGACGCCGCCTGCCACGGCAACAACTTTTTCCCGATCCGTCACCATCACCCGATGTCCGGCGATCTGGGACATTGCCTGAGCGTAACTTCTGGCAAAATCCCCCATTTCCCCGATGGGGGAATATTTTCTGAGGATAATATCTCCTTCACTGTCTGTATAGATCTCCACGGGATCGCCCTCGCGGATCTTCAAAGTTTTTCTTATCTCCTTCGGTACCACAACGCGGCCTAAATCGTCCACACGCCGCACAATTCCGGTTGCTTTCATAACAAATCCTCTCTTTCTGAAATTTGTACTAGTATTTGTAAAAGAAGTGAAAATATACAAACTTTGAAAAACTTTCTTAAGGTTGTGCCGTTTCCCTGTTTGACAGATAAAAAAAACAATGATATGATACAGAGAAAACAGGAAATATAAAAGGGAGTGTTCATATGAGACTGGATAAATATTTAAAAGTATCAAGATTAATCAAACGGCGGACCGTGGCAAATGAGGCTTGTGACGCGGGGAGAGTGTTCATTAATGATAAACAGGCGAAAGCCGGCGCTGAGGTAAAAGCCGGAGATATCATTCTGATAAAATTCGGAACCAGAGATGTGAAGGTTGAGGTTACTTCGGTGCAGGAGACGGTGAGAAAAGAAGAAGCAAAGGAAATGTATCGGGAATTATAGGTATAATCCTTTGCGTTCCCCTCATATAATGAGGCAAGGCCATAGGAAAGCGGGGATTCGCTCGTGGAAGAAAAAAACAATGCCGGAAGTCATAAACTTCAGATGATGAACCGGAAAGAATGTTTTTTGACAGGCGTGCGGGACGTGATCTCATTTGATACCGAAACGATCCTGCTGGAGACGGATCTGGGCATGCTCACCATTCGGGGCAGCAACCTGCATATACGCAGACTTACGTTGGAAAAAAAGGAGACGGATATTGAGGGAAATATAAATTCTCTGGTATATTCTTCCTCCGTGGGGGCAAAAAACAAAACATCGCTTTTGGGAAAGCTGTTCGGGTAACGTGAGCGATATCATCAGAGATGAGGCGCGCATCATGATAGAAGGAGCATGGTATGGCATGGGGATCGCGTTTTCGTATGATATCCTTCGGATCCTGCGGAGAGTGGTACATTTTAAACCCTTTGGCGTGGGCGTGCAGGACTTTCTTTTCTGGATGGCGACAGGTCTTGTGGTATTTTCCATGATTTTTCAGTACAATGACGGAATTGTACGGGGATACATTTTTCTGACGTTGATACTGGGGGCATGGCTCTATACCAAAAGCATCAGCAAACCCTTTGTAAAATATACATCTAAAATTTTGAATTTTCTTTTCACATTCCTCTTGAAAAAGCCGTTGAAATGGTTTAGAATATTTGTTATCCGGTTCTTCCGAATGTTTGGAAGACCGATATGGGTATTTGGGCGTTGGTTGAGAAGGAAAATTAAGGGTAGGAAGCAGGACTATGGCGAGAAAAGAAAGCATTATGACAAAAAAGAAAAAAGGAAAAACAGGCGCGCTGCTGATTAGCGTGATCGTTCTTTTTTTCGGCGGATTGATGTGGTCACAGATCGATGACTCCAAGGCAGAGTTGAAGGAACTTAAGAATCAGAAGACAAAGCTGGAGGCACGTTACGAGGAAGAGATGACGGAACAGGAAAATCTGGAGGAACGGCGGGTGTACGTTCAGACGAAGAAGTACATAGAAGAGAAAGCGAAGGCGATCGGTTATGTATATCCGGATGAGATCATTTATAAACCTAAGGAATAAATCATGAACCTGATTATAAGCGGTGATTTCAAAGAATTTTGTCACAAATTTTTTTGGGATCACTTCTTTTTTTGACAAAATAAGACAGGACAAAAGATTATACTTCACTTCAGCCTTAAGCGGATGGATCCGGAGAGGCAAAAAATGATCTGGAGGTAGAATCTATGAAAACAAAATTTGTCAAATCTATGGTTGCCGGAGTGTTGGGCGCATTGCTTTCGGGCATCAGTCTGCATGGAATGAATCCTGTGGGAATGGCGGCTTACGGCGCGATACAGGGAAGTTCCCTGTTTGCTGTTCCGACGGTGCCTCTTTTTTTGATCGCAGGCTATATGAAGTACGGTTTTTTGCAAATGGTAAAATACGGGATCATGATGTTTCTGACTGCAGCGCTTCTGGTTACGATCAAGTATACCGCGCAGAATAAGGAAAAAGTAAATGTATACATATCGGCGCTTGCGACATCGGTATCTTTCGGAATGATGGAATTTGCCGATGCATTTATGGGACAAAAGGGCGGCAGCGCATATCTTGTGGTGCTGGTTTCCGTCATATTTGTATTTTCCCTGACCGTTGTTTTCGGAAGACTGATCGAGATTTTTCTGGGAGAAGACAAGATCCGTTACGATCACAGAGAGAAAGACCGGGAGAGGGAGATTGCCAAACGGGAACGGATGGCGGGCGCTGTGGAGGACAAGATGAAATTGATGGCGGATTCTTTTGAGCGGATGTCACGCAGCATCGATAAATTTCAGAGCAGCGCCACGGAGCCTGTGTATCTGGAGGGAGAGGCGGCCGTGGTAAACGGGATCTGGGAAAAACGCTTTTCCGACAGCCGGAATGCGGTGGCGCTGCAGCTTCGGGAAATGTCCGATATTTTGAAAGAGGCGGCGGCGGAGACTTATGTGTTCGCCAATCTGACCAATGAAAAAGAGCGGGAATTGCGGATCCGGCTGAAAGGGATCGGCGTGCTGATGAAAAACGTGGTGGTGCTGAATAATCGACGGGGGATTGATGAGGTGAATATCATGATCCGGGCACCGAAGAAAAATGTGATCATGCGCGAGGTTGCCGATGTCATCGGCAAAGTCATGGGAAAGAAAGTGTCCTATCGGAAAAACCCCTACGCCAGAGTGACAAGAGAGTATACCGGCTGCATTTTTGTGGAGGAACCGAATTTCTTTGTGATCCACGGAACAGCAAAACATTCGGGAAGTGATTCCCAGGTGTGCGGCGATAATTTTACCTGCATGGAACTGGAATCCGGACAGACGCTTTTGAGTGTGTCAGACGGAATGGGACAGGGCGTGCGCGCCTGCAAAGACAGTGAGGCGGTTCTGGAATTGCTTGAAGAAATGATGCAGAGCGGGTTTCAGGAGGAAACGGCTGTGCGTCTTATAAACAGTCTTTTTATGGTTGACGGAAACCGCACAAGGCCTGCGGCTCTGGACATGGGAATTATCGATATGTATTCCGGCATTTGCGATTTTATGAAAATGGGGGCAAGTTCCACTTTTGTAAAGAGAGGACAGTGGGTAGAGGCGATCAAGTCTACATCCCTGCCCATCGGAAGTACGGAGCAGGCGGATATTGAGACGGCGACCAAAAAACTCTATGACGGTGATTTTGTGATCATGATGTCCGACGGGATTTTAGAATCCATTCAAAGCGAGGATAAGGAGAAAACCATCGGTGAGATCATTCTGGGAATTCCGGAGGGACGGCCGGAGGATATGGCAAAGGAAATCTTAAAGAGAGCGATGGCGTGTGCGGACAGGCAGCAGGAAGATGATATGATGGTAATGGTGACGGGGATCTGGGATAAATGCGCCTGATCCCGATGTACCGGTAGACGATGGCAAGGCAGCTCCGGGATAAATATGCCGGATTCCGGTAAATCGGTGAGACGGCGAAAAATACTGTCGGGAAAGGAAATACGATGGGAGAAATAAGAGAAAGCGCATATGGAAAAGTACGCCGCTTTGCGGAAAAATATGGAATGTTTGCCGGAGACGGACAGATTGTTGCGGGAGTCTCCGGAGGACCGGATTCGGTCTGTATGCTCCATATGCTGATACGCATTGCGGGAAATAAGAGGATCACCGCAGTACATATTCACCATGGAATAAGGGGACCGGAAGCGGATGAAGATCAGGCTTATGTGGAGGCATTATGCAGGCAGTGGCAGGTGGAATGTCAGGTTTATCATTATCAGGTGGAGGAATTGGCGAAAAAGAATCATCTGTCCACCGAAGAAGCAGGACGAAATGTGCGTTACGATACATTCCGCAGGGTGGCGGCTGAGAAAGGAGGAGGTTGTATCGCCGTGGCTCACAACAGCAACGACAGCGGAGAAACCTTTTTGCTGAATTTATTCCGGGGGACGGGAATTTCGGGGCTTACGGGGATCCCGCCGGTGAGAGACGGGATTGTGCGTCCTCTTCTGATTCTCGACAGGCGGGAAATTATGGAATATCTTGAGAAAAACGGAATAGATTATAGAATAGATCACACGAATAACGAAACATTATATGCCCGGAATAAGATCAGAAACCGGATCCTTCCGATTGCTCTGGATATCAATTCTCAGGCGCTGGCGCATATAGAGACGGCTGCCGGGATGCTGGGGGAAATACAGGATTATCTGAGAATGCAGGCAGAGTCGGCGTATGAGGATTGCGTCAGGGAGAACGGGGATTTCTTTGCTTTTCATGGAGAAAAAATGCAAAAACTGCCGAAAGTCATAAGAACGATGGTATATCGCATGGGACTGGAACGTTTTAGCGGAAGTCTGAAAGATATCGGATATGAGCATGTGGAGGCGATGAACGGGATTGCGGCAGGGCAGACCGGAAAGCATATCCTGCTGCCGGGAGGTTACCGGTGGGAAAAAGAATATGACAGGCTGATCCTGCGGAAAGAAATCGAAAAACCGGGGGAAAACGGGGGATTTTGCGTGGAATGGTGTCTGCGGGAAGGACAGACGGAGAAACTGCAATTGCCCGGAAACAGGGGATATTTTCAGGCAAGAATCAGGGAAAACACGTTAAGAATTGATAAAATTCCCGAAAAAATGTATACGAAATACTTAAATTATGATATACTAGGAGAGATTTTCCAGATTAGAACGCGCAAAGCCGGAGATTATCTGGTGATAAATTCTGCGGGCAGCAGAAAAAATCTTGGGGATTATATGATCGATCAGAAAATCCCGCTCAGGGAACGGAATCAGAAGATTCTTCTGGCGAAGGGAGATGAGGTTTTCTGGGTGGTCGGTCATCGGATCAGCGAAAGGATGAAAGTTTCGGAAAATACAAAAAAAATACTGGAGATTACATATTTTCCAGAGGAGGTATCGTTTTGGACAACAGAAGGAAAGCAGGAAATGCAGGATTTTATGTTGCACTGATCGTTGTGATCATAGCGCTTTATGCGTTACTCCGGATGGCGGGGCAGACGGAGTCGGGGTACAACATGAAACACTTTGAGGAAGATCTTGAGGATGAAAAAGTAGTAGAGTGCGTGATCGTGCAGAATAAAGAAGTTCCTACCGGTTACGTGCAGGTGAAGAAGAAAAAGGGCACTTATGAGAAACTCTATGTTTCCGATGTCAATGAAGTGCTGGAAATGATGGAAGATTATGATGTGAAATATTCCATGGAAGATGTACAGAGAGACAGCATTTTCCTGACAACGATCCTTCCATTGATCTTTATTTTGATCCTTGTATTTGTCGTGATCACAATGCTGAATCCTATGGGAGGCGGAGGCGGCGGCAACAGCAAGATGATGAATTTCGGAAAAAGCCGCGCCACGATGCTGGCTCCGGATTCGATCAAGATAAATTTTGAGAATGTTGCCGGATTGCAGGAAGAAAAAGGCGAGATGGAGGAAATTGTCGATTTCCTGAAATACCCGTCCAAATATATTGAAGTCGGAGCGAGAATACCGAAAGGAATTATCCTTGTAGGTCCTCCGGGAACAGGTAAAACCCTTTTGGCGAAGGCGATAGCCGGTGAGGCAGGCGTTCCGTTTTTCAGCATTTCCGGTTCTGACTTCGTGGAGATGTTTGTCGGCGTCGGCGCTTCGAGAGTGAGGGATTTATTTGAGGAGGCAAAGAAGAATGCCCCTTGTATCGTATTTATCGACGAGATCGATGCGGTTGCCAGAAGGCGCGGAACCGGAATGGGCGGCGGTCATGACGAGAGAGAGCAGACCTTGAATCAGCTGCTGGTAGAGATGGACGGATTCGGCAACAATGAGGGAATTATGGTATTGGCGGCAACCAACCGTGTGGATATTCTGGATCCGGCGATCCTGCGTCCGGGACGGTTTGACCGGAAACTTTACGTGGGTAAACCGGATGTGCGCGGAAGAGAGGAAATCCTTGGCGTTCATGCAAAGAATAAGCCGCTGGGAGACGATGTGGATCTTGAGAGAGTGGCGCAGACAACCGCCGGATTTGCAGGCGCGGATCTTGAGAATCTGTTGAATGAAGCAGCTATTCAGGCCGCAAAGCATGACAGAGGTTATATCAAACAGGAAGACATTGACCGGTCATTTATCAAATTGGGAATCGGTACGGAGAAGAAGAGCCGGATCATTTCGGAGAAAGAAAAGAAGATTACTGCTTATCATGAGTCGGGACACGCGATTTTATTCCATGTTCTTCCGGATGTGGGACCGGTTCATACGGTATCCATCATACCTACCGGAAACGGCGCGGCAGGATATACCATGCCTTTGCCGGAAAAAGATGAGATGTTCAATACAAGAGGGAAGATCCTGCAGAATATCATGGTAAGTCTCGGCGGAAGAATTGCCGAGGAAATTACCTTCGATGATGTTACCACAGGTGCGTCTCAGGATATCAAGCAGGCAACGGCGTATGCGAAGGCAATGGTTACCAAGTACGGCATGTCTGAGAAACTCGGTATGATATCTTATGGAAATGACGAGGAAGAAGTCTTCATCGGAAGAGATCTGGCGCATGAGCGCAGTTATGCGGAAAGTACGGCGTCGAAGATCGATGAGGAAGTTCGGAATATTGTAGAGGACTGCTATGAGAAAGCGAAAGAAATTATTCTTCAGCATAAGGATATTTTGGAGCGGTCCGCTCTGCTGTTGATCAAAAAAGAGAAAATTACCCAGGAAGAGTTTGAAGCGTTGTTTGAGGATCGAAGTATCGGAACTGTTTGATTGTAGGAAAAATATATGAAATGACGGTTTTGGGAAAGTTATTTGTGAATAATGTGGAGAGATTAGCAAAATGCACAAAAAATATAAAAGAAAATTATGAACTTTGTGCAGACTTATTGGCGGAAACATGATATATTACATATCGTAAAACCCCCCAATACATTATATATAGTTTTTTGCTACACCCCATAAAAACAAAATAACTTCTCCTAAAACGGGCAGCTTCAGCTGTCCGTTTTAACTTATACGGGATAGCGCAAATAAAAAGGAGTAAATATGATATCATTGGATAAACTCAGCATGACAAGCAAGAAGCTTTTATATATTCAGAATATGAGAGCATTGCTTAACAGAGAAACATTTTTCAGTGACGGGACAGATCGTTATGTGGTGCCGTCAGAGCCGGAGGCCGGAAAAGAAGTAAAGATCCGTTTTCGCGCCGCGAAGGGAAATGTGGATTCCGTCTGTCTTTGCATTGACGGTGAGACAAAACCGATGCGGTTGATGAAAAGAACGAAACTTTTTGATTACTTTGAGGCTGTTTATCTGATGCCCGATCGGACGGTGACATATTATTTTCTGATCGCCAATAAATATGAGCGTTGTTTTTATGATAAATTAGGCTGCAGCAACGAGCCGAGAAAAGATTATCTGTTTACTCTTGTGCCGGGCTTTTCTACCCCGGATTGGGCAAAGGGCGCGGTCATGTATCAGATTTTTACAGACCGTTTCTATAATGGTGATAAAAAAAGCGATGTAAAGACGAGAGAATATTATTATGTGGGTGATTATACCGCTCATGTAGACGACTGGGATAAATATCCGGCGGCTATGGGCGTGCGGGAGTTTTACGGCGGAGATCTTCAGGGTGTTCTGGATAAGATGGATTATCTGGAAAAACTGGGAATACAGGTCATTTACTTTAATCCGTTGTTTGTATCGCCGTCCAACCATAAATACGATATTCAGGATTATGACAATATTGACCCTCATTTCGGTGTGATTTTGGAGGAAGAGGGGGAACTTCTTCCGGAAGGGGAGACATCCAATCAGAAAGCCACAAATTATATTTCCAGAGTGACGAAAAAAGTGAATCTGGACGCCAGTAATGCGCTGTTTGCAAAGGTAGTGGAGGAAGCTCATAAGCGTGGAATCCGCGTGATCATCGACGGCGTGTTCAATCATTGCGGCTCTTTTAACAAGTGGCTGGACAGAGAAAAGATCTATCAGGGACATGAGGATTACGCCGACGGCGCGTATATTTCAAAAAACAGTCCGTACCACAGTTTCTTTCATTTCTTTGAAGACGAAGATAATAAGTGGCCGGATAACGGAACCTATGACGGCTGGTGGGGATTCGATACCCTGCCGAAGCTGAATTATGAAGGCTCTCAGGAATTGGAGGATTATATTTTACGGATCGGTCAGAAATGGGTTTCCGCGCCGTATAACGCGGATGGCTGGAGACTTGATGTTGCGGCTGATCTCGGACATAGCCAGGAATATAATCATGAATTTTGGAGAAAATTCCGCAAGGCGGTAAAAAGTGCCAATCCGGATGCGATTATTCTGGCGGAGCATTATGGAGATCCGGCTTCATGGCTTGCCGGAGACCAGTGGGATACGGTTATGAACTACGATGCGTTTATGGAGCCGATCACATGGTTTTTGACGGGTATGGAGAAACACAGCGATGAGAAGAATGACAGCATGCGGGGAAATGCAGCCGTATTCTTTGATACGATGCGTTATAATATGGCGAAATTTCATCCTCAGTCTTTGATGGTTGCCATGAATGAATTGTCAAATCATGACCATTCCAGATTTTTGACCAGAACCAACGGCGTTGTGGGAAGAACCGCAACACATGGTCCGAAGGGCGCGGAACAGGGAATTAACCGCGCGGTAATGAAAGAAGCGGTTGTGATGCAGATGACATGGCCGGGAGCTCCGACGATTTACTACGGGGACGAAGCCGGTGTGTGCGGATGGACCGACCCGGACAACAGAAGAACCTATCCGTGGGGGCATGAGGATTTTGATCTGCTGGAATTTCATCGGGATATGATCAAGATCCACAAAGAGAATCCGGCGCTTGTAAAGGGATCTTATGTACAGATGGCGTCAGACTATAATGTGCTGGTGTACGGAAGATTTTACAGAGATAATAAAATTGTCGTGATTATCAATAATAACAGTGAGGAAAAAGTAGTCAATACGAGAGTCCAAAAGGTGGGAATCGACCATGAAGCCAAAATCTACCGGATCATGGAGAGCTATGAGAGCGGCTATAATGTGGGCAGACTGGCGGTCCCGATGAAGGAAGACCGGCTGATCGTGACGATGAAACCTTATTCGGCGGCAGTCTTTGTATGTGATGAAGAAGATCCGGTTATTTACTGTGCGTCGCTGGATTGGGATTAAATGGTAATGATTTAATCGGGTTATCATGCGAATTCGGATAAAACACTTGCATTCGGAAATAATTTATGATACAATTTCTTTGTGCTTGCGGTTGCAGGTATAAAATGGGCAGATTCCCGAGTGGCCAAAGGGGACAGACTGTAAATCTGCTGCAACTTGCTTCGATGGTTCGAATCCATCTCTGCCCATCAGATCATGGAAACGGGGCAGGTGTTAAGGAATGACTCCTTGACATCTGTCCCGTTTTTCTCTTGCAGATCTTATCATCCATTCATTTCGGTATCGTCCTCGCTTGAAAATATTCCTGCAAATACTTGAAATAACTCTCCGCAACATCGCAGCGTTCTCCGCTGTGGTGCAGCTGAATTACAATATCCCTCTGACACTTTGGTTCTGAGATCGGAATCAGCGCCATGCGGCTCATGTCAGGGCTGCCCCATGTATATTCCGGCCAGAATCCCACGCCGATGCTGGCACTGATCAGGTTTTTGACAGATTCTGTGGTATCACTCTCAAAGATTACATCCGGCTGAAATCCGGCATGCATACAGAACCGGTCACAGATCATGCGCAGTCCTCTGGATCCCGCCAGGGAGATAAATTTTCTGTCCGCCATCTCGCTCAGAGCGATACTGTCCCGCTCGGAATCCGCTGACGGCTTCGGCACCGCAAGAAATATTTTCTCCGTAAATACATAATAATCTTCTCTTCCGTTCTTCGGTTTTTGAAAAAACTCCCTTGTAAAAATACTGATATCCGCATCTTCTGCCTCTGTATTCTGCACAATCTGAAAATTAATCCCCTCATGCAGATGCTGAAACTCAATGATCGTATCCGTGATGATCGTGGATGCCGCAAGCACGTTGATCCGCAGGATCTTTTTTCTGTCATCCGATAATTCTTTTAATTCCCGGGGCAGATCGTTTAATGTCTTTAACACCGGCTCGATACGCGCCTTTAAATATCTTCCCGTAGGCGTAAGTACAATATTTCTTCCGCTGGATACAAATAATTTTACTCCCAGTTCTTTTTCCAGACGATGAATCGTCTGCGTCAGCGCCGGCTGTGCGATATGAAGCTGTTCCGCTGTTCTTGTCACATGCTGTGACTGTGCCAGCGCATAAAAATATTTCAGCTGTAAAATCTCCATAGTTCCCCCTTTCATAACTCCAAAAATATTGTTCTATAACATTCGATAAATCATTCTTATCAATAATTTCTCTATTAATAACTTTAATATTATTGAACTGTATAAAATTATATATTATACATTTTTAATTGTCAAGTGTATAATACGGTATGTCAAGTGAAGAACAACTCTCCACCTAAAATAAATCAAACTTGGAGGCTATCTATGATGAATGAATCGAATTTCACTGTATTAAACAAACTTGCAAAAGAACATAGCATTGTGCTGTTCGGATCCACGAGAGCATCCGCTGTCCCGTTGAATGAATTGATGCAGGATTACGGTTTGTCTCAAACGATTTATAACAGAAGTATTCCGGGGTTGACATTGGCAAATGCCGAGAAGCATCTGGACGCCTGCGTATTCAACTTAAAGCCGGAAAAACTGATTTTATGTCTCGGCGAGGAAGATCTTAAGAAAGAAAACAATGTCGATAAACTGATCGAGCAATATCGCTGGCTGCTTTACCGGATTCACACCGTTGTTCCGGAAACCACAATGTCGGTTATTTCCGTTGCTTCCTCCGGAAAAAATGCCGAAAAATTCAACAGTGCTCTTCAAAAGCTGGCAAATGAATGTGGCTGTGAATACCTGCAATTCACCCCGCCGGAAAATGCAGAAGAATATGATCTGAAATTCTTCCGCGCCATCAAATCCGTCTTCTACAGCGCAAACATGAGCTATGCCGATGCCGTCAGATATTGTGCCATCTGATACATCATTTCCTGATTAACAAGGGTATTAATTATTAGCAGGGAATTAACAGGGAATTAAAATAAGGGATTTCTATTCACGGTTACACCGCGCGTTCGTAAAGACGGCTGTGAATAGTTATAATAAGGGTTATCACATAAAAGGGAATTTGAA
>CADBTR010000131.1 GCA_902797675.1 uncultured Lachnospiraceae bacterium
CTACGTAAGTTTCCTTTCTTTACTCACCACCTATAGAGGTGGGAGATTGAATCGGAGTGCTGTTCAAAATGTTTTTATCAGATCAAAAACTATATGAAGAGGTGAAGAATTATAGGATTTAAGATTAAAGATGGTGTGTTAGAGAAGTACACAGAGGAAACAGGGGTTAAAGAAGTCGTTGTGCCGGAGGGAATAACGAGTATCGGAGCTAAAGCATTTCGTTAACTTCCTAAGGTAAGTTCCACTCAAAGAAAATGGAGGCGGTATCCGAACTTAAAATCACCTGAAAATAGCTTAAAATCAACATTTTTCTAGCAAAAACACTTGCATGAAATGAGAAAAAGTGGTAATATATTGAGTAGAAAGTGCCACTCAAATTTATCACCGACAGGAGGTGCTTATGTACTTGGATTTTCTCGTTGAAATACCGGCTGCGGAGGGCAAGATTACGACAAAACCGAAAGGCAATTCGGTGTATGTCAACTATGAGATTGGGAGGGATTATAATCCGGACAAAAAGTATAACGTTCCTAAACGGGTGACCATAGGCAAGCAGTCCAAAGAAGATCACAAGATGATGGTTCCCAACCAGAACTTCATGATGTATTTCCCGGAGGTGGAGCTGCCGGACGAAAAGTTCAATTCGTCAAGGAGCAGTTGTCTGAGGATAGGAGCTTATATTATCGTCAAGAAGATCCTGGATGAATATAATCTTTCGGATATTTTGGGCAGTTACTTCAATGACAAGGACTTGGGGCTTTTCCTTGATCTTGTTTCTTACACAATCGTGTGCGAGAATAACGCTGGGCAGCATTATCCATCTTATGCATATGTCCACCCACTGTTCACTGAGAGCATGCGCATATACAGCGACACAAAAGTGTCCGAATTCTTGTGCGGCATGACCGGCGAAGAAAGCATAGGTTTCCTGAACGACTGGAACGCATCCCATGACCACCGGGAGAAAATATATATATCGTATGACTCGACAAACAAAAACAGCGAAGCCGGCGACATTGACATGGTGGAGTTTGGGCAGCCCAAGTTGGATGTTGGTGCTCCGATATTTAATTATTCCGTTGCCTATGATACAAAGAACGCCAAGCCGCTTTTTTACGAGACGTACCTTGGGAGCATTGCAGACATCTCCCAGCTTGAATTCATGCTTGGAAAAGCTGAAGGATACGGATACAAAAACATAGGGTTCATCCTGGACAGGGGATATTTCAGTAAGGGAAATATCCGAAAGATGGACGGGTGTGGATACAGTTTTATCATCATGGTAAAGGGAATGAAGAAACTGGTTGATACCCTTGTCCTGGAAAACAAAGGCAAGTTCGAGGAGAAAAGGAAGCACAGCATCCGAAAGCATAAGGTGTATGGATTTACGGTAAAGAACAAGCTGTATCTTGATGATGAAAAAGACAGATATTTTCACATATACCACAGCACTGGAAAGGAACACGGAGAGAAGGAAGAACTCGAAGAAAAACTGGAGCGGCTTTCAAAGGCATTAAAGAACCAATATGGCACGGATTACCAGCTGAGCGATACAGAGAAGCATTATTTCGAGACATTTTATGACAGCGGCGGAATCCTTACCCTTGTCAGGGAAAAAGAAGATGTAATACAAAGGGAACTTCAGCTGTGCGGATATTTTTGTATAGTATCGTCAGACAAGATGACAGCCGAGGAAGCACTAGATCTTTACTACAGCAGGGACGCATCAGAGAAACTGTTCCGGGGAGATAAGTCATATCTGGGGAATAAAAGTGAGAGAACGCATTATAATGAGTCAACGGACGCCAAGATATTTGTTGAATTCGTAGCCCTTATCGTCAGGAACAGGATATACACGAAATTAAAAGAGGAGCTGGAACGGATCGATGAAAAGCCGAACTATATGACGGTGCCTGCGGCACTGAGGGAACTGGAAAAGATTGAAATGATACGCGGCCATGACCGGATATACCGTTTAGATCATGCGGTGACCAAGACACAAAAGACGATACTGAAAGCATTTGGAATGGATACCGCATATATAAAAGACAGGGCGGAACGCATAAGCGAGCAGCTGAAGCTTATAGATAATATCGGGAGGTAAGAACATGGCACGTATGAAAAAGGAAAGCCTTGAAGCAAAGATAAAAAAGGCCGAGGAGAAGGTGGCGAAAACAGGAGAGACATATAATGCGGCCTGCGATGAGCTTAACAACCTGCGCGATAAGAAGGTCGCAATTGAGAACGAGGAGCTGATTGCGGCTTTCATGAGAAGCAATAAGACATTGACAGAAGTGATTGCATTTTTAGAGTCAGACATGAAGCCGGACGAAGATAAGGAACATCCGAAAAGACGTGGCGGCAGGAGAAAGAAAGCGTCTGAATAAGGGGGAGTTATGAAATACGAGATTGAGACGCTGATAGCGATTGTCGGGTATGACGAAAAACAAAGAATCGAACAGATCTTAAACGGAGAACCATATGAAGTCATCGATATGAGTGAAGGCGGAGAAGTGATAGATGATGAGAAAACTGCACGACAGGAATTTGAGAAACTCCGGGCAACAGCCCACCAGAGGGATGATGGCAAGATTGAAGTACGTATCCCAGTTTTGACTTGCGGAAAAGAGGAACTGGAGGAGGATGTCATGGAAGGGGATGAACCGTTCTATTATCTGGCAGAAAGTGAGGAAATAGACAGGCAGGATTTTGATGAAGAATCCGCACGATTATTCCATAAGATTGGATTTGAGTGGAACTTTTAGAGGAAGTTAACGTACGGGAATTGCTGCCGTTGGCAGCAAGCAGGTCGCAGGGCTAAAGCCATGCGACATTCAACGTCCCAACGTAATGTAAGTATCCGCAAGTGCCAATATACTTACATGCGTTACTACAATGCAAGTCATAATTGTTGCAATAACAATATTTTTGATTTTTTTTATTTTTGTTTTAAGCATATTTTCTCCTTTACTCAAATAAACTTGAATATCTTCTAATTCTACTATATAATATACTTGTCCCTAAACTATCTTATACATTATGTATACTGTGAGCGGACAACTCATGTAGTCTAGGGACTCTTCCTTTTTCTTTCCGGTTCATCCGAACAAAATACTGGTTCTTCATCACTCTCACCTCCTTAATATATGCTTTCCGCGCATAACCTTTGTACACATGATTCATAATTTTTATACATGCATTTACTCGGTATCACAAAAATCACCTGTACAAACAGTCTGTCGGAAAGCAAGCCACTTTCAGACATTGCCCATTTCAACATAAGTGGCAATCCAACCATAAGAGCATCTGCCCTGTCGGGAGAGTCGGGAAGAGAGTCCTTCGCGAATAACGCTATATAGTTGTCGTTTGCGTACATTGTTTTTCCATCAATGTTTCGACCGATGCACAGGCGTTTGTTCCTCATATATTTTACCGTTGGCTCATAGGCACTCTCTGTATTGTAATACACGTAGCCATTACCATAAAAAAGACTTCCGTCGGGGGCATTTACGATCTGCTTTGCAACTGACATTTGACCACCACCTTTTCGAGTTACAAAGTTTGAAAAGTTAAGGTTTATACGTTAAAGGATAAATTTCATAACGATCCAAATATGGTTATTGTAGGTAATACAATCATAACCGAATGCTCCCTGATATCGTTCAATCGTGCGTTTGAAATAAAAAAGTCCAAGTCCGCTGTTTGCACAGGGTGATTTTGTGGAATATTCTTTCTTGAAAAAATTCTGCAACTCGTCTTTTGTGTAGAAAATCGGAGAAGAATTCCGTACCTCGAAAACAATTGCCCCGTCTTTACAATCGATTGATACATAGATATAGTCGCCGGAAGCGGAGGCTTCCACTGCATTTTGCAATAAAATACAGGCAAGATCCGAGACGACATATTCCGGAGCCTGACTTTGAAGCTTTGGGGAGACAGCATTAAAGTGTACGGTTATGTTTTTTTCGGCAGCCTGATTTGCCAGATTGTAGAGAGAGGCTGCAAGGAGCGGCATATTGATCTGGAGCAAAGGGTAGGCATAGAGTGAATGAGAGTATTCTTTTGTATATGCTTTCAGGGCAAGACACAGTGAATCATAATCTTTGCAGGTGGCAGGCAAAAGAGAAAGCGCCTGCAGGCGATTGGAATATTCATGTTGATTTGCCCGGATATCCTGAATCAGAGCCCGATAGATCGGGAGATTTTTTTTATGGGATAAAAGCTCCGTCTGTTTTTTTTGCAGCGTGAAATCGTAATACAATAATCCGATATTGATCGATAGAATCAGTAAAAGTATACTGAGCAGGAAAAAAGGATTTTTGTAAACGGATGTTTGATCTGTTTTGAAAATTAACAAAACAAATACAAAAATCAGGTAACTGTTGATCAATAACAGATGAAGAGGTTTTGCCGCATTACTTATTTTCTTGTAAAGCAGCGGATACGGCGTTGCAAAAAAAATAATGAAAACCAGAAGTAAGGTAGCCAGGCTGCCTGCAAGGTTGGAAAGGGTTTTCGGAGAAAACAACAGGGAATACGAAATAATAACTCCAAATTGGATCAGCAAAGTGGAGAATATCGTGATAATGTGAAGTAAAAAACCCTGATAAATATTTTTGTTTGCCATAAAAACAGCATATAAGAGATAACAGAATTGTCCGATGATCCAAAGAAAATTCCCCTTGTCATCGGGAATTACATTCAACAGGAAGATGACAAACAATCCATATAATATTTCCAAAGGCTTAGGAATAAGCGTTAATTCTAAAAAGCGGTGCAATATGATATAAATACTGAGAAATTCTATTGCAGCCGCTATATAAGTGATAAGAAAATCATTCATTTTTTCTAGCTCCATTCAAACGCAGCATATGATCTATGTTGGCAAGATATTTCTTTCCGACAGGAATTGTTTCGCTATCTAAATTTATGACTCGCAGAAGTCGATCAAAATTTGTCACAAAATTAAAATTGATAATATATTGTTTGTGACATTGTACAAAATCCTGATTTAATATCTTATGAATCGATTCAATGGTGTAATTGCGGGTACGAAAACTGAAATTTTCACATTGAATCAGCAAAACATGACCTTCCGATTTGATATATTTCAGATTGCAGGAATCACACCGGTGAATTATCCGGCTGGTATCAATAATTTCAAATGTGTTAAGAGAAAGATATCCGGTGACAAGCATTTGTTCTAATTGCCGGATGATATCCTCGGAAGTATAAGGTTTTGAAATATAGTTGTAGCAGTGAAAGTGAGAGAGCGCATAATAATTATCATCGGAGACGGCAGTCAAAAATAAGATCGGGGTTTTATAGTATGGCATTTCTTTTCTAAGCATTTCCGCAAGAAAAAAACCGCCCCGGTCGCCGGAATTATTTGTCAGCTGAATGTCAAGCAGGAACAGGGTGTAGTAATCGTCGGAATCTAGAGAATGAAGAATGTTTTCTTTTGCGGCTTCAAAACAATCCGCAGTGTCGATCATCCAGTCCGGATAATTATTATTTATTGCCTGCGCCAAGGAAGTTCTCTGTATGGAATCGTCTTCTACAATCAATACCTTCTGCATGTTTATCGCTCCTCGTGTTATTTTACAGGTAAAGTATAGCATAAGAAAATGAGAGTCTCAACAAGAAAAAAAGACGTTCGTGACGTTTTACGGGACGTTCGTGACGTTTTGCCTGATTCGGTATTGAAACAGTTGGGGGAAATGTGATATACAAAAAAAGGAAAGGAAAATATTATGTTCTTAGCGGTTGATGAAATGAATGAAGCTTTAACATCATATCTGATTAAAAAACTAAAAACTGAAAAGTATGGTAAGGAATCAGTGCAAAAAGTAACTTATTCTATTCATGTAATTCTAAACGAAATAGAAAAATTATTTGTATTGCTGATTTTATTTTCATTAGCACATAAGGCAATAGAATTTTTGCTTGCTTATATTTGTCTTGTTTCGCTAAGAATATTTACAGGCGGGAATCATTGTAAAACATCAACAGGCTGTTTATTGTATACGGGATTCATCTATGGGTGCATTATATTCGCGGTTAGCTGCATTCAGGTGACAGATTGTATTAAAGCTACAATTGAGTTTTTATCTATCGTTTGTATCTGGACGAATGATAAGACCTTGTCTGAAGGCAGAATCCGTTATTCTGATTTATATGTGATGAAATTTCGGCTGAATGGCATGACAGTCTTATGTATTGAAATTATTCTGACCTCAATTTTATCTTCAAGATATGCAGCGGTGATTGTCTGTTCTATGGGGATGAATGTAATTGATGTTTTCCTTTTTAATCTGAGAAGAAGGAGGGTGGATAAAAATGGATAACGAGAATGTGAATCAGTTTCTGAAAGATTTATCGGGAACAATCCTCACGAGTACAGGATGTGCACTGTGTTGGGGCGAAGAAGAAGTTCCGGACTGCTTGAAGCAGGAAGTGGAAAACAAGATGGAAGATTAGAAAGATGAGAAAAAGAGAAGAGGAGGTGAGAGTAATGAAGATTCGGAACGAAAATCATAATGAGAACAACTGGGCACCGCCGATTGAGGGTGAAGCAGTGTATGTGCAATCAGACAAGTGAATGTGCCAGATAATTAATTTACGATGTA
>CADBTR010000132.1 GCA_902797675.1 uncultured Lachnospiraceae bacterium
CATGATGATGCTTTCTCTTGCGTTAGCGTAATCTCTCGCCTTGACATCCGCAAAACTCAAAAAGATAACCGGATAGGTTCCCTGGAGCTTTCGGTATTCCTCATATTTCCAGATATTAAGACCTTCAAATAAATCTGGTCTGTCTGCATATCGGTTTGAAAAAAAGCAATTGAGGGTATCCATGTTTAAAGTTTTTCCGAAACGCCTCGGGCGGGTGATCAAAGTCACATCATCCTCTGAATCCCACCACTCTCTGATAAAATCCGTCTTATCTACATAAAAACAATTTCTCGTTCTTAATTTTTCAAACCCCTGTGCACCGATACTGATTTTTCTCATTTTAACCACCTCATTTCTTCTTTTCAACAGCACTCCGATTAAATTTCAAATAATTCTTCTCTGTCCGACAAATATTTTATTTCTCCGTCGTAAATATCACAGTTTTTCCATCGCTGACGCAGTCGATCGTTCCATTAAGATCTGTCCGGTAAAGAATCGTATTCGATTCTTCCATCCTCTGTAATATTTCTTCATGCGGATGACCATATTGATTATCTTTCCCCACCGAAATCACGCAATAATCAGGAGCCACCGCTTTAAAAAAGTCCTCCGATGTGGATGTATTACTGCCATGATGTCCTGCACGAAGAACGGTACTCTTAAGTTCATATCCCGCATCAAGTATCGTCTGCTCCTCGGCAGTTTCCGCATCTCCGGTTATGATAAATGAAGTATCTCCATACACGATCCGTAAAACAATGGAAGAATTATTTGTATTATTCTCCGCCAGAGTCATATCGATCGGCGCAAGTATCGTTACCTTTGCATGCCCCAGCATAAAACTGTCGCCTGCCAAAGGAATCGTAATTTCCTTTTCCTGCTGTTCCAGATATTTGATAAAACTGCCAAAAGCCCTGGAATCATATTCCGTCACAGGCGCATATGCCACGCCGATCTTTGCATAATTCAAGGCGCCGGCAAGTCCTCCCACGTGATCTTCATGGGCATGTGTGCATACCATATAATCCAGATACTTAATTCCATGCTGTTCCAAATATGCGTACAAAAACCTGGAATTCCCGGGATTCCCGCCGTCAATCAGCATCCTGCAACCATCACATTCCACCAAAGTAGAATCCGCCTCGCCTACATCAAAAAAATGTATTTCAAGCGTCGAATCATCGGGAATGATACCCGTTTCAGATTCTCCACTTTCACCGTATTCTTCACCTGTCACACTGACAGATTTCCCGTTGCCCTGTCGGGATGTACCATCCCCTTCCAGCTTCAATACCACTGTAATCGTCAGAATTGCAAAAAGCAGGATGAGCCGGTAGATTTTCTTTTTGATATGTATCTCTCTTTTCAATGACATCTTTTACAAGCTCCAAAACCACAAGCTTCCGCTGTATCAACCAAATTTATATCTTTTCCAAAATAACAGCGTCCGGATACAGACCGCTCATGATCCTTCCGATCTTTTCCGTTGCTTCATCGGCGTCCCTTCTTCGCACTGGTTCCATATATGTCATATCCTCGCAAAGAGCCACTGCCAGCCGTCTGGACATATTTTCAAATATCCTCTTTCGGGTACTGCCACGCCACCCTTTCATCGCGACTGCGAGAACCCTATTATCGATATTCCTTAACAATCTTTGAACCTGCTCATCGGAAAGATTTCGTATACCGGCTTCTATTCCTCCTGCTATCGAATCAATACCTTCCTCCGGGTCATCATCCATGCACAATTTTTTAATGCGTTCCATTCCAATCGCAAGCCTTTCTTTTGCCTGTTCCTCTGCCTGCCGTTTCTCTTTTCTTTCCACTTCCCTGCGAATTTTATGCGGCAGTAAAGACTTTACTTTCATTTCCGCAATATATGGATTTTCTCCGGATTGAACCGAAAGAATTCCCCGAAGGATCATCAAACTTTCAATTCCTTCCATACCGCAAAAATCATCAGAAATAACAAACCCCATGGCAATCTCGCACAAATCTTCCGGATCAGCGCAGTCTATGAGAAGCGTCAATAATATTGTCGTAAATTCCGCTAAGGAATTCTCTTCGTCAATGCTTTCAAGTTTCTCACGTTTTTCATCCAAAGCCAGCAAACCCTCTTTGTAAGCAATGTGAATCCATTCCCGCACAGTCTCATATATCCTGACTAATTCATCTTTTTCCTGAGTGTCATATGTCTTTGCTTCATCAACCATTTTTTGCAACAGACTGTAAAAATTGTAAAAATATCTCTCAAACATATCCGTTCTTTCCATAAAAACCACTCTTTCCATGTCGCATATCGTTTCATGTCGTAATCTGTCAAATTAAATATGTATCAGTTTCAACCGGTAATCCGGCTTTTCCGTAAAGATCGCAAGCGTATTGTCAAATACAAATAGTTCCGTTTCTGTTTTGATCTTTTCATTCAGCCTGCTCATCATGGTTCCTTCGGTTATCAAAGTATGAACCTGTCTCCCGCCATAATGAACGCATTTATTGATGACCTCTGTCATAACTTCCCCGCGTCTGCCGTGTCCCCTGAAATCGCCGGTATGCAAAATCACCTTCTTACCGGCAGGCATTTTATCATAGGCCGAATGATCCACGCGGTAGGGTTCGATCCGAAAACCCGGAATATCCGTAACAGCCTGATATCTGACATAAATTTTTACCCTCCCCGGGTTTTCCGAAAAAACTATAATTCATAGATTTAAATTGCTTTTACATTGCACTATTTTAATAATAAATAATATTCGGTCTTTCATGAGACTCTCTCTTCCAAGCATCATCAATCACATCCGAGAAACGCTCCGGAAGAATGATACTTCTTTTTAATACCTCCTGTTTTCTCATGTAAATCCCTTTCTCATATTCCTCCATGAAAGCTCCTTTTTCAATAATTTCCACCGTATCCGGAATTACAAGCGTATCCGGCAAAAGAAGCATCCGGAATGCATTCTCTTTGATCACTTTTGTTCCGACGGGAAGGGCGAAGAAGCTTTTCTCATAATTAAGCTGCAGTTCAAATCCGGTCGTGGTCTTACCGGAAGGGTACAGGATTAATGTTTCCCCCGACTTATCATAGAGTACACCGTTCCTTTCTGAAAAGAATCTGTTTGTATAGGATTCTCCATTTTTATAATTGAATTTATATGATAAAAAATAGGCGGACACATGAAGTCCAAAACTGTCATATGTATCAACAATCGACCTTAAATTCAATCCGATGGTCACATAATATTCATTCTCCTCATCCGTAGTATGACTGCAAAGATTATCATAAATCTCGACTTCATCCGGGATCACAAGTTCCTTAAGACCTTTTGCGCTGTAACCGTACATGATCTTCCTGTCAGGAGAGAGCAGCAAAGGACTGTCAAAAATAAACCGGTCGGGATATTTTCGGGCATATTCCGCAAGTTCTTCGGGAGTCGGACAATATATTTGTTTCTCATGATTCAAAAGTTCTTCCGCTGTATATTCATCCATAAAATCACTCATTGCTCAATCCCCCTGATCGTAATAGCAAAATTCCACACCCCGGATCTGTCCGTTTTTTACAAGCTGCTCAAAATACGATCGAAAATTCTTATCCGCTATAATCTTCCCACAGCCGTTTTGTATATAAAATGAATTCTTTTTCACTTCTATCCATGGCGGCAGAACAAGTGCCTTTATGAATCCCCGCATAAAAAACGCATATTCGCCGATCAAACAATCCGGTTCCTCCTCTGTGATTCCGCACATTTGAAAATAATCCTTTTTTCCCATACGCCTGCCCGACGGGAAGATCACCAGTTTCTCTCCCGCCTTATCAAACAAAATTCCGTCATACGCCGAAAATTTCTCATTTTCTTCATTCACTTTATAGTCTTCCACATAAAATCCAAAGGGATTCTGAAGTTGACAGATCTGTTCAAGGCTTGCCGGTATCTGTACCGTTTTTACGCCATGTTCTTCCTCGTGAATAAAAAGATTATCGTAAATTTCTATTCCATCCGGTACTTCCAGCCATTCATCCGAAGATACGGCAAATCCATACAAAATCTTTTCATCCGGACTCGTCAGAAACGGTCTGTGATAGACAAACCAGTCGGGTTTCAGCTGAGCAAGCGTCTCCATTGCCGCATCATCCGGATTATAGGTCAGATCGCCGCTTATGAAAGTCGGGTCTTCTGCGCCATACCAGCTGCCCTTTTCCAGACACTCCTGTATTTTTTCATTTCTTTGATAATTATTCATTCTCGTTACTCCAGCTTATAGCAGACGGTAAAAATCCGTTAGATCCGTTTCCAGATCGAATCCGATGTCTCCACCACTCCATTCCGGACAATATTGACAATATATTTTCCCGCCTTTTTCTTTCAATGCTCTGATCTTGTCTCTGATTTCCGCTGATATTTCAGCTTCCTTATGGAATCCTCTTTTTTTCAGAGAATCTTTGATTCCTTCATCGACAAGCTGAATCCGCAACCGCTCTTTTATGTACTTTTTATCTCCTCCGACAAAAACAAATCCGCACCAGAACAATTCTCCCGTTATTTCCTGTCCGGTTTTGAACATTTCTATCCTTTTTAAACATGCTTCGTATTTTTCATTCCACGACAATCCGTTTTCATCCTTTTCACCCGTTATGATTTTACAATCGATAAGACATTTTACTCTTTTCAGACATTCTTTGTATTTATTTATTCTTGTTTTTTCATCCGTCTCATAGATTGCATTATAAAAATCAAGAAAATGCCAATCCAGACCGTTTGAGGAATAATCTTTCATGGAATCACCATCGAATTTCATTTCTACAAATCCAAAACTTTCTCCGTCGAAAACAATAAAATCCGGTTTGCTCTCACCTTTTTTGCTGCTATTTTCATCTGATTTCTTCGCCCGCAATTTTTTCTGCGCGATTCTTTCTTCCGTCAAAGGAATCGCAAATTCAATATCCGAAATGATAACCGGGCTGTGTTCTTTATATCCGTTTGTCTTTTGATAATATCTGGCAACGACATCCTGAACCCATCTCTCGCCGACAGTTTCTCCATCTTTTTTCCGAAACCGGTTGGAAGCAGCTGCCAGAATCAAAATAAAATACCACCTGCGGAAATCATCCTCATAAAATATTTTTTTCAAAAGCTGTCTGTTAACGCCATACCTGTTGTCCTTTTTAAGTAAAGTTAACATAGCTTCATAATCATCTTTTCCCGCTGTTTCTTTTGCAAATTCCGGAGGAAGGTTACACTTTCTTATATCATTCTCCGGAAAATCGAGCCATTTCGGTCTGTGATATACATGGTTCTGACGATCCGTACAGGTATCTTTTAAATATTTGGCGTATCCTTCGGAAGTAACCCTGCATGTTTTCCCGTCCATGGATATCCTTGCAATTAAGCCGCCGTATGCATAGATCCGAAGCGTATCTTCACTGCTGTCCGGTCCCACAACCACAATCGGCTTTTCCGGAGCAGCATTTTGAACCCGTGTCACCTCAATGTCCTGTATCTGTCTCAGAACCTCGATCACTTTTTCATTCATCACAGCTTTCTCCTCTAATAACGATAGTTTATTATCTGACTCAGTCCGGTCGGATGCCGATCCCGTAATCTCGCCTGCTTTGCAGCCTCGAACGGTATCTGGCTCCTCTAATA
>CADBTR010000133.1 GCA_902797675.1 uncultured Lachnospiraceae bacterium
CATTCATGGTGCTGCCACGAATTGTGGGGCATGGGGGTTTACTCACCACCTATAGAGGTGGGAGATTGAATCGGAGTGCCGTTCAAAATTTTCTTCCTTGCTTTTTTTTCTAGCTACGTTGATTGAGGCTGATGCCGCAGATAGAAAAATCAGCAGAAATAAGCCAGTTAATTAAGAAACGATGTACTAACCACTACGTATTAGTTTCAAACTTAATATCTCTGATTTTCTTCCTTCGCATACTTCTCAAACAGTTTTAGGCAGGCTTCCCTGTCGGATTCTTCTATTGCAAGGATCTCCTTATCCCCTTGAAAATACCGGTAAAATCTGTCATCTCGAAATCCGATCTCATCCGTATCCTTAACGCTGCAGCCATAATATACTTTCCCGATATTTGCCCAAAGGATTGCTCCGAGGCACATCGGGCAGGGCTCTGCCGTTGTATACAGAATGCAGCCCGACAGATCGTGTGTCCCCAGATGTTCACAGGCATCCCGTATCGCCTCCATCTCCCCGTGGCAGGTGGGATCTTTCTTCATCAGCACGCAGTTATGTCCGCGCCCCACGATCACTCCGTCTTTTACGACCACGCTGCCGAAAGGGCCTCCGTCCTTTTTTGCAATCCCTTGATAAGCCTCTTTCAGAGCCTCTTCCATATAATTTATCTGCCCGTTCATATGTCACCTCCGTGTCACATACTGCAATCCTGAATGTCGCATAGCTCTAACTGTGCGACCTACTTGCTGTTTTGCAGCAAACCGGTCTTTTTCTCAAATTCCGCAACTGTCATTCCTACTTGTTCCGCTGCCTGTGCTACTGTGACAAGACCGCTTTTCGCAAAAGCAATGGCAGTTTCTAATACTCCTTCCGTTCTGCCTTCCTCCCTCTGCTCCGCAAAGGTTCTTGCTTCATCATATTCGGTAATACACATACGTTTCACCTCCGCTTTATTCGCCACAAGGAACGGTTTAATGAGCGAATCATCGGGCAATTCCTCCAGTGCGGCCGATTTTTCATTTATGAATATCTCTCGTCAAAGACTCTCTTGCTCTTCTTCTCGCTTCTAGGCAGCACGCCAAGTTCCACTACCTTTACAAGCGGAGTAAAACCGATTTTCGATTTTACCTTCTCCGCCACTTTCTTTGCCATGTCCTGGAAATCCACAGAGCCGTTGGTTTCCACATAGATACGCATGGTATCTCTTCCGTCCAGATGAGAAATATGAATCTGATATTCGCTGGAAAGTTCCGGAAACAACGCCAATACTTCCTCAATCTGCTTCGGGAATACATTCACGCCCTTGATCTTCATCATATCGTCGCTTCTTCCCACGATCACGTCGATCCGCGGATGTTTGCTGCCACACGGGCAATCTCCCGGAATGATCCTGCTGATATCGTGCGTCCGATAACGGATCAGCGGCGCGCCCTCCTTTACGAGAGTCGTGATGACGATCTCACCATACTCACCGTCCGGCACGTTCTTTCCCGTCTCCGGATCAATGATCTCAAGATATACATAATCATCCCAGATATGCATACCGGTATCATACTTACAATTAATGCCGATTCCCGGACCATATATCTCCGTAAGACCGTAGATATCATACAATTCGATTCCAAGCTCTTTTCGTATTCTGTCACGCATTTTCTCGCCCCAGCGTTCGGAGCCGATAACGCCTTTCTTTAAATGGATCTTGTCCGCAATTCCCCGCTTTTCGATCTCCTCTGCCAAAAGCAAAGCATAGGAAGAGGTGGCGCACAATACGGTGGATTTCAGATCCATCATCATCTGCAGCTGCTTGTCTGTATTACCCGGTCCGATTGGAATCGCCATAGCTCCCAGTTTTTCACAACCGTTTTGAAAACCGATTCCCGCAGTCCACAATCCGTAACCGGGCGTGATATGGATCCGGTCTTTATTTGTAATTCCTGCATACTCATAGCATCTTTGGAACATTTTGCCCCAATCATCCACATCCTTCGCTGTATATGGAATGATAACCGGTGTTCCCGTGGTTCCCGATGAAGAATGGATCCGGACGATCTCCTCCTCCGGAACTGCCATCAATCCCAACGGATAAGCGTCTCTTAAGTCATCTTTCTGCGAAAAAGGAAGATTCAAAAATTCTTCTTCGCTGTTCACTCCCTCGATTCCGGCCTCTCTCAAACGTTTTCCGTAAAAATTATCCGCTTTCAGCAGTCTGTGAATCTGTGTATTTACCTGCTGCAACTGTTCTTCAGTAATTCTCATCGTTTCTCCTCTCCTATTCCTCATAATCCAATGCTTTTTCATTGATCTGCTGCAATTTTTCCGGAAGCAATGTCCGGATGGCGCCTTTCAGATCTTCTCTTGTCAATCCGAGATTACCTGTTTTCAATGCCGCGCCCAACAACAAAGTGTTCAGCACCTTATCATTTCCGATCGCGGATAAAGCGCTCTCCACATCAACTAATATAGCACCGGGAACCTGATTTTTCAAGTAGTTTAACACTTCATCCACATCATAGAAAGCGCCGCCTGTCAGGGCAGTCACCGGTATCACCGGACGTGTGCTCGTCACCACCGTTCCCCCTTCTTTCAGGTAAGGAAGCATACGAAGTGCTTCCGCCGGCTCAAATCCGATGATCAGATCAGCCTCGCCGTAACCGATAAGCGGCGCATGAACTCCCTTTCCGATGCGCAGATAACTGAATACGCTGCCTCCCCGCTGTGCCATGCCGATGGTTTCCGCCGATTTTACAGGAATCCTGCGATTCATCGCCGCCGTAGCGATCAATTTTGACGCAAGCACCGTGCCCTGACCGCCGACGCCTGCAAGTACGATATTCCTTCCCGGCAATTCGCATGTTTCCGCTGCTGCCGCACTTCCATCTGCCGTTCTTCCATCCGCTATTCTTCCATCAGCTGTTCTTCCTTCCTCCGGAGTTTCTTCTTTTGCAATCGTCTGCGATACTGTCTTATGTTCCGCTCCCTTACCGTCTTTTGCCGTATCCGTTGCTTTTTTTGCCGGCAAATGTTTTAAAATATCTTCCGAACTTGCAGCCTCACCGCCGGAAATCGCCCCCACCGGACATACCTGCTGACAAAGGGTGCAACCGGTACAAAGAGTTTCATCGATATAAGCCTTTCCGTCTTTCATGATCACGCCCGGACATCCCAGCTCATTGATACATTTCCTGCAGGAAATGCATTTTTTCTCATCCACATGCGCCTTAGCGCCCCTCGGCTTAAACTTCACGATGCAGGGATAACGGAAAATAATAGCTTTCATCCCTTTTTTCTCCGATACCCGCTTCACCGTTTCCACCGCAAGTCTCAGATCCAGCGGATTTACCGTTTCCACCGTCTCAATTCCCAGTCCTCTCAGCACCTGCTCCATATCCACCGGAACCACCTGTTCGCCCATCATCGTCACTCCCGTTCCCGGATGCGGCTGGTGTCCCGTCATGGCTGTGGTGGAATTATCAAGGATCACAAGGGTCATATCCGCCTGATTGTAAAAGCCGTTGATCGCGCCGGAAATCCCCGAGGCAAAAAATGTGGAATCTCCCACAAAGGCAAATGCCTTCGTATCCGGCTCTACATGATAAATACCCTGGGCAATGTTGATCCCGGCGCCCATACACAGACAGGTATCGCACATATCAAGCGGTTTCGCATTTCCGAGCGTATAACAGCCGATATCGCCGCAAAAGCAGGTCTTTTTTCCCTTCATGGCAAGTTTTACCGCATAAAAGCTTGCCCTGTGAGGACAACCGGCGCACAATACCGGAGGTCTTACCGGCAGATTGATCGTATCCGGAAGCTGCCTGTATGTTCCACTCTCTCTGCCAAGCGTCCGGTTTAACAATTCCCCGATCTCCGAAACCGTATTTTCTCCGGCGCTTTTTACCGTACCGTCCAGCTTTCCGTGAATGGTAACAGAGATTCCTTTTTTCCCGCACAGAAAGATCAGCGCCCGCTCCAGTACCGGATCCAGTTCTTCTATAACAAGGACTTCCTCAAGACCATCTAAGAACCGCTCGGCAAGAGGCTCCGGAAACGGAAACGGCGTTCCGACTTTCAACATTCTCGGATGATCCTCTCCCAGCTGATCGCACACATAAGAAAAACTGATCCCATGGGTGACGATTCCTATATTCGACTGCTTACAGACGCCTGTGGCCTCAATAAGCCGGTTTCCGTGATATTCCGAAAAGACCGTTTTTAAGTCTTCATTTCTCTTTTCAATCAATGCATGATTTTTCAAAGACAGTTTTGG
>CADBTR010000134.1 GCA_902797675.1 uncultured Lachnospiraceae bacterium
CGCAGCCGTAGTGGGCTACGGCGAGGCTTTTGGAAGACGTGAATCGCGTGCCAGGCGGTGCAAAATGTTCAAGTTATTTATCAACAGCTCCTAATCAGAGTAACGCTGCGAATGTAGGGAGAAATGACTGTGAATAGTAACATCAGATGAGAAACTATTGTTATTAAATTTAGAGGAGTAATGTTATGTTTGATAAATTGGACGACCTCGTATTAAGATACGAGGAATTGATGAATGAATTAAATGACCCGAATGTGGTAAATGATCAGAGCCGATTCAAGAAGATCATGAAGGAACAAAATGATCTGGCGCCGATTGTAGAAGCCTATACTGCTTATCGGAACGCAAAGCAGGACGTAGAGGACAGTCTTGCTATTCTCGATGCGGAAAGCGATGAAGAGATGCGGGAGCTGGCAAAAGAGGAATTGAATGACGCGAAGTCCAAAATCGAAGAATTGGAGCAGCAGTTAAAGATTCTTCTGCTGCCGAAGGATCCGAATGATGATAAAGATATCGTTGTGGAGATCAGAGCCGGCGCCGGCGGCGATGAGGCAGCATTATTTGCAGCGGAATTGTTTCGCATGTATACACATTATATTGAGGCAAAAGGCTGGAAGATTGAAGTGGTAAATGCAGATGAGACAGGCATCGGAGGTATGAAAGAAGTGGAATTCATGGTGAAGGGACGAGGCGCATATTCCGTGATGAAATATGAGAGCGGCGTTCATCGTGTACAGCGCGTGCCGGAAACGGAAAGCGGCGGAAGAATCCATACCTCCACAGCGTCTGTTGCTGTTATGCCGGAAGCGGAGGAAGTGGATGTTCATATTGATGAAAAAGATATCCGTATCGATGTGATGCGCGCGTCGGGTAACGGCGGTCAGTGTGTCAATACCACAGATTCTGCGGTGCGTCTTACCCATTATCCTACGGGAATCGTCATCTATTCCCAGACGGAGAAATCCCAGATTCAGAATCGGGAGAAAGCATTTGCGCTGTTGCGCGCAAAATTATATGACTTAGAGATCCAGAAGGCTCATGACGCGGAGGCAGACGCCAGAAGAAGCCAGATCGGAACGGGAGATCGCTCGGAGAAGATCAGAACCTATAACTTCCCGCAAGGTCGTGTTACCGATCACAGGATCGGATTGACTTTATACAAACTGGACAAGATCATGGACGGAGACATTCAGGAGATCATTGACGCCTGCGTTGCGGCAGATCAGGCGGCAAAATTAAGCAAGATGAACGAGGCTGTGTGATCATGGGGGAGTATATCTGGAAATATCAGAAAAAATTGCGCAGAGGGATTACAACGGGAACCTGTTCGGCGGCGGCGGCACAAGCTGCCGCCCGATTTTTATTTTTCGGGGAAAGAAAAGAAAGTATCGGAATCCTGACGCCAAAACAGGTCAGAGTGGAAGTGCCGGTTTATTATGAGGAGAGCGGCGAAGATTTTGCGGAATTTTATGTAAAAAAAGACAGCGGGGATGATCCCGATGTCACAAACGGAGCGAAGGTCTGTGTCAGGGTGAGCCGCAAAAAGCCGGATGGGGAACGGTGGTTTACTTCCGATGATTATCCGGAGCTGTTTCTTACCGGCGGAACCGGTATCGGAACCGTGACAAAAAAAGGTCTGGAGCAGGAAGTGGGAATGTCCGCCATCAATAAAGTGCCGAGAGAGATGATCTTTCGTGCTGTGGGGGAAATTCAAAAGATGACGGAGGAGCACAGCAACTTATGGATTGTCGTATCGATTCCTGACGGGGAGGAACTGGCGAAAAAAACATTTAATTCCAAACTCGGCATAGAGGGAGGACTTTCTGTTCTCGGAACAAGCGGAATCTTAGAGCCTATGAGCGAACAGTCGATTATCGATACTATTGAGGTGGAGATCCGCCAATATGCGGGGCAGGGCGGAACTTCGCTCTTAGTGATGCCGGGAAATTACGGTCAGGCGTATGCTTCGGAATATCTGAAACTGGATTTAAAAAATAGTGTGAAGTGCAGCAATTATATCGGAGATACCCTGGATCTTGCCGTCAATTACGGCATCAGGGAATTTTTGCTGGTGGGAAATATCGGGAAACTGGTAAAACTGGCGGCAGGCATTATGAATACCCATTCCAGGATCGCAGACGGAAGACAGGAGATTTTTTGCACCCATGCGTCCCTGGCGGGGGCGGACAAAGAAGTGATACGAAAATTATTAAACAGTATCAATACCGAGGAAATGCTTGGAATCCTTGAGGAAGAACATTTAAGGGAGCCGGTGCTCCAAAGTATTTGTGAAAAGATACAGGAACATATGGAATTCCGGATCAAGGGGCAGATGACCTTTGGCGTGGTGCTGTTTTCCGAGCATTACGGATACCTTGGGCAGACAAAGGACACGAAAAAAATCATAGAACATTATCGGCATGAAATCGGATGATCATTCTTGTCAGACAGATCATTGGGTGGTATAATACAGAAAGAAATTATCAATCGGAAAGGATGGGTGTGCAGTATGTTACAGCATTTGGGAAATGTATTTTTTAAAGTACAGGTCATTGACCGGAAATCGGAGGTGCCTACGATCTATCTCGATCTCTATCGCAGAGACAATAAGCAATTTTTGGGACAGATGCGTTTTAACCACGATCCGCTATATTCCAAGAAATCAAATGAGATCCGTATGGCGTTCGATGTATTTGATCCGCATGAGCTGGATCCTTCGACCTCTTCGCTGCTGGAGGATATTATTGTGGGAGGATTTATCTGGATCACAAGAGATAATCATTATACTTATTCGTTTCATCCGAGACCGTATATGACGGTTCATGATTATCAGGAGGATTCGGATCTGATGAGGATGATCAATGCGGCGACGAGAAATATTCTTGTCAATCTCGGCTGTGAAGTAGGAGGCGCCGATCAGAATATGTTTATCTTCTCAAAGGAAATCACCAGTCAGTATTTGTCGGAAAAACTGGCGAAGGGATAAGGAATCGCGAGGATAACAGGATATGGTATATTTTGTGGGAGCAGGTCCGGGTGCAGCGGATCTGCTTACCCTTCGGGGAAAAAAATATCTGGAGCAGGCAGATCTGATTATTTATGCGGGTTCCCTTGTAAATCCGGAATTATTGGACTATGCCGGAGCGGATTGCGAGATATTAAACAGTGCTTATATGAATCTGGAACAGGTGATTCACGCCATAGAACAAGCGGAAAAGGAGGGAAAGAATACAGTCCGGCTTCATACCGGTGATCCATCCCTTTACGGTGCCATCAGGGAACAGATGGTACAGCTTGAAAAACTTGGGATTTCCTATGAAGTGTGTCCCGGAGTCAGCTCTTTTTGCGGTGCAGCGGCATCTTTAAATCTGGAATATACGCTGCCGGATGTGTCTCAAAGTGTGATCATCACCAGAACAGAGGGAAGGACTGCCGTGCCGGAGAGCGAACAATTAAGCAGTCTTGCCGCTCATCAGGCGACGATGGTTTTATTTTTATCGGCAGGACTTGCCAAAAAGACCAGGCAGGAACTTCTGGATGGGGGATATCCTCCGGATACGCCGGTAGCCGTCGTCTACAAAGCAACATGGCCGGAGGAAAAGATCATCCGTACCACATTGGCGCATATGGAAGAAGATATGGAACAGGCGGATATTTTAAAGACGGCGCTGATCATTGTCGGGCGTGTGCTGGATAGTGATTTTTCTTTGTCCCGATTATATGATAAACATTTTTCGACCGGCTTTCGGGAGGGAAGATTATGAAGATCGCCATGTTTGCATTCAGTCCTCTGGGAGAGGAGGCGTTGGAACGCTTACGCTTATCTCTGGCAGAGGAGGATCATGAGATTATTTCTTATGTAAAGCATCGGACTGCAAAGAATTGCCCTGAGGAGACGTTGGCAGAGGCTGCAAAACGGGCATTTGCACAAACCGGTTTATTGGTCTTTTTTTGCGCGGCAGGCATTGCAGTTCGCGCCATTGCGCCGTATCTGAAGCATAAATCGGAAGATCCGGCAGTGGTTGTATTGGATGAAAAGGCGGCGTTTTGCATATCGTTATTGTCCGGACATATGGGAGGCGCTAATTGGTGGGCAGAGAAAATAGCCCGCTTTTTCGGGGCTGTGCCTGTGATCACAACAGCTACCGATTGTGAGGGGAAATTTTCAGTGGATGAATATGCACGAAGAAAGGATTATGTGATCTCCGACTGGAAAGCGGCAAAAGATATTTCCGCAAGGCTTCTTGCAGGAGAGCCGGTTTATGCCTATACAGAATATTCAGGGACGGATCTGCCGAAAGACATTATCATAACGGAAAATCCTGATAAGGCGGATCTTTTGATCAGCAGCAGGTTTTTTCCCGCGACGGATCAGCTGCAATTGATTCCCAAAGCTCTGATTTTAGGGATCGGCTGTAAGAAAGGAACATCCAAAGAGCAGATCGGGCAGGCTGTGGAGAAATTTTTAGAAAAAAATAAGTATGATATTCGGGGTGTTTCGATATTGGCAAGTATTGATCTGAAAAAAGAGGAACAGGGTTTACTTGCGTTTTGTAAAGAAACATCTCTTTCTTTTTTGACGTTTTCGGCGGAGGAACTGCTACAGGTCAAGGGAACCTTCAGCAATTCCGATTTTGTGCGTTCGGTGACGGGCGTGGATTGTGTATGTGAGCGAAGTGTTGTCTGCGCAGGCGGTAAGCTGATCGCGAAAAAAACGATTACAGACGGGATTACGCTGGCGTTGGGAATAAGACAAACAGAAGAAATGGAGTAGACAGATGAAAGTATTATATGTCATCGGGTTAGGTCCCGGTAATGAAAAACAGCTGACTTTTGAGGCAAGAGAGGCGATCGGGAAGTGTCAGGTGATCGCAGGATATGCGTTGTATGCGGATATGGTGAGAAAATGGTATCCGAATAAGCAATATATCACAACCGGTATGCATCAGGAAGTGGAGCGCTGCGAAAAAGCACTGAGATCAGCGGATTCCGCAGGCGTGACGGGAATGGTCTGCAGCGGGGATGCGCAGGTGTATGGCATGGCAGGGATTCTTTTGGAACTCGGAGTGAAATATCCGGAGGTTACGATCCAGATCATACCGGGAGTGACGGCGGCGCTTTCTGCGGGCGCATTGCTGGGCGCGCCGTTGGGTCATGATTTTGCAATTATTAGTCTCAGCGATCTGCTGACGCCATGGGAGAAGATCGTGGCGAGGATCCGCTGCGCGGCAATGTCGGATTTTGTGATCTGTCTGTACAATCCGTCCAGCAAAAAACGGGCTGATTATCTGGAGAAGGCTTGTCAGCTTGTGGCAAAATACCAGTCGGCGGATACGATCTGCGGATATGTAAGGAATGCCGGACGGGAGGGCGAGATGAAGAAAATCGTCACTTTAGAGCAGTTGGAGAAGATTTCGGCAGATATGTTTACCACCGTTTTTATCGGAAATTCCATGACGAAAAAGATAGGGGAATATATGGTAACACCGAGAGGCTATCAGACAGAGGAAGAGGAATGAGAAAAGTTGTGATCTTCGGCGGAACGGTGGAGGGACGGAAACTGGCGGAATTATTTGCGGGAAGTGATGTTTCGGTCTGCGTCAGCGTGGCAACGGAGTATGGAAAGAGTTTATTGCCTGGTTCAGACAATATCGAAGTGCGGGATTGGAGACTTACCTGTGATCAAATGGAGGAGTTTCTCGGAGAATACCGGCCGGAACTTTGCATTGACGCCACACATCCCTATGCGCAGCTGGTGACGGAGAATATAAAACATGCCTGCGAAGTGTGTCTGGTTCCTTATCTTCGTATTCAGCGACCGAAAACAGAGGACGGAGAGGAAGATGTGATACAGGTATCGGATATACGGGAGGCGGCGGATTTTTTGAAGCATACCACGGGACAGGTACTCGTCACCACCGGAAGTAAAGAACTGGAAGCTTATACGGAAATCCCGGATTATACAGAACGCCTGACAATTCGCGTTCTTCCCACGCTTTCTGTTATGGAGAAATGCAAAAGTCTCGGCTTTACGGCAGGTCATATCATCGGTATGCAGGGGCCGTTTACGGAGGAAATGAATTTTGCGCAGATGAAACAGATTCACGCGAAATATCTGGTGACGAAAAATTCCGGTGACGCCGGCGGATTTGCGCAAAAATGTGAGGCGGCAAAGAAAGCGGGAGTTTCAGTCATTGTCGTGGGACGACCGGCGTCCGATGCGGGAGATAGCCTTACGTTCGCCGAGGGAATGGAATATTTGCGCAAAAAATATGCGCTTGCCGTGAAACGGATCCTGTATGTGATCGGCATGGGCCCCGGAGATCCGAACTTGTTGACCGGTGAGGCGAGAGAGGCGTTAAAAGAATGTGATGCGCTCATCGGAGCAAAGCGGGCAACAGAAATCTGGACGGAGAGCGATAAACCGAGGTTTTGTTCATACCGCCCGGAGGAAATTATAGATTATATCGAAAAACATCCGGAATATCAAAAGATAGCCCTTGTATATTCCGGCGATATCGGATTCTATTCCGGCGCAAAAAAAATATCGGAAATATTAAAAGGGCGGGAAGAAGAATTCAGGCTCCGGTATATCAGCGGATTATCGTCTCCGTTGTATTTTTGCAACCGGCTTGGAATCCCCTGGGATGAAGTATCTCTTGTCAGCCTTCACGGGCAGAAATATCCCGCCTTAACGGAGATCAGACAGAAAAAGAAGGTATGCGCATTATTGGGCGAGAGTCAAACTCTTGCCGGACTTTGCGGCAGTCTTGTAAAATACGGTCTTTCTCATGTCAGGGTAACTCTGGGAACAAGGCTTTCCTATGAGGACGAATGCATAGAGAGCGGCAGGGCGGAAGACTTTCTGCACAGAGAAACAGACCCTTTATCGGTGGTTTTATTTGAAAACAGTATCCCGGAGGATTCCATTCTGTTTTCCGGAAGAGAGGACGAAGAATTTATCCGGGGAAGCGTTCCCATGACAAAAGAGGAAATGAGAGTCCTTGCATTGTCCAAATTACAATTGACGGAACATACAATTTTGTATGATATCGGCGCCGGAACCGGTTCCATATCGGTTGCGGCTGCCCTTGCGTGTCCTCACGTAACGGTATATGCCATAGAGAGGAAGGAAGAGGGGACAGACTGCATTCTTGCGAATAAAGAAAAATTCGCGGCGGAAAATCTTCATGTGGTATCGGGAGAGGCGCCGGAATGTCTGGAAGAACTTCCGATGCCGACCCATGCATTTATCGGCGGAAGCGGCGGAAAATTGCCGGAGATCATAGAAGCCTTAAGAAAAAAGAATAAGGCAGTCCGGATCGTATTCACCGCCATTACAATGGAGACGATGGCGCAGTTAGAGGAGATCAAAAGAATATATCCCGAATATCAGGATATGGAATTACTCACCCTGCAGGTAAGCAGACAGAAAAAACTGGGGAGTTATCATATCCTCAGTCCGGAACATCAGATTTTGCTGGGGGCGATGGGAGGGAAAAATAAACTTTACGTTCCTTGCAAAATATGAAATCGGGCATTTTCATAGGTGTTGACAATGCGGATGCTAATAGAACTTCTGCGAAATAAGAACGCTATGCCTTATGACCTGTATAAAGAGATACTCATGCATTACAGAGAGCAGATACTTAATAAGGTATCCTCCAAAGGTACTTCCAAAAGTTAAAATTAGTGATACAGGAAATATAACGGATAAATCTTGCAATAAAAATAGGATGGATGTACAATAGGAGAATAGAAAGAAGGGAAATAATTTATGAAAATAAACATCGAAATGACTTCGATGCTGCGAAGGTATCTGGTAAAGTTTATTGCTCGTGTTATTATTTTTGTTATGATCTTGATCTTATATGTGCGTTACAGGGAATGGACAACGGAATTTTTAAAACATTCATTCTGGACGGTGGAGGTGTCTCCCTTTCGGTTTCCGATCACTCCGCTGCATGTATTATGGTTCCTGTTCATGCTTATCATGCTGCGGCATATTTTTCCGGGTTTCAGCAGTAAACTGACCATGGCTCTTAGAAAGTCAAAGAAAGAAGAATATGTGCCGGTTCCGGGATATGATGAGAAAGAGCTTTTAAAATATGTCCAGAAACAGAATATCAGAGCATGGCAGGTCATGCTGATATGGTTAAGCTGCAATGCGGTATTTGGCGCACTTTATCTGGCGGGTGTCTTAAAGGAAGCGGATCTTTTGATGCTGACCGTGTTTTATTTTCTGTGCGATTATATCTGTATCCTGTTTTTCTGCCCCTTTCAGACAGGAGTCATGAAAAACAAGTGCTGTGTGAATTGCAGAATTTATGACTGGGGACACTTTATGATGTTCACACCGATGTTGTTCATAAAGAGTTTCTTCAGCTGGAGTTTATTTTTTACATCCCTTGTTGTTTTGATCCATTGGGAGATCCTTTATGCGAAATATCCGGAGAGATTCTGGGAGGGATCAAATCAGGTGCTTCGATGCAGCCAATGTAAGGATAAGACTTGCGGGATAAAAAAATCTATATTGTAGAGAGATGAAATTATTCCAATAACGGCAGGAAACTACCTAAAAATACATTTAAAATGGTTGATTTTAATAAAATAATCAGCGTATCAAAAAGAGACGACAGTAATTTTGCTGTCGTCTTTTTAAAATTACATCTTTTAGGAAAAAGTGACCTCAAAAGTTAAAATTAGTGATATAAAGAAATAAAGACTCACTATTAAAAGCTAAGTCTAATTAAAGGAATTTAAAGATTTCGATGGAACAAGAATATTGGTTGTAAAAATTCCCATATCATGGTAGAATAGTTTTGTTTGATCAATGGTTGCAAAAAACGGATAAAGTTTATTGCATATTTTAGGAGCCAGATCCCGTTCGAGGCTGCAAAGCAGGCGAGATTAAGCAGATTGCTAAAATCTCTGATTTTCTGCAAGTCGCTTATGCAGTAGCTACGGGATCGGCATCCGACCGGACTTAGGCAGATAATTAAGCAGATTGCCAAAATCTCTGATTTTGTGCAAGTCACTTATGCAGTAGCTAAACTATCGTTATTAGAGGAGGAAGTAAAAAAAATGGGCGTACAATCAATTGATGCGGAAGATGATCAGTTTGCATATCGTTACGACACACAATGTCTGATTGACAGACGGGATCAGGATCTGGATGAAGATGAAATCTCGGATTATATTACCGGGCATTTCGAGGGGAACAGCCTGATTGCTGCCGGAGACGAGGATCTTGTGAAGATCCATTTTCATACAAACGAGCCGTGGAAGATTTTGGAATATTGCAATTCCGTGGGAGAAATCTATGATATTGTCGTGGAGGATATGATCCGTCAGGCAGATGGAAAGAAGGGCTGATATATTATGAACTGTATAACTATTGTATAGTTATCGCATAATCATCGCATAACCATTGAGAAAAGGGGCTGTACACTGAGATTTAGTCAATTACCCCGACCTACGGCTAACGCCTTAGAGGTCGGAGCTTGTAACTGCCCTGTGGTATAACGGCAAAGCCTTCCACATTTTGTCGGCTGATATTGCTATCAGGGTGGCGTTACATCATGGGCATATTGACATATACCCGTACTACAGAGATTTACTCCGCAGCAACTGCATCAGGTACTAATAATTCTATTCCCATGCGGTGCAGATTCATGGCTCCTATACGGTCGTCATTAGACTTATATCCGCAATTTTTGCAACAGAAAAGATGTATTTTTTTGTTACGGTTGCCCTTTTCTGTATGACCGCATTTAGGACAGGTCTGGCTTGTATATGCCGGGCTGACTTTTTCTACAAGCTGATGATGTCTGAGTGCCTTGTAACTTAGCTTTTGTTCAAGGTCATAGTATGACCATGATACAGAAACATAGCGGTCTTTTACTTTGACACGTTGAATGTCGCATGGCTTTAGCCCTGCGACCTGCTTGCTGCCAACGGCAGCAATTCCCGTAGGTCGGAGATTCAAACTCCCACCTA
>CADBTR010000135.1 GCA_902797675.1 uncultured Lachnospiraceae bacterium
AAGCGAAGAATTTACGGCAGAAAATATTAAATTTAAATGTCCAAGACCTTACGAATACAAGTATTCGACGGTCGTTGAACATTCATGCTGCTGAATAGTTACAATTTATAATACAATTATTACAGAGGAGCATTTTATGAGACTTAGAAATGTCAAAGGCTCTCGGGAAACAATTGCCGACAGCCCGTATACCATCAACGAACCGGAACTTCAAAAAGCAAAATGGAACGAATTTTTCGGAAATGATCATCCGATTCACATCGAAGTGGGAATGGGCAAAGGGCGTTTTATCACAGAGCTTGCGCAAAAAAATCCCCGAATCAATTATATCGGAATCGAAAAATATTCCAGCGTGCTGGTTCGGGCATTGGAAAAAATGGAACTATTAAACTCAGGGCAGGATAATCCCGTAACAAATCTTATTTTTATCCGCATGGATGCGGAAAATATCTGCGATGTCTTTGCCCCAAACGAAGTAGATCGGATTTATCTGAATTTTTCCGATCCATGGCCGAAAGACCGCCATGCAAAACGACGTCTCACGTCGAAAGAATTTTTCCGGCGTTACGATCAATTTCTTGCGCAAAACGGTCGGATCGAATTCAAGACGGACAACCGTCCGCTTTTTGATTTTTCCCTTGAAGAAATCCCTCTTGCAGGATGGACGCTGTCTGCCTGCACCTTTGACCTGCATCACGACGACGCCATGAATGAGGGAAATATCATGACGGAATACGAGGAAAAATTTTCTTCTCTCGGAAATCCGATTTATAAACTGATCGCTGTGCGGGCGCAATAACTTATTCATGCGCTTCAAAGCCCGGTCTGCAAGCGAGCTTGCACCGGACTTTTCGGCTTATCGCTGTTCTTGCGGGCATCTAATGCCAGCTTGTGCAAGCACAGCTGTCACTGATGCCCTGTTGCTACAAAATAAGCTGCCGCATTTCGCGACAGCTTATTTCTATATTTATTGATTTTTATCTATTTATAAAATCCACGCGTTCTGCTTTGAATGATACCCATAAGCGTTACTCCTACAGCCAGCTCAGTCCAGGCGCCCTTACGGCACATGGGGTGTCTTACTTAGTGCTGCTCCATTCCTGACCTGACACGGTTCGTAAGATCCCATTGCGCAAGACCCAGACGTCAACGCCGCTTATAAAAGGCAGCCTTACCGGTACACACCCGGGGCAGAACATCACCCCTGCTAAAGCGGATTGCAGGTGCAGGACACCGCTATCTTCCCGGCTGCGTGGAAACTTTATAACTTTTTAATGGCACTCCGATAGTATAACTGATTTTTGGGAACTTGTCAAACAGTAAATGAAACCAAATGATTGACTGGATTTCTTCCCTTTCCGAGTTCCAGCCGGTTCTCTACCGCCTTCGTGATATAATCCTTGGCCAGCTTAACGCTCTCCGTAATATCCTTACCCATCGCAAGATTGCATGCGATTGCCGCAGACAGCGCGCCGCCCTTTCCGATACTGGTATGATCACCTTCATAGTCGCCCTCAAGCCAGCGAATCTTTTCATCGACAAAGAGCATGTCACCTTTTTCGGTAATCCTGTGCCCCTCCTTGAAAAAAATGCCTTTCACGCCGTATTTTGCGGAAATAAGTCCTGCCGCAGCGCCAAGATCCTCGATCCCGCGTATGCTCATACCGCTGATGACTTCCGCCTCCGGCAGACTCGGCAAAATCACTGTTGCAAGAGGCAGCAATTTCTTTAATATGATTCTTTCCGCTCCCGTTCCCACAAGCCTTCTTCCGCTGTTAGAAACGATATTCGTATCAAGAACCACATTTCTCACATGATATTTCCGGATTTTTTCCGCGATCACTTCGATCAGATCCGGATTTGATACCATCCCGATCTTCACTGCATCCGGACTGATATCATTAAACACGCAATCGATCTGCCTTCCCAGAAATTTCGGCGTCGATTCCTGAATGTCATAAACCCCTGTGGTATTTTGTGCAGTCATGGATGTGATCGCTGACATCGCATACAGACCATGAGCCGATATCGTCTTGATATCGCCCTGAATCCCGCCGACTCCGCAGCTGTCACTCCCTGCAATTGTAAGTACTGTTCTCATGTCCTCACCTCGCTTAAGAACTTTGCATATATCATACCATTTTTAGGGCAAGTATTCAAGCAAAAATCATAGTTCTTTATCATTCCTGTCCATATAATCCGACATCCGGCAGGATCCCGCGGCTCCCGCCGAAATTACGGGCTCCTCATTCTCATCCCGGATACCGCCCAATGCATAGACCGGAATCGAAATTTCCCGACACACCTGCCGCAATGCTTCCAGTCCCTTAGGTTTCAGCCCTTTCTTGCAATCAGTTTCAAATACATGGCTGAATGTGATATATGTTGCCCCGAGATTCTGCGCTTCTTTCGCTTCCTCTAAAGAATGTACGGAAGCCCCTCTGTATTTTAATCCGGCAATCTTCTGATGATCCCTCCGAAAAAGATCCATGGGAAGATGCACGCCGGGAGCATGCAATAACAAAGCCGTATCTGTAAAATAATGCAATACCACATCTGCTTTTTTTTCTTCGCATTTTTTTAAGACGCTTACCGCAAGTTTCCGGTATTCCTCCTCCGTCAGATCTTTCTCCCTAAGGATTATCACATCCACGTAATCTGCCAGATTTCCCAGGTATTCCGCATAATCTCCCTCATGTTTTTTCGCAAAAATATGGCGATTGGTTATGGCAACCTTTTTATACAAAGACATAATCATTCATCACCGGTTGAAGCCCTCTGCTTCGGATTGCCGCAACCACCTGCTCCACATTTCTTCCATCGTTGATCTCAAACTGGTCATCACCCTTTGCTTCTTCCTCGCCGTGGCTACCGATTCCCGTGCTGACGCCTGCCGAGATCTTGGTTGCTGCAAGTCCGATCACATGGTCTCTGAATCCCTCCCGCTCTCTGGTCGAGATCGTCATTCCTGCATACGGCATAAACAAACGATAGGCCATCATAACCTGAAGAAGCTGACGTTCATGCACATCCATCGGATTGATCTTATCATTATTCACGATCGGACGCAATCTCGGACAGGAGAAAGAAATCTCTGCATGCGGATATTTTCTCTGCAGCAGATATGCATGCATGCCCGTTGCAAACGCATCTTTCCGGAAATCATCAAGACCCAGAAGCGCCGCAAAAGCCACGCCGCGCATACCTCCCTTCAAGGCTCTCTCCTGCGCATTCAGGCGATAAGGAAAGATTCTTTTATGTCCCGCAAGATGAAGCGTTTCATATTTATCCGAATTATAAGTTTCCTGGAATACCGTCACATAATCCGCTCCGCACTCATGAAGATATGCATACTCATCGGAATTCATCGGATATACCTCAAGACCTACATTTTTAAAATATTTTCTTGCGATTTTGCACGCCTCGCCGATATACGTAACGTCGGACATATGCCGGCTCTCACCGGTCAAAATCAGGATCTCCTCAAGACCGCTCTTTGCAATGGCAGCCATCTCTTTCTCAATTCCCTCAGCGTCTAATTTTGCGCGCTTGATCTTATTATGGCAATTAAATCCGCAATAAATACAATAATTCTCACAATAATTGGAAATATATAACGGTGTGAACAGATATACGCTGTTTCCGAAATGCTTTCGCGTCTCCAGCGTAGCCTTTTCTGCCATTTCCTCCAGATATTTATCGGCCGCCGGGGACAGAAGCGCCGCAAAATCTTCCGGTTCCAAATCAGTCTTTCCCAACGCTCTGCGCACATCAGGTGCCGTATAACGGTCATAATCATATCCGTTCATTGCTTCCAGCACCTGCTGCATGATCGTGGAATCCTCCAGCACTTCCATGCCCGGAAGATACTTCATATGATCAATCCTGTCTTTTTTCATATCCTGTCTGATCTCATCATTCAGAATACTTTCGTTCATTTCTCTAGGCATAATTTTTCCCTCTTATTCCAAAAATCCTGTGAGCGGTGATGACGCGCTGGCCTTGTCGATCACTCTGCCAAGTCCTGCCAGATAAGCAGACCGTCCTGCCTCAATCGCTTTTCCAAACGCCTCCGCCATCGCCGGAATATCCCCGGCAGTTGCGATCGCCGTATTTGCCATCACGGCATCCGCTCCCATCTCCATGACTTCACAAGCCTGTGACGGTCGGCCGATTCCGGCATCTACTATGATCGGAAGATCGATCTCCTCCACAAGGATCCGGATAAATTCTTTTGTGGCAAGCCCTTTATTCGATCCGATCGGGGCAGCCAGCGGCATAATGGAAGCCGCTCCCGCATCCGCCAGTGCTCTGGCGGCATTCAGATCCGGATACATATACGGCATAACAATAAATCCTTCCTTTGCAAGAATTTCCGTTGCCTTGATCGTCTCATAATTATCCGGAAGTAAATATTTTGAATCATGAATTACTTCTATTTTTATAAAATCTCCGCATCCCACTTCTCTCGCAAGTCTTGCGATACGCACAGCCTCCTCGGCATTTCTGGCGCCGGAAGTATTCGGAAGAAGCGTTACCCCCTTAGGAATAAAATCAAGAATATTCTCCCCTCCCTGCGTATTAGCCCGTCTGACTGCAAGCGTAATAATCTGCGCCCCTGCATTCTCCACTGCTGCCTTGATCAAATTCAAATTATATTTTCCGGAACCCAAAATAAATCTGGAGGTAAATTCATGTCCTCCAATAACCAGCTTATCCTCTGACATCTTCTTTTCTCCTCTAATTAATAATAGTTTATTATCTGACTAAGGAACTGTTGATAAATAACTTGAACATTTTGCACCGCCTAAAGTACAGGTGCTAACGTTATCCGGCTCAACCACCTCCGACAAACTGAACGATTTCCAATGTATCGGCGTCATTTAAAATGCACTCCCCATACATGCTCTTCGGCACGATTTCTCCATTACGCTCCACAGCGATCCTTGCGGCGTCATACCCACCGGACTTTAAAAAATCCGGCAAAGCGGTTTCTCTCTCAAGCTGTATCTCTTCACCGTTTACTCTCATAGATCGGCGACCTCCTTTTTATTGCATCTCTTTTACAGACGAAAAACACACGAAGAAAACTACACCCGCGGTGGTGTACCCCTTCGTGTGTTTTCACACTCTTTGCATATCCTATCAGAAATATTCTGATTTGTCAACCTTTAACCGCCATGCCGTTTACTGCTCAGCATCATTTTCCTCAGATTGATCGGCAGCTGTTTCATCCTGTGCCGCTGTCTCTTCCTGCGCTGCTGTCTCCTCTGTCGCTTCTGCAGTTGTCTCTTCTTCACCGGTAGTTACCTGTACCGTAACATTACTGTTATTCACGATCCACTGCATAACATATTCCGACATCACCGACGCATTGACAAGGCTCTCACCATAGGTGGAAACAAGCAGATCCCCCGTCATGTTGTAACGGTTTGCCACTTCCTCAAGCAAAGCCTTATATACTTCATCTTCGGATGTGAGATTCTCAGACTTTGCAATAGCCTGTACTACCATATATGCCGTCGCATAGCTGATTCCCTGCTGCGCCTTCTGCTCCTGATATTGCGCCTGCGTCATTCCCTGAGCCTCCAGGAAACTTGTAAGATCAACGCCGTAGGCGGAAGCATACTGATTTATATAATTCTCATATTGTGTTTCGCCCTCATTGACGTAAGACTTGAAATATTTCTTGATCGTGGAATTGTTCACCAGCGTATCCAGTGCCGTACTTTCAAGATTCGTCATTGCGGTCTTCTCTGCATTTGCCTCGAGTTCTGCCCTTACTGCTGCCTGATATTCGGCTAAAGACGCATAACTTGTATTTGCGGCAATCCATTCGTCATTAAGCTGAGGTGTCTTCTTGATTCCTTTTACGGTAACATGGAACACAACCGCTTTTCCCGCCAGTTCTGTATTTCCGTAAGTTTCCGGAAATGTAAGGTTTAAATCCTTTTCCTCGCCTTTCTTCATTCCGATCACTCCGCTCTCAAACCCGTCGATAAATGTTCCTGAACCGATCGTTAAGCTGTAATCCGATGCCGTACCGCCGTCAAAAGCAACGCCGTCCAGTGTTCCCACATAGTCGATCACTGCCACATCTCCGTCTTCCACCGTCACATCATCACTCTGCATCTCAATGCTGTCGGATTCCATATAACTTTGTACATCCTCATCCGTTACGGCTTCCACTTCTTTCGTCAGATCAATTCCCTTATAATTACCAAGTTCAACATAATCGAGAACATTCAATTCCGATGCCGTATCATCCACAAGGTCATCCTCTGTGTATACTGTCTGTGTGCTCTCTGTTTTTGCCGATGTTTCCTTCTCTGAAGAAGACTTCTTCTTACTGTCGCACGCAAACAGAGACAAACCCATACATACGCACAACGCCACTGCCAACATTTTCTTTTTCATTTTCATACCTCATCTCTACATAATGATGTTTGGGAAAATACAATTTTCCCCCAACAATGAACTTTCTCATTATAGCACAAGATTTTCCCGCGGGCAACGCTTAACTTGTGAAAAGATTGTTAAACCGTATCACATCATTGTTATTTACAACTCAAAGAGAAGTTCTTTTTTCTCCTGATACATCGGATGTTTTACCATATGATTCACCATCGCAAGCGCGCAATCGATCACATGAAACGCCAGAGGACAGCCGCTGCCCTCGCCGAGTCTCATATTCAGATCCAAAAACGGTTTCAATCCCAATTCTTCCGAAATCCTGCGATACCCTTCTTCCTCGGAAATATGTGATGCGATCATATAATCCCTGCTGTCTTTTGCGATCCGTACTGCCGCCAATGCCGCCGTCGCCGAGATATATCCGTCGATGACTACCGGAAGCCGCTCTGCTGCCGCCCCCAGATAGATTCCCGTCAAACCGGCAATATCCAGTCCCCCGACTTTCGCCAGAACATCAATCCCATCCTCTTTGTCCGGCTTGTTGACCCGAATCGATTTCTCTATGGCTTCCGTCTTGATCCGATATTGTTCTTTTGTAAGTCCGCTTCCCATACCGGTGGTTTCCTTTGCGGAAAGTCCCAGAAGCACAGCCGTCACTGCCGCTGAAGTCGCAGTATTTCCCATGCCGAGTTCCCCCGTTCCAAGAAGCTGATAGCCCTCCGCCTTTTTTTCTTTTACAATGGCAATTCCTGTCTCGATGGCCTGTACACATTCTTCTCTTGTCATGGCAGGCCCCTTCGTACTGTTTTTTGTTCCATTGGCAACTTTCCGGTTTACCGTTCCCGGATAATCCTCCCCGTTCAATCCGATGTCCACGATCATCGTATCTGCTCCCGCTTCCGACGCCATGGTACTCATTCCGCCGGTGCCGTTTGCCATCGCCCCGGTAAGATAAGGCGTAATTTCCAAAGGTGAGGAAGACACGCCTTCCTCATAGATTCCATTGTCCGCGCACATGGCAATAATCACTCTTTTTTTGCACTCATTTCCTTTTATCTTTCCTGTAATACCTGCGATCTGCGCGGCTATCAATTCCAGTTTCCCAAGAGATCCCGGAATTTTTAACAATCTTTTCATATATTCTTCGCATTCCTGCTCCGCTATCCGATTGACAGGCCTGATCTTTTTTAAAGTTTCATCCAGCAATTCCATTTTTATTAGTTTCAAACTTCACCTCTAAAACAAAAAATTTATTACTTCAATAATTTATAATCCATCTTCTCAAATAACCTTATGCCGATACCATTTGTCTCCCATAAATCTTCCCACAAATAATACAGAACGCACCGTCCAGTCCACAAACATTCCAATCCAGACAGCCATCGGTCCGAATCCGAACTGCCCGATCAAAATCTTACACAATGTCACACGGAAAATCCACATAGACAAGGTCGAACATATCATCGTATATTTTACATCTCCCGCTGCCCGCAATCCATACGCAGGAATAAAAGCGCCGCCCCAGACGATCGGCTTGATCAGCGTAATCCAGCCCATCATATAAAGGCACATTTGCGCGCTTTCTTTTCCCATCTGCGCAATCACGGTAATCGGACGAGCGATTCCATATGCAACGAGACAGCTGACAATAAGGACGATCTCTCCGTAGAGCATCAATTTTTTTGTATAATAGATTGCCTCGTCTTTTCTTCCCGCGCCCATACATTGACCGACAATGGTGGTTAGACCGATCCCGATTCCAATGGCTGCCACTCCGTTCAGATTCTCCAGGATCGTCGTCATCGCCTGCGCCGCTATCGCCACAGTTCCCAGCGTCGATACAGAAGATTGAATGGCGAGCTTGCCGAATTGAAACATCCCGTTTTCGATTCCCGACGGGATTCCCACCGCAAGAACTTTTTTGATCAATGCCCGTTCCGGACGGATCTCCATATAATGATCCAACACGATCACCTGTTTTGGTTTTCGTAAAGACCGCAGCACAACAACAGCGCAAAAGACTCTGGATAACAGCGTAGATAACGCCGCGCCAAATATGCCCCAGCCGAAACCGTAGATCAGCAATGCATTTCCTGCAATATTCAATACATTGGAAATCACCGATATTTTCATCGGATATTTGGAATTACCCTCCGCCCGGTAGAAAGCACCTCCGACGTTAAATAATCCGATCACCGGAAATGACAATGCCGTCACGTAAAAATAGATCACCGACGCATCCATCACATTCTGCTCGATCTTTCCGAAAATCAGTCGCAATAACGGGTGGCACAAAATAATACAAAACAATGCCAGCAGCACCGAAATCACTACCGTTGTGAGCAATACCTGCCTCGCCGCCCGGTTACTGCCCTCTGCATCTTTTCTTCCCAGATACTGGGAACAGACGATCGTTCCCCCCGCAGCCAATGCGGACAACAACTGTATTACCAGAACATTGACAGAATCCACAAGAGACACCGCAGAGATCGCCCAGTCTCCGATACTGCTGACCATGACCGAATCTACCATTCCCATCATGGAATTTAACAATTGTTCGATCATCAACGGAATTAATAAATTTTTTAAATCCTTATTGCTGAAAAGATGTTCTTTTTCTTTCTCTGCTGCATCCATATCCTGTGTTCCTGCCCTTAATTATCCTTTTTCCAATGCGATCAGACGATTTGTCAATTCTGCAAATTCCTGCAAAGACAACGCCTCTCCCCTGATCATTTCCTGACATCCCATGCCCCGCAATGCCTCGGCCACCTGTTCCTTCGTAAATGTCAGATCCGGCGCGTGATGAATACTGTTTTGAAGAGTTTTTCTCCTCTGGTTAAATGCCGCCCGGATAATTCCGAACATCATTTTCTCATCGGAGACCTGAACCGGCGTTTCCTGATATCTGGTCAGCCGTATGACAGCCGACGCCACCTTCGGCCGCGGCATAAAACAATTCGGCGGTACCATCGCCACAATCTCCGGTTTTGCATAATATTGCACCGCCAGAGAAAGGGCGCCATAATCCTTTGTTCCGGACCCCACCTGCATGCGATCCGCAACTTCCTTCTGCACCATCACCGTCACACTCTCGATAGGAACATGACTCTCAAACAATTCCATAATGATCGGCGTTGTGATATAATAGGGGAGATTCGCCACCACTTTAACCGGATTTCCCCCGTTTTCTTCCTGAACCAGACGGTTCATATCCACTTTCAAAATATCATCGTTGATAATTTTTACATTATCATATTCCGCCAGCGTATCATCCCGCAAAATCGGGATCAGATTCCGGTCGATCTCCACAGCAATCACTTTTCTTGCTCTCTCACAAAGATATTGCGTCATGGTACCGATTCCCGGTCCGATTTCCAGCACCATATCTTCCTTCGTAATTCCTGCCTCCCGGATAATTTTCTCCAGAACATGTGTATCGATCAAAAAATTCTGACCATATCGTTTTTGAAATACAAAATCATATTTTTGTAAAATCGCAATGGTATTCTGCGGTATTCCCAATGTCGCCATATGAAATCCTTTCTCATTTGTAACTATTCAACAGAGATTCGAGTCTGGGATTCTGAATAGTTACCCTTATTTAACATTTATTTAATATCCTATGCCACCGATCCTAATTTCCTAATTCCAGCCCGTATACTCTACAGGCGTTCTCATATGCCGCATCGACGACTTCCTGCTCCGTCACCTGTTTTAATGCTGCGATTGCCCGGATCACATGTCCAAGATTTAACGAACTGTTCCGTTTTCCCCTGTTTGGCTCAGGCGCCAAATACGGACTGTCTGTCTCAAGCACCAGCCGGGAAAGCGGCATATATTCCACAACTTCTTTTAATTTTTTGCTGTTTTTAAAAGTAATTACACCGCCGATTCCAAGATAATATCCCATGTTAAGATATTCCCTCGCCATTTCCTTTCCATAGGAAAAGCAATGAATGATTCCGCCGATGTCCTGTTTATAAGCGCCTTTCATAATTTCCAGCGTATCCGCCGCCGCATCTCTCGAGTGGATCACCACCGGTTTCTTTACCTTTTTTGCAAGTTCCAACTGCTTTTCAAAATGCTTCTTCTGTAATTCTCTGTCCGGGGTTTCCCAATGGTAATCAAGACCGATTTCCCCGATGGCAACGATTTTATCCTCTTTTGCCATCTTCTCCAATTCCCGATAACATGATTCATCTTCCAGTTCTTCGATCTCACTGGGATGCACGCCCGCCGCGCCGTAGATAAAATCATATTTTTTTGTAAGCGCCAGTGTTTTTTTTGTTGTCTCCATGGAAGAACCAATATTGACGACCACGCCGATCCCGCTCTCCCGGATTTTCTTCAACAACGTTTCTCTGTCTGCATCAAAAGCCTCATCTTCATAATGAGCATGCGTATCAATAATATACATAAAAATCCTCTCTGTCACCGCAAAAGGGTGCGAAAAGGTGCGGCACTCCCACCGCACCCTGCATAACTCATCAGCAAATTTCGCTTCCTGCAATGATATCTTTATCCGTAGTCAGCACCGACAGATTTCCGGCGTCATCGCTTGCCGCCAATATCATCCCCTGGGACTCAATTCCGCACAATTTCACCGGTTTCAGATTTGTCACAACCGCAACCTTTTTACCTACCATATCTTCCGGCTGATAATACTGCGCAATGCCGGATACGATCTGTCTTACCTCATCTCCTATACGAATCTGCGATACCAGCAATTTTTTGGATTTCTTGACCTTCTCACAGGCCAGAACCTCTCCCACGCGAAGCTGCACTTTATCAAAATCATCAATGGATATTTCCTCTTTTGCTTCCACCTGCGGATAAGAAACATCCTCCTCACCCTTTTGCTTCTTCTGTATCTCCTCAACCTTTGCCATTACCTCATCCATATCAAGACGGGCAAATAAGATCGTCGGAGTATCGGTAACTTTCCTGCCGCCCGGATAAAGTCCGAACCGTCCCAGATCTTCATAGGCTCTCTTGTCTGCATTGATCTGTTCCAGGATCCGCTGACAGGTATCCGGCATAAACGGCTCTAACAGACTCGCACCAATTGCGATACTCTCCACCAGATTATACAAAACAGTCTGTAATCTCGGCAGATCTGTCTCATTTTTTGCCAATGCCCACGGCATCGTCTCATCAATATATTTATTGCAGCGTTTAAAAAGATTAAAGATCTCCGTCATCGCATCCGCCACGCGGAGTTTGTCCATCTTCTCCGTCACTGTGGCGCAGGTACCTGTCACCACACGCTTCAGATCTTCATCAACTTCACCTGTTACGCCGCTGTCCGTCACAACGCCGTCAAAATATTTATTGACCATGGATACGGTACGATTGACAAGATTACCCAACGTATTGGCAAGCTCGGAATTTAATCTCTCCACCAGCAATTCCCATGTGATCACACCGTCATTTTCAAAAGGCATCTCATGCAATACAAAATAACGCACCGCATCTACTCCGAACAATTCCGCCATATCATCTGCATAGATTACATTTCCCTTTGATTTGCTCATCTTGCCGTCCCCCTGCAGCAACCACGGATGACCAAATACCTGTTTCGGAAGAGGAAGATCCAGCGCCATCAGAATAATCGGCCAATAAATCGTATGGAAACGCAAAATATCTTTTCCGATCAGATGCAGATCCGCCGGCCAGTATTTTTGATACAGCTTGTCAGAATTACCGTCTGCATCATATCCCAATCCGGTAATATAGTTGCTTAACGCATCGATCCAGACATAGATCACGTGCTTATCATCAAAATCTACCGGTATTCCCCATTTAAATGAGCTTCTGGAAACACACAGATCCTGAAGTCCCGCTTTCAGGAAGTTATTCATCATCTCATTTTTTCTGGACTCCGGCTGAATAAATTCCGGATGTTCCTCAATATATTGAATCAATCTGTCCGCATATTTACTCATTTTAAAGAAATATGCCTCCTCCTTTGCCGGCTGCACTTCACGTCCGCAATCCGGACATTTGCCGTCCACCAGCTGGGATGGAGTGAAGAAAGACTCACAAGGAGTACAATACATTCCCTCATAATGTCCTTTGTAAATATCTCCTTTATCATATAATTTCCGGAAGATCTTCTGCACCTGCTTCTCATGAGGCTTATCCGTCGTCCTGATAAATTTGTCATAGGAAGTATTCATCAGATCCCAGATTCTCTTGATCTCACCCGATACCTGATCCACAAATTCCTTAGGGCTGATCCCCGCTTCCTGAGCTTTTAATTCTATCTTCTGTCCATGTTCATCCGTTCCCGTCTGAAAACGGACATCATATCCCTCCATGCGCTTAAATCTCGCGATGCTGTCTGCCAGCACGATCTCATAAGTATTGCCTATATGAGGTTTTCCTGATGTATATGCAATCGCAGTCGTAATATAATAAGGTTTCTTTTCCATCTTGTCTGCTTTCCTCCAATTAACAATAATTTATTTAATCTTTAAGCATTATAGCAACTTTTTCCAAGTTTCACAAGTAGTTTCCGAAAAACTAATGCGTACCCACTACAATGCCCCCTGCGGAAATCATATTTTTCATATTAAAAATCAACAGATCACCGTATTCCAGATCCATATGCACGTATTTCTTCCTCTCATATCCTTCATGTGCCCAGCGGTTGCAATATCCCTGCTTTGCATTCGTTTCATTCAGATAGGACAGAAACCGTTCCCCGTTCCGGCAGCTGTACAGATCCAGATGTACAAACAAAACCGGATTTTTTATGATTTTCTCCGATTCCATAGTAAGTCCTGATACATCTGTCCCTTTCGGCACAATGATCATTTTATCCGGCATGATAATATCCCATTTATAGAAATATATTCCCGGAGAAATGCAACCTGCGTCCCCGGCTCCGGCTGTCAGCCTTTCAGACATTTTTTTTAATTCCGTTCCCGAAAAATTCTCGTCTTCTGCCTCATAAATATCCACCGGTGTCCGAACATATTTTCCATTGATACGCTCCTGTACCGAATAACTGAGTATTCCCTCCAGGGATTCCCCTTCCTCATCACCGATCTGATCTCCATAAACTCCGATCCGGTACTCATTGCTTGTCTCCAAACGCATCTGTGTTGCCATTGGCAGATAATCTGCCAAAGAATCCATTTCCTCCGGATATTGTGCAGCCGGTCCCACTTCATAAAACCATCCATCATGTTCCAACGTCAAACCATATATCTTTCCCACAACACGCACCGGAAATCTTGCCACTGCCCCATGATGCAAAAGATCAAGATTTGCTCCCTCTTCCATGTCCGTATCGTTTATATTTCCCGGAGCATTATACGCAAGCACACGGCACTCCATTTCATACTCCCCCTCCTTTATATTTTGGGGAAGATAAAATATACCGTTGCCTGAATATAAAATAGAGATCCATGTATTCCCCGGATAAACCACATCTTTGTATTGCACCCGAAAAGGAAACCGCACTTCCACATTCTTTGCATATTTTAAATAATTCTGCACGCCGTATCCCGGGATTTCCCTGTGAGCCACTTCGCGTCCCAGCGACAGATACGCAGAAGTTCCTATTACCCAATCCGTATTTGACGGTACGAGACACTCATTCTCCCCGATGCTACCCTGAAAACTCACCCCGACCCCCACCGGAGTATGAACCGTCACCGTATTGACAGTTGTAACCTTTTTCGTGATCGTCTCTGTTCCGAGAACATACGCCATCGTCACATCACTGTGATATCCGGCTTTATTCTGTTTTTCCCGGGGAATTTTTACCTGTTCCTTATAAACCGCCTGCTTTGGAAATACCACTTGTTTCAGATCTTTTCCCGTATTCTGACACCACTCGCCCGAAAGCACCAGCCGTCCGTCAACAATCAGCTGATCGCTTCGCACTTTCAACACAATTTCCTTTTGATCGGCAATACTTTGAATATTCTCATCGGGAATGGAAGGCTTTTGATTATTTCCGCTCCATACCGTTTTACTCCGATATTCGGTCACATATGCCGGACAGCTGAAACGATCTTTATCCTGAAATGCGCTGTGGGAAGTCTGAACAGACGCAGTATAAGCGCCAAGCTGCGTCCTGTCAAAGCATTCTGAATTTCCCGTTGCCGAACGCAGCGAATAATTCTGATAAGATTTGATCCCTTTGTATCGAAAATCTTTTTTTGCATAATACCACCGGATAATCTGACATGGTTCCGATCGGAAATTACCAACGGTATCTGTCCAACGAAGCGTATAATCCGTAACAATTTTAACCGGAACATACACGCTGCCCTTTACGTCCTGATAATTGATCACGCAATAATCCCGTTCCGCTTCCCCCTTCACATACAGTTCCTCCCCCGACGGGATTCCCTGTGAGACATCAAACTTCTCCTGTCCCGCCTTGTAGGAACCCACGGTAAAATTACCGGTTCCTCCCATTTTTTCCGTAAGATTTTTCACCTCCGTCCGCACGATCCTTTTTGGAAGTTCTGTCACCAGATACGGATACTTTACCCGCAGATTATAATATCCCCGCAGTTTATCCCCGTCTGCCCATCCTCTGGCGCTGCGGATTCCCTCATAAGTATTGTAGCACTCTCCCTGCATCACGCCATCCGTGGAAATGCTCCCCTGATCGGCTCCCTGCTCACTGACTGTCATAATACTGTCAATATAAATGTATCCCCCGTATTTTTTTAATTGACTTTCCCATTCTGTGCTGACCGTGCGCACCCTGCCCAGAATATAGCTGCCGTCGATAATAAACGTACTGTAAATGTAGCCGGGATTTGCCGGATCTTCCGTCTGATACAGATAGCCGGATCTCGCAAGATTGACGCTGTACTGCCCGGGTGCTATGATCGTATCCTCATACCGCTTGATCACCCAACCGATCGTCTTATAGCGCGTACCCGAAGTCGCGCTTTTGTCATAAGTGGAAAATACAAGATCACCGGAATCATTAAAATACAATTCATCATCCCCGTATACGCTCCATGTCGCCAACAGGCATCCGGTTAAAATTGTTAACAGAAATGTTACCATCCGAATTTTAAAGAATATATGTTTCATCAAGAGCTCCTTCCCTCTCCCGGACATTCGCTCTTTCATATGATTGTTATTTATATTAACATACTATTTCTGTTTTTTCAATATATTTTACAAAATATTTTGCATAAAATTTTAATTCTTATTCTGTATTTTTTTCCGATTTTTTGGTATGATAAAGGCAGAAAACTATCGTTCATAAAGGAGGAATGTTATGCTCAAACGAAAATACCAACTGCCGGTGTGTTTGCTTCTGTGCCTGATCCTTACAACATCTTTGTTCTCTTTTGCCGGCTGTTCCAAAAAACCGGAGAAACATGCCGCAAAAGCAACCACAGAAGCGGCCTCTGAGACAGCAGACAGCGAAGAAACATCCAAGGAACCGGAAACCGAACCGGTCAAAACTGTTGACGCAGGATCTTCCGATTCCCTGTTTACCTTTTCTCTATTTGAAAACGATCAATCCTATTCACCGGAAGACATCGAAGTTCAGAAAGAATTTGAGGAATTTTTAAAGGAGAATTTTACAGAAAGCTACAAAGACGGATCCGCTTCCGTCAACCTTCTGATTAAAGACGTTTCCACTTTCGGTATTGAACGGATTCCAAGTAAATGGCCGAATATGGATTATTCTTCCTATGCTGATGATTTGAAAGAAGATGAGGAAGACAAAAAAACGCTGGAATCTTTTTCCTATGATTCCCTGACCGGCGAACAGCAATTCATCTACGACCTGCTTTGTTATAATTATGATACGGAAAAACTGTCGCCGGATTCCTACCTGTTTACCTCACCTTTTTCTCTCAACGGGATTCTCCCTGAGATTCCGCTGGTATTGACAGAATATCACATTACCGGTAAAGAAGACATTGACGCCTATATTGATATGTTAAATACGCTGCCGGATTATCTGCAAGCATGCATCGATTATGAAAAAAACCGGATTGCCGCAAAACATTACAATTCCGGCTATTCCTACGAATCCAACCTGGAAGTTTGCGAGACATTCCTGTCGGAGGGGAAAGAATATATCACCAATGCTTTTACAAAGCTTCTGGACAACTATCCTGATTTAACAAAAGAGGAAAAAAAGTCCTATTTAAAACAATGTGAAGATGCTTTAGACCAAAAAGTCCTCCCTGCCTACCAAAATCTCTCGGATACCTTAACTTCCTTCCGGGAACAATACGTATTTAACCGGGGCTTATCTTATGTGAACGGCGGAAAAGATTATTTTCGCTATCTTTTAGCACAGGATGTGGGAACAGACAAATCTCCGGAAGAATTGATCACATTACTTGACGATGCCATCTCCGGTTATAAAGAGGAATTTTCCTCTATTCTCCTTTCCGATCTCTCCTTATACGAAAAGATTGAAGAACCGGAATATATTTACACCGAGCCAAAGGAAATTCTCTCCTATCTTTCCGAAAAACTGGAAGAAGACTTTCCAAAGGCAGTATGTAAAAATTATACACTCAACAGTGTTCATCCCGTTCTTGCCGATGAACTGACCGCAGCATTTTATATATTATCACCCATCGACGATTATCAGAACAATCATATTTATGTCAACAATGACAAAGTGGGAACATTCAATGATTCCTTTGCAACCCTTGCACACGAAGGGCTTCCGGGTCATATGTATCAGCATAATTATTTCTGGAGCACCAATCCGAGTTATATCCGCATGATGCTGCAATATACCGGTTATAGCGAAGGGTGGGCAGAATATATCGAATGTTATAGTTATGACTGGGCAGGATTAGACGAAAATGTTGCCCGCTGCCTGCAGATCAATACACTGCTGAATAACGCTCTGCCGGCAAGAGTCGATCTCGGCGTCAACTGGGAAGGATGGGATTTAGAAGACACTGCCTCCTATCTTTCCGATATAGGAATTGATGACGAGGAGACCGTAACAACACTGTACGAAACCGCCGTCAGCGCACCGGCTGTCTTTCAAACCTATATCATCGGATATCTGGAATTACAAAGTCTGAAAGACGAAGCGGAGGAAAAGCTGGGCGACCATTTCCGGCTGAAGGATTTTCACAAATTTTATCTGGAGATCGGTCCTTCCGCCTTTCCTCTTCTCAGAGAGCGCATGGAGAGCTGGACGGAAAAAATCCTCTCACAAACAACGGATTAACTTGCAAAAACAAGAACATTGTTGTATGATTATAATACAAAAACGATGTTTGGAATTTCATAAAGGAGGTCTGCTGCATGGACGCAAACAAATATTTTGATTCCGGAGAATTAGAGAATCTTTTGGATCAATTAGATACGGTACCTTTCGAGGACGAGGACATGTCTGAAGAGATGAAAGCTTCCCAGAGAAGATGCGAAGAAATTTTAAAGAAACACGATCAGAATAATGAATAAGAAAAAAGGCGGGGAATCTGAATGTTCCCTGCCTTTCTTTTCCTGTTTTTACCTACTTTCCGCTTGCTTCTTCCAGCTGAGTCATAACCGACGTCAGTTTTTCCAAAGCACCCTTGATCGACTTATTCACCTCACCGGAATTCACCGCAAGATTTCCTACTTCATTTGCTACGACAGCAAATCCTTTTCCTGCCTCTCCCGCTCTTCCGGCTTCAATCGAAGCATTCAGCGCCAGAATCCTCTGCTTGCTTTCAATCTTATCCAAAGCTCTCGACTTATCATTGATCTCTTTCAAAAGACTTACGGCATTGTCAATATTTGTGTTCAAAGCTTCAATAATGTACTTATTGCGATACTCCATGTATTGGGAATTCACATACATATTCACCGTATCTCCCAAAAGTTTCGCCGAAGCTCTGATCGATGTTTCAGAACGGACTTCAACACGTTTCGCAGCAGCATAATAGGCATCCGGATCCACGCCCAATTCCCGCGCATAAGCTTTAAATTGCGCCTCATCCGGCTCATGCGGTAAAATCTGTCCTCCAACCACTTTACCGAGTACCTCTCCGTTTACCACAATATCAATAGAAAAGTCCATCAGACCGGAATGACAATAATATACGCCCTTTCCTTCCCGATTGCACTTCTCACAACGTCTGACGCCTTCCTCTGTACTTCTGGTCAACTTCATACAGAAATCCGTCTTGCCGATCTCATCCGAAATATTCTTCCCGTCCCCATCCAATACAACATTCGACATGCCGGTAGCTTCCGACCAATTACGCAAAACCTCATTCAAACCGTCAAGGTTACAAAAATCTCTAATCTTCATATTCACGCCTCCTCGGTGTTATTTGCACATTTTGTCATATATCATGAATATGCCCCACCATTGAGACTATTATATCAAGAATTGTCATTTTGAACAAGCACAAATATGTTTTTTTCTCCTATTTTATACACTTTTCACAATTGCGATCTCTTGTTATTAGTGAATATATCAAAAACGCGACTATTCTAACCATTTTTCTCATATATTTTAGGCAAGGCATATTTCAAAAGAGCATATTTCATGATGAATTTTCTGATTTACCTGTCCCAGATCCTGCTGCCGCTGACCACTGCTTACATATTAGCTGTCGGTATCCTGAAACATCGTCCGGTCTTTGAGGACTTTACCGCCGGAGCACAATCCGGCTTAAAAACAACCATCTCTCTTGTTCCGACCCTGATCGGACTCCTCGTTGCGGTTCGGGTATTTCGCGCCTCCGGTCTTCTGGATGCGCTCTGCCGTCTTTTGGGGAATTTCTTCTCCCTCATAGGACTTTCCTCTTTTCCAAAAGAGCTGCTGCCCCTTGCCGCAGTCAAATTATTTTCCGCCTCAGCAGCAAACGGACTTCTTTTTGATATTTTTAAAGAATACGGAACTGATTCCTATCTGGGCTTTGCAGCTTCACTCATCATGAGCTGTTCCGAAACCATGCTCTACTGCCTGAGCATATATTTTGGTTCCGTCAACATCTCAAAAACCCGTTATACCATCGCGGGCGCACTGCTTTGCATCATCTCCGGCACAGCGGCAAGCCTGTTCCTCGCCGGAATCTTATGCCGTTAAACAAACCTCATTCTTCCATACCTTTGATATAATCCACAAACTGTCTTGCAGTTCTTCCCGAGATGCCTCCGTGGCTTAATTCCCACTTATTTGCCTCCTGCTTTAACTGCTCCTCGCCCATCTTCACGCCGCAGCGTCCGGCAAGTTCCACCACAATCCGGAAGAATTCCTTCTGATCCGGTTTTGAATAGCTGATCGTCACACCAAAGCGGTTTACCAAAGATAATTTCTCCTCCATTGTATCCGAACGATGCATTCCGTTTTCATTCTCCACATCGTCCCTGTCTTTCCATGTTTCCTTGATCAGATGGCGTCTGTTCGATGTGGCGTAGATTAAGATATTCTCCGGTTTTGTCTCCACGCCTCCTTCAATGACAGCCTTTAAAAATTTATATTCGATCTCGAATTCTTCAAAGGAAAGATCATCCATGTAAATGATAAAACGATAATTCCGATTTTTGATCTGCGCGATCACATTTGACAAATCCTTAAACTGATGTTTATAAATCTCAATCATACGCAGTCCGTCATCATAGAACTCATTAACAATCGCCTTGATGCTGGTAGATTTTCCCGTTCCGGAATCTCCGAACAGCAAAACATTATTTGCCCTCTTTCCTTCAACGAACGCCCGGGTATTGTCCACCAGCTTCTTCTTCTGGATCTCATATCCCACAAGATCTTCAAGCATGACTTTTTCCATATTATTGATCGGCAAAAATTCCACGCCGTTTTCAACCGACCGGATCCGAAATGCTTTATTCAATCCGAACATTCCCACTCCGTATGCCCGGTAGAATTCCGTTACCTCATGAAAAAACGCATCCACATCAGCCGCTGCATTTAATTTTTCACTCAGCGCCCTCACCTTTTCGCTTACATTTTTATTATACATCAATTCCGGTTTCCGGATCGCCTGATAATCAGAAATCCTCCGGAAGCAATCAATTCCCAGTCCGTTCTCGATCCACGAAAAATCATAATGGAACAGATACATATATTGTTGAAAATCCTTCTTTACCAGTTCATTGATACTTCCGTTCCCCGCGCCGGTCTTTTCGCAGGTGATACTGAAAGGATTTTCATCGGTAATCAGTAAAAACGTCAGGTAATTCTGCCACAGATTCTTATCAAACGCATACTCTGTCGCCACAACCAGAAGCCGTTTCACCTGCTTGTATATTCTGGTGATCAGTTCATCATTGGACTGCCTGTGTTCCCTGAAGCATGTGCAAATATCGCTCAACTCCATTAAAATACTGTCTTTCGGCATATCGCCATACATCAACATCTTGGAAGTAATATGATCCATCTCTCTTGTCTCCTTATATATTGAATGTCACATGGCTTTAGCCCTGCGACCTGCTTGCTGGAGGCGGCAGCAATTCCCGTAGGTCGGAGATTCAAACTCCCACCTACATAAGTTTCCTTTCTTTACTCACCACCTACATAAGTTTCCTTTCTTTACTCACCACCTATAGAGGTGGGAGATTGAATCGGAGTGCCGTTGAATGTCGCATGGCTTTGGCCCTGCGACCTGCTTGCTGCCAACGGCAGCAATTCCCGTAGGTCGGAGATTCAAACTCCCACCTACGTAAGTTTCCTTTCTTTACT
>CADBTR010000136.1 GCA_902797675.1 uncultured Lachnospiraceae bacterium
GGAGATTCAAACTCCCACCTACGTAAGTTTCCTTTCTTTACTCACCACCTATAGAGGTGGGAGATTGAATCGGAGTGCCGTTCAAGCCTCTTCATTCATCTTAAATCCTATCCCCCAAACAGCTTCTATATAGTCTTTACCGCCTGCCTCCTTCAGTTTTTTCCTGAGATTGCTGATATGGACTTTCAGGGAGCTTTCCATACAATCCGGGGTGTCTGCGCTTATTCTGTCGAGAATCACGGACTTGGCTATAACCTGTGCGGGGTTCTGCATCAGAAATTTCAAAATAGCAAATTCTGTTTTTGTAAGTTTTACTTCCGTTTGTGCCACCATAACCCTATGGGAATCCGTATCCATAAAAATATCCTGAAAGGATAGATTTCTGATGGACGTTGCCGCCTTATCCCGCAAAGCAACAGTAATACGAGCCAGCAGTTCTTCTACGCTGAAGGGCTTCGTCACATAATCCTTTGCTCCTGCCAGGAGAAGCCCCACCTTATCATTAATATCAGCTTTTGCAGAAACAACGATAACCGGAATATCTTGTATCTTTTTCAAAACTTCCTCGCCCGTTATTCCCGGAAGCATCAGATCAAGGAGCACCAGATCCGGTCTTCTTCTTTCTATAACCATCAAAGTTTCCGTACCGGAATATGCACGCATAGTTTCGCAGCCGGCTCTTGTAAGCGCCTCCTCCACCATATTTCCTATATTTATATCATCATCAACAATTAAAATAAGAGGACCCATTTTTTTCATCTCCTACATTACTCTTGAATGTCGCATGGCTTTAGCCCTGCCGTTCAAAATATTATAAGGAATATATCCCCCTATTGTCAAGAACTATCACCTCAATACTAATTTCTCTATTTTGTTTATTTTCTTATTCCGCAACATTCTTGATCGCTTCAATCGGCTCAAGCGGGAGCTCAAGACCTGCAAAATCATTCTCCGAAAAACCTGCCTGAGAGAGAATTTCATTATCGCTTCCATCCACTACAGCACTGCACTCATCGTACACTAATGCAAAGTTTGTGCCAAACGACTTAAAATCCTCCGGTTCCCAACCAGATGTATATTCACTCCAGTATTCCTTTATTTCTTCATCCATAAGCGTTGTTCCTCTTGCCCAGAATAACAGATTTGCACTCTGCTTTACTGCTGCAAGTTTTGTTTCATCATCCTGATCCGGAACTATTTCGGTTCTGATACCGTCAAGAACATTGCGAAGCTCATTGAAACTGTCAGATTTGAATTTCTCCTGAAATTCAGCTGCTTCTGATTTTGTTGTTTCTTCCTGAACTTCAGTCTGACTTTCACTTCCGGAGGCTGTTGCTGCATCAGTATCATCGGATGGCTTTTCCGTTTCCGCCGACTTGGAATTATTTTCTGATGCCGTTGTGTTTACAGGAGATTCCGCGCTGTTTTTTGAACTGCTGTCATTGTTTGTGCAAGCGGTGAATGCCATAGCCGTAAGTACGGCTGCAAAAATAATTTTCTTTTTCATAATTATATCCTTCTTTCTGTTAATCAGCATAATTGCTTCATGTTTTTATGTTTTTTAATTTCTTTTGAAATTAATTCCGCAATTGTTCCATATACTCATTTCACCATGTAATGTTTATTGAATTCTTTCACATGCGCTTCAATAAGCATCAGAGCATTTTCTTTATAATCGGGGGTTCTGTCGCAAATGTTTATCATTACAATAACGGGGGAAATATACTCCACTGACAGTAAATGTGCGTCAGTCTTTTTCATTCTGCCCTTCTTCATCCACAGCCCGAATAATGACTCGTGTTCGCGAAACTGTGAAAAGCAATAACGTTCATTATAGACATCCGCAAATTCAGGAATATGAAACTGCTCCACCGTCATCAGTTTTCGCATCAATGCAGGAAGTTCATCATCCAGCGTATGAAGAAAAAGCTGCTTAAGCCGTTCCATCTGCTCTGATTCGCTCATATTGACATACGGTTCCGGATGCTCATCAAAATCGACTTTCATTTCTTCCATGCGTTCATGAAACCCTTTGTCGCTGATTTCCATGATAGCATCGATAATAGATTGTTTACTGGGAAAATGCTTGTAAAGTCCCATCGGAGTAATTTCAGAAGCTGTCGCTATCTCAGCAAGTGATACGGAATCAAATCCTTTCGCAGCAAAAAGCTTAAGCGCTTCTAGAATAACTCTCTGTCTCGTTTCAACTGAATTTTTTCTGCCCATATCATCATCCTTTATTTTGTTTATAAGTTTATATTCCTATAAACTTATGATGCCACATGGATTCTGTTTTGTCAATGGAAAATACCTCATTTCTGAAAATAAAAAGGGAAATGACTTTTCTTCCTGTCATTTCCCTCTCTTTTTCTGCCATAAACAGCTGTTTAAGAAATTTTCCATCCCACCGCTTTTTCTCTCTCCCGGATAAATGTCCGGTACAGACCGTCTTGCTGCATGAGTTCGTCATGTGTGCCCTGCTGCTCAATATGTCCCTTTGCGATGACAAAAATCCGGTCGGCGTTGCGAACAGTTTTCAACCGGTGCGCAATCATAATGATGGTTTTTTCCCTTGTCAGAGCTTCGATTGCTTTGACAAGCTGTATTTCATTTTCCGGGTCTACATTTGCAGTTGCCTCGTCAAGAACGATAACAGGCGCATCTTTCATAATCGCTCTTGCAATGGAGATACGCTGGCGTTCTCCGCCGGAAAGCGTTGCGCCGCCCTCTCCGATTACGGTATCATAACCGTTTGGAAGTGCCGAAATAAACTCATGACAGCAGGCTTTTTTTGCCGCTTCCATCACCCTTTCCATACTTGCATCCGGCTCGCCGAACCGGATATTGTTGGCGATTGTGTCATGAAACAAATATACATTCTGAAATACGAATGCAAAATTCTTCATCAGGCTATCGTAGCTATAATCTCTGACATTATTTCCCCCCAGCGTAACCGTACCCTTATCGGTGTCCCAGAAACGTGCAAGAAGCTGCGTAATCGTAGTTTTTCCGCCGCCGGATGGTCCTACAAAAGCTGTGGCTTTCTTCTCCGGTATCGTCAATGACACCCGGTCGATAATCTTTCTGGTATCATAGGAAAAATCAACATCCTGCATTTTGAGTTCATAATTTTTCGGAACAATGTCCGTGCCGTCAATCTTCATGGTCGGAGAAGAAAGCGCCTCATTTCCCTTGCTTACACAAATATCAATTGCGCGCAGCAGCGTTCCGTAAGCCCCGGCAGTATCTAACGCCTCGAAAATCATAAATGAACAAAGTATCATCATGATGCAATAGATAAGGCTAAGGCTTCCATTCAGATAAAAGGCAAGGGAAAGCAGCATAATAATCACGCCCGTCAGCTTGTTGATGATATTCTGTACAAAAATCGTCAAAACTGCGGGTTTTTCCATCTGAAAACTGCGTGCCGAGGCAAGATTTACCGCAGAATTTACCTCGGTGATCTTTGAACCGAAAAGGTTGAAGTTCTTAACCTCTGCAATGCCCTGCACATATTCCAGTACTTTCGTTATCATATCCTCATCTGCGGTCAGTTTTTTTACGGAATACGGCTGAATTATTTTTTGCTGAATACCTGAAACTGCAATCGACAGCAAAAATCCTGCCATTGCAACAAGAGCGATTCGCCGGTCAAAAATAAATAGCATGAGGATAATAACCGCTGTTGTGATATAACCTTTTGTCACCATCATAACCACACGCGTGCCGATATTTGCAAGCTGCTCCATGGTATTTGTCGCCACCGATGCAATGCTGCCGAGCCCATTTTCATTAAAATAGCCCATAGGCACATAGCGCAGATGCTCTGCAATCTCAATCCGCTTCTGTGAGGCTGCATGATAACCTGCCTCTGTCTGCAACATTGTGGTCTTCATATTGATAAAAGTCTGCAAAAGAATGGACAATGCCACAATACCGCATCCGATCCAGCCTGTTTTTTCCGTCATCGTACCCTCAAGCATATCTTTTATCACTACATAGACCGCAGGAATCCTGAGTGCCAGAAACAGAGAGGACACTACGCCCAAAATAATGGCAAGTCTGAATTTTCTATGATTTTCTTCTCCGCAAAAACGAAAAAATTTTCCTAATGTTTTAATCATGCCGGCACCTCCTCATTATCTTTTACGGATATATGGGCATTCCACATATTCTTATAAAGCATGCAATCACGAAGCAATTCTTCGTGGGTTCCCGCCGCTGCCACATTTCCATCCTGTATTACATAGATGCAATCGCAGTCCGAAACGGTAGAAAGTCTGTGTGCGATCATCAATACGGTTTTTCCCTGTATCAGTCTTGAAAGCGCGCTCTGAATAACAGCTTCGCTTTCAGGGTCTGTGTAACTGGTGGCTTCGTCAAGAATCACAATCGGCGCATTTTTCAACATTGCTCTTGCAATTGCGATACGCTGTCTCTCACCGCCTGAGAGATGTCCGCCCGCGCCGCCGCAAATGGTCTGATAACCATTTTCAAGCTGCATGATAAAGTCGTGGCAGCCGCACTGTTTTGCGGCGTTCATAACTTCCTCATCGGTAGCGCTGCTGTTTCCTATGCGGATATTATCCATGACGGACAGATTAAACAGATAATTTTCCTGTGAAACATATGCAATATATTTTCCCATATCGGAAAGACTGATATCTCTCAAATCCGTATTTCCAATACGAATGCTGCCGGAATTCACATCCCAGAGTGAAGCGATGAGTTTGGCAATCGTGGATTTTCCCGAACCCGAAGGTCCCACTAACGCATTAATTGTGCCCGGTTTTATCTGCATATTGACACCATGAAGGATTTCTTTTTCTTTGTATGCGAAATGCACATCGGACAGCTCAATGCTGTTATCCGCCGGAAGCCCCTTTGACTTTTCCGGGCGTTTTAAATCCTCTTTATCCATGATATCTGCCACTTCTCCCATAATAATACTTATCATGGAAATATCATCCGTATAACCGAAGGCAATGATTAACGGCGTCATTACCCCGAATGAGAGAATGATCAACAGAATCATATCTGCCTGTGTCAATGAACCATTCATCATAAAATGCACGCCGGCAGGAAGCATTCCAAGCAGTGTTGCCGGAAAACTCGCCATACCGAAATTCTGCCAGAAATTCTGACTTCTCATCCAGTCGATAAAACAATCCGCCCCCTCTTGTGCCGCTTTGACAAATTTTCCATAGGAGGTTTTTGATTGCCCGAATGCCTTGATAACTTCGATTCCGTTGATATATTCCACTGCTGTGTCATTGAGTATTTTTGACTTGACAACCGTTTGCGGAAACCATTTCGGCATACTGGACATCATCACCGCAAATGCGGCAAAACCGAGTACGACGGCAATCAGTGACCAGAGCGTCACTCGCCAATCCACCGTCAGCATATATATGAATATCACGATTGCGCCGCAGATATTAGAGGTAAATTCCGGAACAATATGCGCAAGTGTGGTCTCGATGCTGTCTACCCGCTCACAGATTGTATTTTTATAAGATCCGGAAGACTGTTCCTGCACTCACTGTTCCCAAAGGCAGAGAAGCAATCTTTGCAAGCAAAGCTTTTCTGATATCTGCCAGCACATTGAATGTGGCATGGTGTGAAAGTGTTGTAGATATGGAATGAAATACATATCGTAAAATCCAGAACAAGCCGATAAGCAGACACTTGTTCCAATAAAAATCCGCAGCTTTGTTGCCGTCAATTAGATTTTTTACAATATCGGCGATAATAAAATACGGAATAAGTGACGCCGCAACGCCGATTAATGCGCAAAAAACGCTTAATCCAAACTGCCCCTTTCTGCCTCCCGCAAACTTCATAAGCCATTTCATAGCGTTCGGGTTTACGGTATTCTTCCCTGAAGCGGTATTTTCAGGTGGTTTCTTTTGATTTTCCATGATAATCCTCCTTCTTTTTGGTTAGTTTTTTCTAACCCTTATACAAATTTTTAGGCTGCTCTCTCAGCAGCCAAAAAAATCTTTTCAACATACTTTCGCATTTTATGATTGTTTATTTCATTTGTTAGTCATGACTAATATTGCAACAAATAATATATCGACAAAACTGTCGATATATTTAGAAAAAATTTATTTTCTTTCCCCATCCAGCTCTTTTTTATAAACCATATAAGAATATACAACCACAATAATCGTGATAATAACAACGTATCCAAAACCCATCAACATTGCCACAAAAGAATTTTTCAGAAAAACAGCTGTGATAATCGTTAAAACTCCGGCAGAAATTGAAGAGCAATTTCTGTCCCTGCAAGTGCAAGAAAAGAAATAATCCACATCGTTTTTTTCATGGCATGTCACCTCCAAATTGTCCAATCCACAAAATGAGTTCATCAAAAACTGATGTATTAATCTCATAATAAATAAAATTTTTCTGTTTATACTCCATGATCAGATCTACACCCTTAAGCAACTTCAAATTATAAGACAGTAAATCATTTGCTGTCAAGAACTATTTAAAAATTTTTTTAATTTCCAATGCTGTAAATGATAATATTACTATTTCTAAAAAAGTAGCCCGGAGATTTCTCTCCGGACTCCCGTCGTATTACCTATGCAATTTTAGAACGATATGATTACCCGGTAATCTGAATCAAATGCTCCTGCTCTGCCTGCTTCTGCTCAATCTTAGGAAGATCCAGCATCAGAACACCATGTTCAAATTTCGCCTTTATATCTTTCCCAGTCAGAGCATCACCGACATAAAAGCTTCTCTGAACACTGCCGCTATAACGTTCACGACGCAGACACTTATCATCCTTGTCTTTCTTATCATTATCTGTTCCCTTGGCAACGCTGATAATTAAATAACCATCTTTCAGCCGGCAGGAAACTTCTTCCTTCTTGAACGGCACTCCGATTCAATTCGTGCTATAGCACTACTGTTCTTGTTAATCGCTCCGATAGATTATAGCCGTCCCAAAACAAGTCAAAATCCATCGTCTTTCCTACAGGAACCACCCTATCTATACCTTTGACACCGGAAGCAATCAACGGCCTAATCATTTCTGTATCTCCTACGACTCCAATCGTCTGAATCCTCTTATCTGAGCATAGGTCTTTCAAATCCAAGATTTCATCACAATCATATTCATAGAAAAATCCTGAATTATCCCTGAACTCAATTACCTCTTCCGTGACCTTGGGAATCTGAACACAACTATCAGGGCATTTAGGTAGATACTGCTTTATTGGGCAGATACTTGGGTATATCAAATCCTACCTTTTCTGCCGTCTCACGAACGCTTTTGATTTTATTTTCTACTATCCATTTATTACCGCTTAAGACGATCTTAAGTTTCTTCATCTCACGCATGATTTCCTTAACTGATAGTTTGGATTCGTCAGCAACGCTTTTGACATCATAGTAAATCATGCCGGCAATCGTAACTATAAAACTTAAGCCCTGCATACAGAAATAATCCTGCTGATATAAAGCGTTGAAATCTGCATCATTGCGAACGTAGTTGTAGTACGTTTCAATGCTCCATCGATCCTTGTAATGACAAAACACCTCTTCAGCGGACAGTTCAAAATCGTTTGTCGCTACATTTGCAAGCGAAAAATGGCTGAAAATCAAGAAAATCAACAGGTTTTTCAGTTTTCAATGTTCGTAGTTTTATTGCTTAACTACCTAATCGGACTGATAGTGGTGATACATAACGAAGCGACAAAAGCACAGTGGCTACAATGAACTGTTAATTATTTAGCAGTCACTACCTAAAGGATGTCCGGGGCATCGGGCTCTTTACTGCGAGCCCGGGCATGGGCAAATCTTACGCTCTGCGCTGCTTTGCCAAAGATCTTAATCCCAGTCTCTATCACATGGAGTACATCTGCCTGTCTACCATCAGCCTTGCCGAGTTCTATAAGCAGCTCTGCCTGGTTCTAGGACTACGTGACAAGGGCGGAAAGACCGTCATGTTCAAGGCGATCCAGGAACAGATCTACTATCTCTACCACGAGAAGCGCCAGCCTCTGATCCTAGCTGTTGATGAAGCGCAGGAACTTTCGACAGGCACCCTGAATGATATCAAAATGCTCATGAATTACGGCTACAACTCTGTGAACTGCTTTACCCTGATCCTCTGCGGTGAGTCACACCTGAACGCGATCCTCAGGAAACCGATCCATGAAGCCTTAAGACAGCGCATCACGATCCATTACAACTACGCCCGACTCTCCGACGAAGAAGTGATCTCATACGTTGTTCACAAGCTCCAATGCGCCGGTAGTTCGAAGGCGATCATAGAGGACTCTGCACTTAACGCTATAGCCGGCCACACGCACTGAAATCCCCGACTGATCGACAACATCAAGGCAGACGCTCTGACGATCGGTGCACAACAGGAAAAGAAA
>CADBTR010000137.1 GCA_902797675.1 uncultured Lachnospiraceae bacterium
TACGTAGGTGGGAGTTTGAATCTCCGACCTACGGGAATTGCTGCCGCCTCCAGCAAGCAGGTCGCAGGGCTAAAGCCATGCGACATTTAAAGCAGCAACCCGAAAAGCCCGGCGCAAGTTATCTTGCACCGGGCTTTGGATCGCTCTCTCAATCATGCGAATCTCCCTTAAAACGCAATAATCAACGACTCGTACGGTCTCAGATGAATATTCAACCGGTACGGCAGACCGTCGCACTCCCCTTCTACAGCCTTGAATCTTCTGAGAGACAGCGCCGCATTTTTCTCCTTCGCGCTTTCCATATTATCCTCCTCCGTCGTAAGCGTATAGCTGGATAATATTTCCTTATAGAAGCCTTTCTGCGGTACGCCGACACAATAATCTTCTCTGCTCATCGGCGTAAAGTTGCATACAAACAGCAGTGCGCCCTTATAAGTATCCGGTTGTTTTCTTATAAAGCTGAAAATACTTCTTGCCGAGTCGTCCGCATTGATCCACTCAAATCCTTCATAATTCCGGTCATTCATATAGAGCACCGGATATTTCCGATACAGATGAAGCAGCTTCTTCACATAATCCTGTACCTCTTTATGAAGCGGCTCATTCAACAGGAACCAGTCAAGTTCCCTCTTTTCACTCCATTCCCGAAGCTGGGCGAACTCCTGTCCCATAAAGAGCAGTTTCTTTCCCGGATGTCCGAACATAAACGTATAGGCGGTTCTCAGATTCGCGAACTTATCCACCATATATCCCGGCATCTTATTGACCATGGAACACTTCAGATGCACCACCTCATCATGAGAGATGACAAGGATATAATTCTCCGCGGACATATAGGAGATACTGAAGGTCATCTTATTGTGATTTCCCTTGCGGAACAGAGGATCACACTTGCAATATTCCAAAAAGTCATTCATCCAGCCCATGTTCCATTTAAAAGCAAATCCAAGACCGTCATCCTCCACGGCGCCCGTAACCTTCGGCCATGCGGTGGATTCCTCAGCGATAAGATATGCTCTCCTGCTCCGTTTACTCATAATACTGTTCAGATGTTTCAGGAATTCAATCGCCTCCAGATTCTTATTGTCACCGTACTTATTCGGAACCCAGTCTCCATCCCGTCTGCCGTAATCCAGATACAGCATGGAAGCCACCGCATCCACTCTGAGGGCGTCCACATGATATACCTCTGTCCAGAACAGCGCATTTGCAATCAGGAAGTTTGATACCTCCGTCCGCTCATAATCAAATACTTTTGTTCCCCAGTCCGCATGCTCTCCCTTGCGCGGATCCTGATATTCATACAGACATTCGCCGTCGAATTCCGCCAACCCGTGGGCGTCCTTCGGAAAATGCGCCGGTACCCAGTCGAGAATGACGCCGATATTGTTCTTATGCATCTGATTGACAAAATACATAAACTCGTCCGGACCGCCGTAACGGGATGTCGGAGCATAATAACCGGTCACCTGATATCCCCAGGAACCGTCGAAAGGATGCTCTGCCACGCCGATCAGTTCTACATGGGTATATCCCATCTCTTTCAGATATGGGATCAATTCATTTGCGATGGTCTTATAATCAAGGAATCCATCCTCTCCCCGGTCGAAATCTTTCCTCCAGGAACCCGGATGCATCTCATAGATCGCCATCGGCTGCTGATAGCGATCTTCCGTTTCCTGCTTTTTCAGCCACTTATCATCGCTCCATTTAAAATGATCCACATCCGCTACCTTAGATGCATTTCCCGGGCGAAGCTCCGCGTGAAACGCATACGGATCCGCCTTGTACAAAAGCTCTCCTTTTTTTGTCCGGATCGCAAACTTATACTTGTCCCATTTCTTCGCGCCCGGAATAAACACTTCCCAGATTCCCGATTCTTCCAGCATATGCATCTTGTTGCTTTCCGGATCCCATTCATTAAAATCACCGACTGCGCTTACTTCCTCTGCATGAGGCGCCCAGACTGCAAAGTACACGCCTTTCTTCCCGTCCAATGTCATCATATGTGCACCCAGTTTTCGATAGATCTCGTAATGGCAGCCTTTCCCAAATACATATCTGTCATCTTCCGTGATAATATTCAAGTCTTCCATATGAACCTCCAAATCAACTTTTTATATCAAGATATACTTCCTCTATGATACCACATTCCGGAAAATATTTCTACTGACAAATTACATTTATTTGTCTAAATTCAGTCACTTCTCACAGCCAAATTACTTGGCACAATATACATCGGATAAGCCAATCTGACAGTTCTTTTGGAGTAATTCCTCCAAATACCGGACTTTTTAGCGTACCATCATGGACAACTTTTGTTTTGACTCTAAGTATAAGAAAAAGCCGGATCTCTCCGGCTTTTTCAACTATCCCTCCTACATCACGATCTCATTCAATTTACTTCCCTTACCATACGTTAATCCCGCATAAACCTTCTGGCTGTGTTCCATCACACTTCCGGAATGATCGGATTTTGCAACCTCCACAAAAGAATCCTTCAATCTTGTGATAATACTGATCACTTCGTCAAGTTCCTCATCCGAAAACCGGATGTCCGCCCGAAACAGACAGCTTCTGACGTAAGAATAAAGATTGATCAGCTGCTTTGAAATTTCAAACCTCATATCAAGAGCCGAAGCCAGCTCATTTACAAATTGTCTCGCCTTATTCAGCGCAAACCAGAACTGCTCTTTGTTCCCCTCCGCAAATGACGCCTTTGCATCTTTCACATAATCAATAATGATCTCATCCGTGATCACCACCAGCTCTGTTCTGGTGCATTGAGAAATTCTTAAGGAATATTCTTTGATCTTCTCCTCTGTCATGGTAAACCTCCATTCGTCTCCGAATTATACTACCTACTGTAATAACTGCAACACCTTATCCGGCATCTGATTTGCCTGCGCAAGCATCGACGTTGCCGCCTGCGTAATCACATTGTATGTCGTATAATTTGTCATTTCCTCCGCCATGTCCACATCTGTCACACGTGACAGCGCACTGGTCATATTCTCGGTGGTCGCCCCCAGACTGGACTGCGTATGCTCCAGACGATTCTGA
>CADBTR010000138.1 GCA_902797675.1 uncultured Lachnospiraceae bacterium
GAGATTCAAACTCCCACCTACGTAAGTTTCCTTTCTTTACTCACCACCTATAGAGGTGGGAGATTGAATCGGAGTGCCGTTCAATCGTTACATGTTACGGGATCAGCGGGATCAGTTTGCAATTCTGCAATCCCTCATCCCAATAATGTTCCAAAGAAAGTTTTCTCACCTGACAGATGATACTTGCATTCATAGCTCCGTGTCCCACGATCAGAATATCCTGCCCTTCATCCATCTTCGGATATACCATCTCCCGCAAAAACGCTCCGGTTCTCGCAAATAATTCCTCGAAGGTTTCTCCTCCCTCTCCCGGAATATAATTTTCCGGCTGCTGAAAAAACACACGCATAGGTGAATCCGGCTGTCTTCCGGCATTTGCAACGCCCTCGTAAATCCCGAATCCCATCTCTTCCAGTCTCTCATCCGGTATGATGGGCACTTCTCTGTTTTCCAGAACGATCTGCGCCGTTTCTCTGGCTCTTGAAAGAGGGGAACAATAACAAACATCAAGATGGATCTCTCTGCACTTAACCGACGCCTCTCTCGCCATCTGTCTGCCTTCTTCGTTTAAAGGAATATCTGTTTTACCCTGTAATTTTCTTAAATTATTCCAGTCTGTTCTTCCATGTCTCATGATATACAGCATATCTTTTTTATCCTTTCGTTTTGATTCCGGTCAGTGTTCTATGTTGTTCCGAATAACTGCCTGTATACTTTCTTAAAAAAGTGCACCGTCAGCGAAAGCGATACGACCTCGGCAACCAGAAAGCAAAGCCATACATAATTTACATTTCCCGTAAGGGACAACGCATAGGCCACCGGGATCAGCACCAGAAGCTGTCTGCAAAGAGAAACAATCAGGGAATAGATACTTTTTGAAAATGCCTGAAATACCGATCCCAAAACAATGGACATTGCCGCAAACGGGAAATGGATGGCTATGATCCGCATCGCCGGAATTCCGATTTTTTTCATATGCGCGGAAGCATCGAAAAAAGACAGCAAGGTATCCGGAATTAATTCAAAACAAATTGTGCCGAGAGTCATGATCACCACGGCAAGTTTTAATGAAAATTTCAAAGTTTCATCGATACGCTGTTTTTTTCCTGCTCCAAGATTATAGGCAAGCACCGGAATCGTTCCGTTATTCAGACCGAACACCGGCATAAAGAAGAAACTTTGTAATTTAAAGTAAGCGCCGAATACCGCAGTTGCCGTATCGGAAAAGGTCTTCAAAATCCGGTTCATCGAATAGGTCATAATAGAACCGATAGACATCATCAGAATAGACGGAACGCCTACCGCATAAATCCTGCCTATGGATTCTGTGTCTATGGTAAATACTCTCTTCACGGAAAAATGCAATTCTTTATTTTTCTTTAAATTCAAAAATAATCCGATACATGCCGCAATGGTCTGACCAATGATGGTTGCGTAAGCTGCTCCCTTAATCCCGAACTTCGGAAATCCCAATAAGCCAAAGATCAGGATCGGATCCAATACGGTATTGATCACTGCGCCGGTGATCTGCGAGATCATGGAATAAATCGTAAGTCCGGTAGACTGCAAGAGCCGCTCGAACATGATCTGGCAAAATACGCCGAGGCTGAAACAGGCGATCAGCATACCATAATCACAGCCAAGTTGTCTTGTCGCCGGATTATCTGTCTGGGACGCGATAAACGGCGCCACGCCGAAAAGCCCTACAACCAGCATAAAGAAATAACTGAATAAAGATAATAATACCGCGCTGTTGGCGGCGCGATCCGCCAGATCAAATTTCTTTTCTCCCAATGATTTGGATACCAATGCATTGACGCCCACCGCCGTTCCGGAACCGATGGCAATCATCAGATTCTGCAGGGGAAATACCAGCGTAACGGCCGTCAGCGCATCTTCGCTGATACGGGATACGAACACGCTGTCCACCACATTGTACAACGCCTGCACCAGCATGGATATCATCATGGGTACCGACATGGACACCACCAGTTTCTTTACCGGCATGACTCCCATTTTATTTTCCTGTAAGGCTGCCTGCCCTCCATCTGCTTTTGTAACCTGTTCACTCATTTTTTCTTTACTCCTCTAATAACGTTCGTTTATTATCTAAATAAGTCCGGTCGGATGCCGATCCCGTAACCACCTAAAGTACAGGTGCTAACGGAATCTGGCTCCTCTAATAACCATAGTTTATTATCTGGCTCCTCTAACTATATTAATAATCGTTTTTATATTTTTCACCGTTCCAACGTACTCAAAATTTCTTCCACATCGGTCTCCCCGTGCCGGTACAAGATTCCCGTTCCTCCGCATGCCTTCCATGCATTAATATTCCGGTCAAAATCATCGATCAGCACCGATTCCGGTCCTGTACAGAAGTTTTTCTTCTCTTCTTTATATACCGTATGGACAATCACCTCTGCTCCAAGATGAGCACGTATCCATTCCTTTTTATCCTCCGCCGCATGGGCAATCCGTCTTCTCGGCTTTGGAACACCGGTAAGGATCTCGCAAGTTCCAGGATATTTCTGATCCAACCTGTGAAATAATTCCAACGCCCCCTCCATAGGCTCCAGCCTTGCATAAAAATGATCTACGGTGCGCACCGCATCCCACATTTCACTATCCGTCTCATCTGTGGAAATTCCCTGATTCAGGGATTCATGATGCGCCAGTTCTTCCACTCCCCGGTCAAAATCCACCAACACGCCGTCCATATCAAAATAAATCTTTGTAAATTGCATATCTGCTCCTCTAATAACGATAGTTTAGCTACTGCATAAGCGACTTGCACAAAATCAGAGATTTTGGCAATCTGCTTAATTATCTGAATAA
>CADBTR010000139.1 GCA_902797675.1 uncultured Lachnospiraceae bacterium
ATTCTGTCTTAAACACCCAATTTCGTTACAGAAAAAAGCCATTTCGTTACAGCCCATCACATTCCGAGGGATAATGTTCATTTTTGATTTTCAAGGTGCTTCCCGATTTTGCATTAGTAGCACTACTTGTATATTATAGCTACATTTTATTATCCCTATACATAGCCATCAACAGCCCGTAAGGAAGGAACACATAATAGCAGATTTATATTAACAGCACATCTAAGAGAACAGCCTGATATGATAAGTTAATATCAGGCAGATATGTGCTCACTGTCAAGTAAGATTGGTTTCCGGTTGTCAACCTTCGGCGAATCTCTTGTATTTGAGGTTTTTCAACGCTATAATATAGGTAGCGCCCAACGACTTCACGGCGTCTTCCACGATCAGCGCCCCGTGCGCATCGCAGACTTTTTTCAACTCATCGATTTTCCCCGGCGTACCATGCAGATGTGCGATCACAACGATCTTTACCTCCGGATATAGCTCGAACACTTTCTCCAAAGCCACAGGATCCATGTTCCAAGTTTCATCGCAAGATGCAGAGACGCTGTACCGCATGAAAGAGCTACCGCATATTTGACGCCGACCTTCTCTGCTACCTGCCACTCCACCTCATTGATATTTGCACCAACAGCGGACATCCAGTTCGTCTCAAACGCCTCAGTCATGTATGTAAGTTCCAAAAAGTTTCCTTATGCCCTCTATATATCTCACCTTGTTTTATCTCAAATATTCTCTCATTATCGTCATTTCACTTATTATAATCATTCTCCAAATTTTAGGCATAGCTTCGCCACTATCGTTTCTTTCAGCGACATTTTTCAATCATATATATTCCTTCAGCTTTCTGCGGAGCCGTCTAACCCTCGTTTTTTCTGAATTCTTCCATTTCTTTTTGATTTCCGTAAAGCAAAATCAAAACCTCAAAATTTACCAAAATATTATCTTTCCCCATATTTTTCTTGCTAAAAATCATTTTCCATTTTCAGCACTATCGGAAATGGTAGCATATTTTAATGTTTTTGTCAACACACAAACCAAAAAAATCATTTTCCAAATGTTGTTGTGGATTACCTTTTTATACTTAACATCATCTCATACCCTGATACTCCCCCATTTTTCTGAAACTCTGATACAACGCCTCCTCCTCTTAATCCAACTTCATTAAAGAGTCTCCCTCCGGACAGAATCTCAGAGAAAACAGCCGGGCAATTAATGAGCAACAAAGAACAGGCAATCCGCATTGCCTGTGAATCACTGACCGCATATACAAAAGAAGGAAAGATTTATTCCGCAAGAGAATTTCTGGAACTTCATGAACAATATCCACTTATGGAAAAAGCGATCTTACAAGTTGTTCCGCTTCTCCAAAAAGAAATGGCTTCTATCGCGGAGTTTATACAGAACATTCCGGAATATATTCAGGATCACTCCGGCAAAGAATATTTCGTTTGCGGAAGAAATATAAAAGACCTGTTTTGTCTGCAACTGAAAAATCGACTGGAACACCTGTTGATCCCGGTTTATCAGCAGGTGTTCCAAAAACAATAAAAACAATGAATCATTGATCTGCTGTGACAATCTGCTCTTATAATAAATATCCATTGCCTCACGCAAAGAGATCTGCTTTACCTCTGACAACTGATTAATGATTTTTTATCCATGGCGGCACCTCCTTTCTAAAGTATGTTTATTTGTGCGTAAATATAGTCAAATATGTTTAAACTATATTCTGCAGCCAATAAATTTTATTGTATTTCCAAAGCAGTCTACATTTCTTTGCATTTACTTTTTTACAATGCTTTGTAGGGCTCTGAAAATTTAATGCTGTTTGTTCCGGATATAATGCTGTCACATATCCTCTGTGTGTTTCACCATTTTTGAATGTATACTCAACTAAATCCCTATGCTTTATTCCTAAAACATTATCTGTCTTTGCTTTGCTTTGTCTACGCATAGGTTTAATTGTATATTCTAAAACATCAGCAGTATCAGGAGACAAATCCGTGATACATATAGCATCATTGCTATGCGATTTTTTTATACCCCAGTCTATACGCTTATTTGCTGTATTTCCGCCAGTTGTAAGGTGTAGAATACCTAATTCTGATAATCTTTCTCGTAACCAACTTTTGCCAATCATTACATAACTTGCATAATTTAAGTTTTTATTATCTGAAGAATTAAGCATATCAAAGTAATGCTGCATATATTGTTCTTCATTTCCTTCCGTTTTCTGATGACACCTACTGCAAAGCGTAATCAAATTACCTAATGTGTTAGAACCAGTTAATCTACGAGGCTTAATATGATGTACTTCTAAAACAGTGTTTGTTTTACTACATTCCACGCACTTACAACCATCTCTTAGAATAACAGCTTTTCGGATGTTTTCATCAAGTCTATCAGATTTCTGATACTGCCACCTATACGGCTTATATCCGTCTGTTAATGTCCTTATATCTATCGCAACATCTTCAAGCCAGTATGTAGTAATATTTATCCATTTATTCAAGTGATGGATGACTCTCGTTATGGTTTGACGTTTCTGTAAAATGCTCGGTGCTATCCTCTCTTCTCGTCTGGAAGAACTGCGATTATCGAATCTTGCCTTGCGATACCGTTTATGCTGTCTATGATACCTTCGATAACCTCTGCGAACTTCCATGAGGTGCTTCACATCATTGCGCTGTTCGATAGTTCCTTTGAATAAGACCTTATTCTTAGTCTTGCATTTCTGAACCAAAGCAATGCCTACATGCAGTCCACCGTCATCAATTCCACAACGAATTTCATCCTTACAGATTTCATCTTCTGGAATTGAGCGTTTAAGCTGAATCATCATAGGATACTTTGATACAAGAGTAGCTTTTCCTACTCGTATCATATACCACGCTTTGACTTCTTTTGTTGGGGATAACGGTTTTCCGTCAGCGTCCAACACAAAACTGTAACTTGTCATTTCTGACACCTTCCTTTCGGAGAATTGTCCTTCTTGCCAATGACGGAGAGAAGTTCATGTGTTTCCCTGTTATCACCGCAAGCCATTAGCAGTGTTTCTTGGTTGGCACTCACAGAGCAGCGGACTGAAAGTACATCCGCAGGTGTGTCTTTACCTTTCCTCTCTATCGTAGTTCATCGTGCAGAGCAGCTTTCACTGTCAGCACTCACTTAGGCTTGAAACCTACTGCTAAGTCCATATACAAAAGAATTTGTGCAAACACATTTGACCGCTTCTGTATATGTTTTACTATGTTTTTAGTTACTTAACAGTTAGTCCTATATTTTCAAAACATTCACCTATCCATCCCGATATACACTTTCTTCCCCTCAAATCCAAATCCATAATGATAAATCTGCTCTTTCGTAATTCCCCTGCTTAAGATTGCCGTATCATAAGCTTTTTCTTCGATCTGCTCTAAAGCGCGTCTTGCCGTGTCTTCCAAAGTTTTCTCATAATCGGGAGCATCGGGATTGAATAGTTTAAATTCAATGACAAAACTTGGCAAATTCTTATCTTTTTCCCTTGCAGTATCTTTCGGAACCATGGTGATATCATATCTTCCGTAACCGCTCTCACCGTTAGAACGAACCTCATATTTCCGCTCCGTCGCCATAAGTCCCAATACCAGCCCGTGATAAAACCGTTCCGGATGAAGTTTTTCAGATGGGCGCTTTGTCGTATCGAAACTGCTGACCATTTCCAACAGGATCTCATTCATGTAGATATTCATTTCCCGTAAGTTGGCAGTCTGCATGGCGCGAAGAAATCTATTATAAGGAATTTCCGGAGCCGCAAACCAATCAGCGATCAGATCTTCAAACATGATCTTTACTTCGAGATTCGTAAGAGTTAAACGATACGTTCTGCGAAATGTCTCCGGCTCCTCCGTGATATCAATAATCTTTAAATACCCGCTTGCCATCATCAGGCTCCATATGGCATCATCATCACTATCCAACTGCTTGAAAATAATTTCCTCATCTATCATTGTTTCCACAAATCCGCCATGCAAAAGATTTTCCATTGTCTGTTTAACTTCAATCTCTCCATGCCGGATAAGCAACCCGATCAGACTGTTGGAACTGGTATTTGCCCAATACGGGGCGAATCTTTTTTTATCCAGATATTTTGTGATAGACCATGGATTATAAATATCCGTCACATCGCCAAAGGTAAAACCGTCATACCATTTTTTTACAAGTTCCTTTTGATTAGCAAGACCAAATTCTTCCATGGAAGCAAAAACTTCTTCTTCCGTAAATCCAAATGCCGTGGCATATTTTTCGGATGTCGTCGTGACAACTTCCAGATTATTCAGATCAGAAAATATCGATTCCTTGCTCACCCTCGTAATACCGGTCATAATTGCCCGCTCCAGATGCGTATTCGTCTTAAACGCAGCATTAAACAGACTTCGGATAAACGCTACCATTTCTTCCCAATAACCGCTCACATAAGCCTCTTGCAGAGGAGTGTCATATTCATCCAAAAGAATGATTACCCTCCTGGAAAAATGCAGCTGCAGCATCTCCGATAAAAAATTCAAGGAATCCGCCACCGTTGACTCCTCAATCTTCCGGCATCTCTGCCGGTATTTTTCTTTTCTCGTCTCGCTTAATTGATCCGAATCCAACAGAAAGTCATATTGTTCATAGAGGTTGCAGATCAGATCCATGATCCGGTGTGCCGCCGCTTCAAATTTCGTCTCCTTCACAGAAGCAAAACTCAAAAAAATAACCGGATAAGTTCCCTGCAATTTTCGATATTTCTCTTCTTTCCAGATATTCAATCCTTCAAATAAATCTGCCCTGTCCGCATATTTATTTGAGAAGAAACAATTCAGGGTATCCATGTTCAATGTCTTGCCGAAACGTCTGGGACGGGTAATGAGAGTGACAATATCCTTATACTCCCACCATTCCCGGATAAAATCTGTCTTATCCACATAAAAGCAATCATTTTCTCTTAAAAATTCAAATCCCTGTGCACCGATACTGATTGTCCTCACTTGTCCTCACCTCACTTCACGCTTTCTTTATGTTTTCATTATAACACTTATCCTTCCAATCTTCCATACAAATTTTTCAACGGCACTCCGATTGAACGGCACTCCGATTCAATCTCCCACCTCTATAGGTGGTGAGTAAAGAAAGGAAACTTACGTAGGTGGGAGTTTGAATCTC
>CADBTR010000140.1 GCA_902797675.1 uncultured Lachnospiraceae bacterium
CACAAGCTGGCATTAGATGCCCGCAAGAACAGCGAGAGGCTGTGCTTCGAGCTGTTCGCAGGTGCGAAAATCGAGTAGGAGGGAGATAAAATCCCGCTCCTACTCGATTAGATTTCCTTCCCTGCCCGATTTATTTTTTCCGATAAATCCGGTAATAATATTCCAGATCAAAGTAGGTCTGTTCTTCGCTCTCTTCTGTCAGCATCCATTCCTCACTCTGATCCAGATTTTCAAGATAGGTATCTGCGCGATAAGCATGATCGATATAGGTAATATATGCCTCGGAAACATAAGGCAGGAACTGACGGTAAATACTTTCACCGCCGATCACATAAACTTCCTCTTCACCGCATTGCTCCAATGCTTCCGAAACGCTGTGCGCAAAGAGGATATTCTTTCCCTTTGGCTCTGTTTTTCTTGTCAATACGATATTTTTGCGCTGAGGCAGCGCAAGACCTCCCGGAAGGCTCTGTAACGTCCGATATCCCATCAAAACCGTCTTTCCTACCGTCATCTGCCGGAAGTTCTTCATATCTTCCGGAATCTGCACCAGAAGCTTATTTTCGCAGCCGATTGCCCAATTCTTATCCACTGCCGCGATCAATTTCATATTCATAACTGTCCCTCCAATTCTTTCGGAATAATCCCCCGCACACGAATTCCCTCCTGTACATATTCCTCGGACAGCAATGTCCCGTAACGCCTGATCAATTGCAATTTTCCCCCTTCCGAATAAGGGATCACACATTCGATCTCCGTATTGCGATCATTTGCCAAACGTTCCAGAACCTCAATCAGCCGTTCCATTCCCTGTCCTGTTTTTACGGAACCGCTTACGGTTTCATCGCTCCTTAGATCTTTAAGGATCTTTTCCTCTCCCGCAGGAATCAGATCTGTCTTATTGAAAAATGTAACGATCTTCTTATCGCTTACCTCCAATAATCGCAAGGTTTCATAAACTGTATCCATATGGGCATCCAATTGCGGTGAGGAAGCATCTGCGACATGCAGGATAATATCCGCATATTTCGCCTCCTCTAAGGTCGAATGAAAGGCATCGATCAGGTGATGGGGCAGCTTTCTTATAAATCCCACCGTATCGGTAAATAAGACTTCCTGACCGCTCTCAAACCGGTAATTACGCGTTGTGGGATCCAGTGTCGCAAACAATTTATCTTCCGCTAATATACCGGCATTGGTTAGCCGGTTTAACATCGTGGACTTTCCTGCATTGGTATAGCCAACGATTGCAATGACGGGAATGGGATTCTTTTTCCGTTTTTCCCTTGCCAGATTCCTGTGATGTTCCAGATCCTCCACTTCCCGCCGCAATACGGCGATCCTGTCGTTGATCAGACGTCTGTCCATCTCCAGTTTCTTTTCTCCCGGTCCTCTGGTGCCGATTCCTCCGCCCAGTCTGGAAAGAGAGCTTCGCAATCCCACCAGTCTTGCTGCCCGATATTTTAACTGGGCAAGCTCTACCTGTATCTTTCCCTCTCTCGTAAGCGCTCTTCCGGCAAAAATATCAAGAATCACCAGCGTCCGATCCATCACCTTCGTATCCAGCGTTTCCTCCAGATTTTTCAACTGTGCCGGCGATAATTCATCATCACAGACAATTCCTGTCGCATTCATCAACGCCACCGCATTTTTCAATTCCTGGATCTTACCCTTTCCGATATAAGTCCCGGACTGTATCTTTTCCCGGTTCTGGATCATTGTTCCCACGGTTTCGGCGCCTGCCGTATCCACCAGTTCCTGCAGTTCCTCTAAGGACTCTCTTGTTCCGCTCTCATCGTCATCGGTATTGACTCCGACTAAGATCAGTCGTTCCCTCTCCTTTGTCGTATCATATAATTCGCTCATTATCACTCCTTGTATGCACCCGCGCATTAATCGGACCGGAAAAATGTATCACCTCCTGACCGCCGCACGGAGCGCATTCGCCCACAGGCGATCACATCCTGCCCGCCTGCTCATAAAAAAGAACAGCGGCTGCTCTTTTTCAAAACAACCGCCGCCTGTTACAAAATTATTTGCAAAGCTCTGCAACCACCTGATTGATCGCTTTTCCGTCCGCTTTTCCTTTTAATTCCGCCATCACTGCCTTCATGATCTGACCTTTATTCTTTGTTGCCACAACCTCGGCAAACTTGGTTGTAAGCACTTCTCTGATCTCATCCTCGCTCATCATCTTCGGAGCAAATTCCGAAATGACCTGATAGCGGTTCTGATATGCTTCCTTAAGCTCGGCACGATCATCCGGACAGGTATCCAATTGTTCTTTAACGGTCTTTAATTCTTTTAACACCGCGCGATCAACAAGCTCCTCCTCGATATGATCTCTTGTTCCTTCATCAATCGCCAGTTTTTTCACTGCGGAAACCAGTGATGAGATCGTTTCCTTTCTCTCCTTGTCTCTCGCCTTCATGGCTGCGATCATTTCTTTCTGCAACACTTCCAGTGTCATAAGATAACCTTCTTTCTCTATACTTCATTTATAATATCAATGCCGCAATCGGAATCATCTTTATCATTCAGATTGCGCTTTTTATTATTCCTAATAATATGCATCAAAGTCATCGTCATCGTAAGAATCATTCTCATAAGCCCTTGTCCAGTCCACATTTCCGCTTCTCTTCGGTTTTGCCTGATGTTTCGGCTTGGAATCTTTTCTGGAATTATCCTGCTTTTTCTTCATGGCTTTCTTTTCTTTCTCAAGACGATTTTTAACTTCACTCTTTTCGCTTTGCTGTTCCTTTGGTTTGGAATCACGCGCTGCCGGCTTTCTTCTTACCTCGCGCTGCTCATCGTCATCTTTATCGAAATCCGGACGGGAATTTGCTCCCTTGTGAAATCCGGAATTTGGTCTCGGTTTATATTCTCCGTTCGTCCGGTCACCTCTCGGCTTGTATTCTCCGTTCGCACGGTCTCCTCTCGGCTTATACTCTCCGTTTGCGCGGTCTCCTCTCGGCTTATATTCTCCGTTTCCACGGTCACCCCTCGGCTTATATTCTCCATTACTCCGGTCTGATCTCGGCTTATATTCTCCATTTCCACGATCTGATCTGGACCTGTTGTCACCATCCCGGTCTGATCTCGGCTTATAACCTCTCTTCTCGCCGTTATATCCGCCATTGTTTCCTGCAGATCTTCCTTCCCTGTCGTAATTGTTCGTTCTAGGTCTGCTTTCTCTCATCTGGTCATTACCAGAACCACTTGTAGCCACTAAATTTTTCCTCCTGATATTTTCCTTTGAAACGTTCTGTGAAGCTTTTCGCATACCTCTTTATTTTACTATATTTTAATAGAAAATCAACTGTTTTTTTTATATTTTTATCCCGATTCCATATAAAGGTATATTGACCATCCAATCTTTCACATATACCTCCGATTCCGATATTCTGACTGCCGTTTCCGGCTTATATTGATTGCAAAATGCCTTTAATCCACCCGGAAATTTTTCATTACAACTGTCCAGCGCGATCTCTACCGGAACCATTTCATCCCGTTTTTCCAGCACAAAATCCACCTTCCCCCCTGCTGTTGAGGGAACCCAGTAAGAAATCTCTCCCTCATTTCCCTGAAGCTGCTGAAATACATATTGTTCCGTTAGAACCCCCTGATACTCTCCGAATAACCGGTTTCCATACACGGCAAGTCTTGCATTCAGTCCCAGCATTGCCCCCATAAGTCCCACATCCAGCATAAAGACCTTATACTCCGACTCATCTTTCCCACGCACGAATAATTTCTTTTCCGGTACGGATCTGCGTATCACATAGGCAAGCCCGCTGTCGACCAGCCAATGAAGTTCCGAAGACGGAAAACTTCCGAAACCGGATCTGTCCCTGCCTGCATGACAGGGAATTTCATGCCACAAGTTGCTGACAGAACTTGCCGCCGTCTCATCCATATGTTTTGTGAAGTCCAGTTCATAGGAATACAGCAAAGATTCCTGTATACACCGCACCAGACGTACATCCTTGCTCTTTGCATAAGCATTGACTGCTTCCGGCATTCCACCTACATAATAATACATTCTCAAAAGATCCATATAGCGGTCTTTGAATTTTTCTCTGATTGCTTTTTTCTCCTCTAACAGACTTATAAGACGTTTCTCGCCGCAGGCATGAAGAAATTCCTTAAAATCAAGGGGATATACTGTCATAAATTCGACTCTGCCCACAGGGAATGCATTTCCCCGATGAATGCGCAGACCAAGCAAAGACCCCGCAGCTATCACATGATATTGCGGGGCTTCTTCTCCAAAAACGCTTAAGCTCATAATTGCGTTAGACGATTCCTGAATTTCATCAAAGATCAATAACGTCTTTCCCGGTATCAGCTTTTTTCCGGTTCTTAGCTTTATGGCGTCTATTATTTTTTCCGCTCTCAATCCGCCGGAAAAGATTTTCTCCGTTTCATCTTTTCTGTCAAACCGCAAATAAACATATTCTTCAAACTCCTGTTTTCCGAATTCTTTCATGAGCCAGGTTTTTCCTACCTGTCTGGCGCCTTTTAACACCAATGGCTTTCTTTTTTCTCTGCGTTTCCATTCCTTTAAACTCTCAATCAAACTTCGAAACATAGCATCCTCCTGTCATATCATTCTATGCAAAAGGATGCCAAAAAATGAATAGTATTTTGACTGTTATTCGTCCTTCATCTGCTCATATTCCTGTTCATCCAGCCATTCATCAAACCGGTCGGAAACAATCTCAAATTCCTCATCGCTCTCAATATCGGACAATTCCGGATTTCCGTTCTGATCTTCCTTATAACGATAGAGATAGACCTCTCCGTCATCCGTATTCATGCTCTCTGTCGGCAGCAATGCGATGTAATCGCGCCCGCCTGCCTCAAAAATCGTAATGACGACGCACTCCTCCTGTCCGTTCTCCACGTCAAGTGTCACATACATTTCATCATCTGATTCTTCCTGTTTCTTTCCCATAGCTTACCTCCTCAATATTTTTAAGATTCCCCGCGAAAGACAAGTCTTCCCGTCAAATACCAGTTCTTTTTTTAATTGTTCAAAATAGATCACGAGTTTTCCCTCACTGATCCTTTGTATGGTGCCTCGTCCGTATTTGCGATGCACCGTGATCATTCCGGGCTCCAATTCATCCATCCGGTCATTGATTTCCTCCACAAACCGGGAGGGTTCCGCTTCCTTTCCGAAACGTTCATTGCAATAATAAATATGCAGCGATTCCTTAGCCCTTGTCATCGCCACATAGAAAAGCCGTCTCTCCTCCTCCAGATCTTCCGGAAGAAGGGCTCTTTTATGAGGCGTAATGGATTCGTTGGCGTCAATGATAAAGACAACCCGATATTCCAGACCTTTTGAGCTGTGCATCGTGGAAAATTCTACTCCGTCCCGTTTTTCCATCTTATGTTTTGCCTGTTCTTTCAACTCCTCACCATAATCCACCATATGGGCAAACCAGGCGTCAAAATTTTGATAAGGCTTTGCCCCCTCCATCAATTCGTCCATCACTTCCAGCAATTCCGCCGGCTGCATTCTCCGGTACTCAGCATATTCCTCCAGATATTTTTCATATCCGATGGAATTTCGGATATAATTCAACGCCGCATAGGGATTCATATTCCGAAGTAATTTCAGGTCGTAGGCAAGTTTTGAGATCCGTTCCTGAACATACCCTTTATCCTGATAAAATCTTCGCAATTCTTCCAGATCCACCGTCGGATTGCGAAAGACATCCCTGCTGATATACCGTTTCGGCTTATTGATGATACGAAGCAGATCGCTTCGCTTCATTGCGCCCTCTCCTGAAAAATCCAGCGCCGCGTGAATATATGCGATCATATCCTTTGCGATAAAGTGCTCGTAGATATTCGGCAGAATATCCTTGATCCGAAAAGGCAGATTATATTCCATCATTTTCTCCACCAGCGGTCTCGGATTCGTATTTGTCCGGTACAATACCGCAATATCTTTATAATGATACCCAAGCTCTATATAGTCCTGAATCTCTTTTAAAATATAATTGCTTTCCTCATAGACAGTCTTGAATTGAAGAATTTCCGGAGCGATTCCGTCTTCCTTCACCGTCCGGATATTTTTCTGAAACCGCTTTTTATTATGGCGGATCAGCTTCCCCGCAGCGGCAACGATCCTTCCGCCGCTTCGATAATTCGTCGCCAGCGTAATCTTTGCGCAGTCGGAATAATCTTTTTCAAAATTCAGCATAATCTCCGGTTTCGCCCCGCGAAAACGGTAAATTGACTGATCATCATCTCCCACAATAAACAGATTGTTCTCCGGCTTTGCAAGCAGACGCACCGTCTCATATTGCACTTTATCAATATCCTGAAATTCATCGATCAGAATATAGCGGTATTTTTCCTGCCAGATTTTTAAAATATCCGGTCTTTGTGACAACAATTCGTAACACATAACCAGCATATCATCAAAATCAATGAGATTTGCCCGCATCAATCCGTCCTGATAGCGTTTGAATATCTCTTTAAAAATTTCTTCGCCGCAATTCTGGGAATAATAAAATTTCAGATCGATCATGCTGCCCTTCACCGTACTGATCTCATTCAGGATATTCGTGCAAAATTCCTGCTCATCGCTGATGTCAAGATTCATCTGTTCCACCACATTCCGAATCAGCTCATATTTCTTATCTTCTCTGATAATATTTTCCGCCCGATAATGATAGGCATATTTTAAGATCTTAAAAAAGATCGCATGAAAAGTTCCGAATGTCACCGGCATGGGAATCCCGTCCATAAGTCCTAAAAACCGCTCCTGCATCTGGGTTGCGGCAGCCTTTGTAAATGTGATGACTAAAATATTCGAGGGTGATATCCCCTCCTCCTCGATCAGCCGTTTTGTCCGGTGGGTGATGACCGTTGTCTTTCCGCTGCCCGGTCCCGCAAGCACAAGGCAGGGTCCCTTTGTATGCCGGATCGCCGCCTCCTGCTCCTTATTAAATTCCGGCATTTTCTACCCCCTTCCATAAGCGATCCAAGCAAGGATCAAAAGATGCACCGGATAAAACAGATAAAACGCATACTGAATCACCTTCTCCGCCTTTCCTGCAAGCAGGATGCCTGTCTTTTTCCCCGAATAAAAAAAGAAGGTCAGAAGAAAGGAAAGCAATGCCACTCTCTCCACCGGCCATGAATGATAATAAAAAAGAAGGCACAACATCAAAAACATCCCTATTTTGATCCCTATTGTTTTCTTTTGTTCCGCGCCGATGGAAGCCCATCTGCCCAAAAAAAGGATAAAGATCACAGCGACTCCGAAAGAACTGTAATCTGTATTCATATATTCCGCCAATAACATGCCGCCAAGAGCAAATAAAACACCGTACCAGCGGCTTGACGTCTTTTGATAAGCCGCAAAAGTAACCCACATCACACCGAGACCGATTGCCAGCGTAAAAAATACATTATTGTACTCCGGATCATACATCTTCCCTCTAAATGCAAGATCAAAGGGAATCTCCGATACAAGCGCAAACAAGATCAGACGAAGCATATACTTCGGCACACTTCTTGTATGAAAAAAGCCCTCCACAAGCGTAAAACAAAAAATAGGAAACGCCAGTCTTCCGATTGCCCTCATAAAAATAAGATTTGGAAATAATACATATCCCATATGGTCGATCAGCATGCTGATAATCGCGATCAACTTCAAACCGGTGGTGCTGAGACCAAAAGAATATTCCTCTCCTTTGGTCTGCTGTATCCTCTGTTCCATTTTATTTCTTCCTCCGAGCCCGCTCTGTCATCTGCATTTCCCTATCTCCCGCTTTTTTTCTTAACTTTTTTGGAATAGGCTTACATATAAGAACTAAAATCGTTCGCGGAGAAACAGTTAAAAGTTTTCCCGCTTCCTGCTCCCCAACGCTGTCATCCGTCACAAAGACAGGCTGCCATGCTCTGTTTCTATCCATGATCGGAAGCGCAAAATGCCTTTCATCCCAGTGCATATTGCACGCAACATAAATATCCTCCGATTCCGGTCTGTCATATTTTCCGCTGTAGAGAAATGCAAAGCATCTGCTATTATAAGAAGTATCCACCCGCCACGGCTCCGAACCATGATAAGAAAGATCCGGAAAACCGCAGGATATGGTATCCATCTGCCTTGGTTCCCGCCCGGTATGTAAAATGCGATGTTTCTTACGGAAAGCGATCATCTCTTTCATATACTGAAAAAGTCCGGCATTCCGCTCCAGATCTCTCCAGTCAAGCCAGTTTAATTCATTATCCTGGCAATAGGGATTATTATTCCCCTTGCGGGATTTACCCATCTCATCCCCCGCAAAGATCATAGGGGTTCCCTGGGAAAGCATTAACAATGTAATCCCGTTTTTCATCTGGCGTATTCTTGCGGCTTTTACTTTCTTCCGTCGCGTCGCTCCCTCTACTCCGCAATTCCAGCTGAAATTATAGTCCGTTCCGTCGCCGTTATTCTCTCCGTTGCTTTCATTATGTTTCCGGTCATAAGACACACTGTCCATAAGGCTCATGGAATCATGGTTGGAAAGATAGTTGATTCCTGCATAAAATTCAGGATTGCTGCGCACCTGCTCCATCATTCCGTATACCTGACCGTCATCGCTCTTGATAAATCTTCTCTCATTGGCTAAAAAGCCGCCGTTGTATACCCCGATCCGTTTATAGCCTTTATATTCCCCGTAATTTTTATTGCCCTCACTGATATCATAATTTCCAATCAGTTTTACCATGGAGATCAGCGGATCTGATTTGATCATATTTAACGGGGCGACATTGAAATTCACATGAATCCCGTCGATATGATATTCCACAACCCAGAATCGCAAGGCATCCATGATCGTATGAGGGCTCGTCCCCTCCGCGAAATGAAATTCCATGATCACTTCGATCTGATTCTTATGCAATTCCTTTACCATCTGCTTAAATTCATTGATCCGGCTTCCACTGCCCTTTGTCCCGTAAGATACTTTCGGAGCAAAATAACAGGCAGCGCCATATCCCCAATAATTCTTCTTTCCTTTGGCACTGCCGTCCTGTATACAATCTTCGTATTCATAGGCGGGCATCAATTCTATACTTGTAATCCCCAATTCTTTCAGATACGGAATCTTCTCCGCAACTCCGGCAAAACATCCGCGATGTTCCACTCCCGACGAAGCATGGCGGGTAAATCCCTTCACATGAAGCCGATAAATCACCGAATCTTCAAAGGGATAAAAAACTCTCTCATCATCTTCCCAGTCAAAATCATCAATATAAGGGGAATACGTCTCAAAAACCATCCCCTTTTCGTCGGTATAACGGTTTACTGCTTTCGCATATTCATCGCGGACATAATGATCCCCCGCCATGATCGCGTAATCATACTTCGCCGCATTTTTCACTTTTAACGCGTAGAGATTGCCGAAATGCCTGTCTTCGCTTACCTGTGCTTCTCCCGCCTTCTGTTTGGTTCCCCGCTTAAATAATACAATTTTATCGATTTTTTCTCTTGTATTAATGGAAAAATGTAAATCATCGCCTTCTAAGCCGCTGCCCATCGGGAGCAGACTGCATTTTTCCGTTTTAAATTCTTTCATGTTAAGATACTGATCCTTTTACCTTTCCTGGACAATTCCTTTATCCACATACAGAATACTATAACATAGTTTTCTATAAATTTCCATAAGTTTTTTCATATATTGCAAATTTTCCTTGCATATTCGGGCTTTTTTTATTATACTGATATCTGTTGAATACAGTTATGGAGGTTTTATATGATACAGGCAACCAATGTCACTTACCGCATCGGTAAGAAAGCATTATTTGAAGATGTCAATATTAAATTTATCGAGGGAAACTGCTATGGTCTGATCGGTGCCAACGGCGCCGGAAAGTCCACATTTTTAAAGATTTTATCCGGCGAGCTGGATACCACTTCCGGCGATATTTCGATCACGCCGGGACAGCGTCTCTCTTTCCTGAAACAGGATCATTTCCAATATGATGAATGTGTTGTCTTAGACACCGTTATTATGGGAAATGAGCGGCTCTACCAGATTATGAAAGAAAAAGACGCCCTTTATGCCAAAGAGGATTTTACCGAGGAAGACGGCATCAAAGCCAGCGAATTAGAGGGCGAATTTGCCACATTAAACGGCTGGGAGGCGGAATCCGACGCGGAAACCCTTTTAAACGGTCTCGGCATCGAGACGGAACTTCACTATAAGAAGATGCATGAACTTCGGGGCAGCGAGAAAGTGAAGGTATTGCTTGCCCAGGCATTGTTTGGCAACCCGGATATCCTGCTTCTTGACGAGCCTACCAACCATCTGGATCTGGATGCCATCGCATGGCTGGAAGAATTTTTGATCAATTTTGATAATACCGTCATTGTAGTATCTCATGACCGTTATTTTTTAAATAAAGTATGCACCCAGATCGCTGATATCGATTATGCAAAAATCCAGCTTTATGCCGGAAATTATGATTTCTGGTACGAGTCCAGCCAGCTTCTTGTAAAACAGATGAAGGAAGCCAATAAGAAAAAGGAAGAAAAGATCAAGGAGCTGCAGGAATTTATCAGCCGGTTCTCCGCCAACGCTTCCAAGTCAAAACAAGCTACTTCCCGTAAGAAAGCCTTGGAGAAGATCGAGCTTGACGAGATCAAGCCTTCCAGCAGAAAATATCCATATATTGATTTCCGCCCGAATCGCGAGATCGGAAATGAAGTTTTAACGGTAGAAGGAATCTCTAAGACGGTGGACGGCGTCAAAGTTCTTGACAATATTTCCTTTGTTGTGGGACATGAGGATAAGATTGCTTTCGTAGGCGCCAATGAGATTGCAAAAACTACGCTGTTCCAGATTCTTTCCGGTGAGATGGAACCGGACGAAGGAAATTACAAATGGGGAATCACCACATCTCAGTCTTATTTTCCAAAGGATAACACCAAGGATTTTGACTGTGACGATACCATCGTAGACTGGCTGACCCAATATTCCGAGATCAAAGAAGCCGCTTATGTCAGAGGTTTCCTTGGAAGAATGTTATTTGCCGGTGATGACGGTGTAAAGAAAGTGAAAGTATTATCCGGTGGTGAAAAAGTCCGTGTAATGCTCTCCAAACTTATGATTTCCGGCGCAAACTGCCTGATCCTCGATGAGCCTACCAACCACTTGGATATGGAATCCATCACCGCTTTGAATAACGGTCTGATGAAATTCAAGGGTGTGGTACTCTTCTCCTCTCACGATCACCAGTTTGTCCAGACTACAGCCAATCGTATCATGGAGATCGTAAACGGTCAGTTGATCGATAAGGTAACGACTTACGATGAATATCTGGAGAATGACGAACTTGCCAGAAAGAGACAGGCTATCGAAGCATTTGATCCGGAAGATTAATTTATACCCGGACAGGGAAGATTTATCGCACCCTGCCCGCCGCGCCGCCCGTGCAAGGCTTTGCCTTGAAAAACATCCCGCGGGCGGGCGCATAAAAAACTCACCTGCATGCACTACAGGCGAGTTTTTATTTCTTTTTAATCTCTCTTTAATTGATATAACACTTCCTCAAACGCCAGTCCGTCTGTTTTCGGAATCTGCAACCGTTCTGTCGCGATCAGCGCTTCTTTTACAAAATGTCCCGCTTTTTTGACGGAATCGATAAAACGCACCTGATTTATCATATCTGCTGCGATAATCGATGCATAGATATCTCCCGTTCCCGAGCGAAAATCTCCTGCTTTCGGATGGGTGACAAGCTGCGGAGCCAGTTCATGGGTCGCTACGATATTGCCCACTTTTTCCTTAAGATCCACGCCGGAGATCACCACATGCCTTGCTCCCAGTTCCACCAGTTTTTCTGCCATGGTATACAATTCCTGCATCTCGAACTGTTCCCGGTACCCAGTTCCTGTCAGGATACAGGCCTCCGTCACATTCGGGGTAATAATATCGGCGTGTTTAACGAATTCTCTGGTTTCCTCACACATCTCTCTTGTATAAGTGGGATAGGGTTTTCCATTCTCTCCCATTGCCGGATCGATCAGAACTTTTGTATCCTCATCCTTAAAATCTTCAAGAAACTTCTTTACGATCTCGATCTGACGGATGGAACCCAAAAAGCCCACCATAATTCCGGAAAAATGAAGATCCAAAATTTTCCACTGATCGATATATTCCTGCATTTTATCCGTATAGTCATCAAAGAAAAACTGTTCAAATCCGGTGTGGTTTGACAGGATTGAAGTAGGCACCGGGCAACACTGGATCCCGAGATAGGAGATGATCGGCTGTGAAACCGCAAGAGAACATCTGCCAAACCCGGTAATATCATTGATGACCGCTATTTTTTTTTGATGATTATGATCTGTCATGACGCTTCTGCCTCTAACATCG
>CADBTR010000141.1 GCA_902797675.1 uncultured Lachnospiraceae bacterium
AAGTACGCCCTTTTTTAGCTAAAGAAATAAATCAATTTTTTTCAACTTTTTTCATTTTACCTATTGACATTTATTAGCTGGACTTTAGTCAGATAAAATAACCCACTTGATGGATCACTGTAAAAACTCTCTTTGTTATGTATATCGATATTATACTATAATTTCCTTTACTTGTCAAAATAACTAAAGAAATTTTTTCTTTTTTTATAGGTAAAAATGTGAAATCGAATTGACTTTTTGCCGGATATGGAGTATCATGCAATTATAGAATGCTATTTTTATGGTGTCTGTCTATGCCAACACGACAGGAACATGGATGTTCCTGAATTCTATCAGACAAGGAGGTGATTGATGTGATCAGTAGTGTTTATAATTATTATCTGTCTACCTATGGCGGGCAGGAAGTCTCGAAGTATGATTCCCACAAGAAAAGTGAGCTGAAAAGCGTTTATAATACGATGCTGAAAGTAAACCGGAAGTCTCCGCTTTATAAGTTCGGTAATGCGGAACAGGTGCAGAAGTATGCCATCGATATCAAGGAAACTGCGCGTATGTTTAAGAATGTCGCTGCTTCCCTGACGAATGAAGACGGCAGTATGGCTGCATTTTCCAAGAAAAAAGCGGGATCGAGCAATTCGGATCTTGTCGCCGTGGAATATATTGACAGAGACGGAAAGAAGCAGGATGTAGATGGCTTTTCTATCCGAGTGAAGAATTTAGCCACGCCGCAGGAAAATGTGAGCGGGTATATGAATCCGGAAGGACATAATGTTCCGGCCGGCAGCTATTCTTTTGATCTGGGGATCGGAAAATATACCTATGAATTTTCATTTGATGTGGCGGAACAGAGGACTAACGGCGATGTGCAGAAGCAGATCGCAAGTCTTATTAATCGCTCGGATATCGGCGTGACGGCAGGCATTGTAGAAAATGACAGTGGAAACACTGCGCTTTCGATCACATCAGACCAGACCGGTGCGGCAGACCATGACAGACAGGGACTGACATTTCTGGTTGAGAATAATGAGAAGAGTGAAGCGGGGAATATTGTTAGCCTGCTGGGACTTGATCAGGTGGCGACCAGACCGGCGAATGCGGTATTTGATGTGAATGGGGAAGAACACACCGCTTCCTCGAATCAGTTTACGCTGATGCATAATTTTAAGGTGGAGCTTAAGGGCGAGAGCGAAGAGCCGGTTCAGATCGAGATGAAACCGGATTTTGACGCAATGATCGATAATGTTTCGGAGCTTGTGGGCGCATACAATTCTATGGTAGATATGGCGAAGGCTCACAGCGAGGACGGGACGGATACTGACAGACTGGTTACCGAGCTGAACAAACTTACCAGAGGTCATAAGGAAAAACTGGAATCCGCGGGATTTACGATTCGCGAAGACGGTCATATGGATATCGAGGAGGCAGTTCTGGTACAGGCGGCAAGAGAAGGAAATCTTGAGAAGGGATTGGAAAGCCTGAACGCGCTCAAGAAGGATCTGGTTCGAAAGGCCGATGATATGTCGGTGGATCCGATGAACTATGTTAATAAGAAGCTGATCGCATATCCGAATCCTGTGAGGAGCTACACCAGCCCGTATATATCCTCAATCTACAGCGGGATGATGTTTAACGGATATGTATAAAATGGTTGTTGCTGTGAATAGTAACTGATTGATTATAAAAAAAGGATTGACTTTCATCATTTCATGTGCTATATTGTATGAGCGATGGAAGTAGTCCTTTTTTTTTGCGTAAAAAAAAGACGAGCAAACAAAACAAAAAAATTTAGTGGAGGTGGAAGCTGTGCGCGTAAAGATCACATTGGCATGTACGGAATGCAAGCAACGTAATTACAACACGACCAAGGACAAAAAGAATCATCCGGACAGAATGGAAATTAAGAAGTATTGCAGATTCTGTAAATCACACACATTGCACAAGGAAACGAAGTAATCAGGCGGAGGTGAGGAAATGAGCGAAACTTTTTCAACAGACGCTATTTCGGAAGAAAAGAAAGATTCTGCGGAAAAGCAGACATCAACCCAAAAGTCTGATAAGAAACCAAACGATTCCAAAAAAACGGGATGGTTTGACGGTATGAAAGCTGAATTCGCAAAGATCATCTGGCCGGATAAGCCGAAGATTATAAAAAATACAACGGCTGTCGTTCTTGTATCGATCTTTGTGGCTGTTGCAGTTAAGATCTCGGATCTGCTGATTCAGGCGGTACTGAACTTGTTAGTATAATTGTGTGAGGAAAAGGTGATTGTATGGAAGAGAAGGAACAGGATAAGGAAGCAAAATGGGAACATGACACGCAGGCGAGATGGTATGTGGCTCACACATATTCCGGATATGAGAATAAGGTGAAGACCGATATCGAAAAGACTGTGGCAAACCGTAAGCTTCAGGACCAGATTTTGGAAGTCGCAGTACCTACTCAGGACACCGTTGAGATGAAAAATGGAACAAAGAAGCAGGTGGAACGCAAGGTATTCCCTGGTTATGTGCTTATTCATATGTTCCTGAACGAGGACACATGGTATGTTGTCCGGAATACAAGAGGTGTGACCGGGTTTGTAGGACCGGGGTCAGAGCCGGTGCCGCTGACGGAAGACGAGATCAAAGCTTTGGGAATCGATATCCAGAAGGTTGTTATCGACTTTAAGGTAGGAGACAGTGTGACGGTAACCGCAGGTGCATGGGCAGATACTGTTGGTGTGATCAAGAGCATCAACGAGCACAAGCAGAGCGTTACGATCACGGTCGACATGTTCGGCAGGGAGACGCCTGTCGAGATCGGATTTGCGGAAGTAAAAAAGATCGAATATTAAAAATTACTCATCAAATTTAGGAGGTGCCATCATGGCGAAGAAGGTAGAAGGATATATTAAATTACAGATCGCTGCCGGTAAGGCAACACCGGCACCACCTGTTTGACCTGCACTCGGTCAGCATGGTGTAAATATTGCCCAGTTTACAAAGGAGTTTAATGCCAGAACAGCAGATCAGGACGGAATGATCATTCCGGTTGTCATCACTGTTTATACAGACAGAAGCTTCAGCTTCATCACAAAGACTCCTCCGGCTGCAGTATTATTGAAGAAGGCCTGCAAGATCCAGAAGGGTTCCGGCGTTCCGAATAAGGATAAGGTAGCAACGATCTCTAAGGCAGATCTTCAGAAGATCGCGGAGACAAAGATGCCTGACCTGAACGCTGCTTCACTGGAAGCTGCAATGAGCATGGTTGCAGGTACTGCAAGAAGTATGGGAATCAAAGTAGAAGAATAATCGCAAATCAATTGTGGGAGGCTGGAACGAGGTTTCTCCCGATATTACCACTAGGAGGTTATTAGAATGAAAAGAGGAAAGAAATACGTAGAAGCTGCGAAGTTAATCGACAGAGCAACTTTATACGATGTAGATCAGGCTATGGAGCTTGTGAAAAAATCTGCAACTGCTAAATTTGATGAGACAATTGAAGTCCATATCAGAACCGGTTGCGACGGACGTCACGCAGAGCAGCAGATTCGTGGAGCTGTAGTATTACCGCACGGAACAGGCAAGACAGTCAGAGTTCTTGTATTTGCCAAGGGAGACAAGGCAGCTGAGGCAGAGGCAGCAGGCGCTGAGTATGTAGGCGCTGAGGATCTGATCCCGAAGATTCAGAACGAAGGCTGGTTTGAGTTTGATGTGGTTGTTGCTACACCTGACATGATGGGCGTTGTAGGACGTTTGGGTCGTGTTCTCGGACCGAAGGGCTTAATGCCAAACCCGAAGGCCGGTACGGTTACAATGGACGTTACAAAGGCTGTTAATGAAATTAAAGCCGGTAAGATCGAGTACAGACTTGATAAGACAAATATTATTCACGTGCCAATCGGAAAGGCTTCTTTCTCAGAGGCTGATCTTGCGGACAACTTCCACGCGCTTATGGACGCGATTAATAAGGCAAAACCGTCTACATTGAAGGGTCAGTATTTGAGAAGCATCTCAATCGCTCCGACAATGGGACCGGGCGTAAAGGTAAATCCTTTAAAGGTGGCTGAATAATCAGCGTATAAACAGGTATTGTCCGGCGGCGGAGATGACATTACATCCTGCCTGCCGTACACGCCGGTTACCGGCAATGCCGGAATTGCGGGGGCACATTTATTGTTGCGTATAGTAACACTTTGATGTGCCCCTGCGCATAAAAAGTACTTGACAATCCATTGTCAGTATGGTACTTTATACAAGGTTTTTAAAACCATTGCCGAAGACAGCAGGTTCGGAGAGATCCGACTAACGCGCAAACGCCTGCCGAGGAATGTGAATCACATGGATTATTACATTTCCGGTCTTAGCAGATCGGATTTTTTGTATATTGCCTGTGATAAGCTTTCGGCAGTCAGACCATTTGTCTGGCATTATTTTAGAAGGAGGCAAAAATCATGGCAAAAGTTGAAGCAAAGCAGCCAATCGTAGCTGAAATCAGTGAACTGCTTGATGGAGCAAAAGGCGCTGTTCTTGTTGATTACCTCGGTCTTACTGTGGAACAGGATACTGCTCTTCGTAAACAGTTGAGAGAAGCCGGTGTTACTTACAAGGTATACAAGAACACAATGGTTAATTTTGCAATCAAGGGTACAGAGTTTGAAGCATTGGCTTCACACCTGGAGGGACCTACCGCATTGGCTGTATCTAAGGATGATGCGACAGCACCTGCAAGAATTTTATTTAATTTTTCAAAGAATGCGGAAGCGCTTGAATTGAAAGCCGGTGTTGTAGAAGGCACTTACTATGATGAAGAAAACATCAAAGTGATCGCTACGATCCCGTCAAGAGACGAATTGATTTCCAAGTTCCTTGGAAGCATTCAGTCGCCTATTACAAACTTCGCTCGTGTTATTAAGCAGATTGCTGAGAAAAACGAAGAAGTGGCATAATTGTTTTGAACGGCACTTCGATTCAATCTCCCACCTCTATAGGTGGTGAGTAAAGAAAGGAAACTTACGTAGGTGGGAGTTTGAATCTCCAGCCTACGGGAATTACTGCCGTTGGCAGCAAGCAGGTCGCAGGGCTAAAGCCATGCGACATTCAATAAGAATTTTTTAGGAGGAAATTTAAAATGACAACTCAGGAAATTATTGAAGTAATCAAAGGTTTATCAGTTTTAGAGTTAAATGAATTAGTAAAGGCTTGCGAGGAAGAGTTCGGCGTATCTGCAGCAGCAGGCGTTGTAGTTGCAGCAGGCGCAGCAGGTGCAGCAGCTGAGGAAGAGAAGACAGAGTTCGACGTAGAGCTTACAGAAGTAGGTCCGAACAAGGTTAAGGTTATCAAGGTTGTTAAGGATGCAACAGGTCTTGGCTTGAAGGAAGCTAAGGAGATCGTTGATAACGCTCCTAAGGTAGTTAAGGAAGCAGCAGCTAAGGCTGAGGCTGAGGAGATCAAGGCAAAACTTGAGGCAGAAGGCGCAAAGGTTACATTGAAGTAATTATCGCGGCAACGCTTTATGGAGACCGGCATGAAAGTGCCGGTCTTTTTTCCTTAAAAACTGCTTGACACAAATTGGCAAATGTGCTAATCTTAAAAATGCACTATTCCCTTTATGGGGCAAGTATGCCCTTTTTTGAGAAAGGGGATTCTTTTGTGCGATCATTTATTATGCCACTTAAGCCCGGATTCCGGGTATTAAGAATAAAAAGAACAGGGGTGAAATGTCAAATGGAAAAAAACAGGTTACGACCGGTTAAGAATGGCAAGAGCATGAGAATGAGCTTTTCCAGACAAAAAGAGGTTCTCGGGATGCCAAACCTTATTGAAATCCAGAAGAATTCCTACAATTGGTTTTTGAACGAAGGTTTAAAAGAAGTTTTCGATGATATCTCACCAATTGAAGATTACAGTAATCACTTAAGCTTAGAGTTTATGGACTTTCAGCTTTGTGAGGATGAGGTAAAGTATTCAATTGAAGAGTGCAAAGAGAGAGATGCTACATATGCTGCTCCTTTGAAGGTCAAAGTGAGACTTCACAATAAGGAAACCGGTGAGATCGCAGAACATGAGATCTTTATGGGCGACCTGCCGATCATGACTGCAACAGGTACATTTGTGATCAATGGCGCGGAGCGTGTCATTGTCAGCCAGTTGGTGCGTTCTCCGGGTATTTATTATGGAATTGCCCATGATAAATTGGGAAAAGAATTATATTCTTCCACCGTGATCCCGAACAGAGGCGCGTGGTTGGAGTATGAAACCGATTCCAATGACATTTTCTATGTTCGTGTGGACAGGACGAGAAAAGTACCGGTAACAGTGCTTGTTCGTGCACTGGGAATCGGTACAAATGCAGAAATCAATGAATTATTCGGTGAAGAGCCGAAGATTCTTGCCAGCTATGAGAAGGACGGCTCGACAGATTATGAGAGCGGTCTTTTGGAACTGTACCGGAAAATCCGTCCGGGTGAGCCTTTGAATGTGGACAGTGCGCAGAGTCTTGTAAGCAGCATGTTCTTTGACTCCAGAAGATATGATCTTGCAAAAGTGGGACGTTATAAGTTCAATAAAAAGCTGGCGCTGAAGAACAGAATTACAGGACAGACTGTGGCAGAGACTGTAGTCAGCCCTGTGACAGGTGAAGTGCTGGCAGAGGCCGGAACCATTGTGACGGAAGAACTGGCGATTGCAATTCAGAATGCGGCAGTACCATTTGTCTGGATTCAGACAGAGACGAAGAACATCAAGGTTCTTTCCAATATGATGGTAGACATTGCCGAATATGTGACTTTTGACGCCAGAGAACTGGGCGTGAAGGAGAATGTATTTTATCCTGTTCTTGCAGAATTGCTTGAGGCAAATGATGATGAAGATTCTTTGAAAGAAGCTATTAAGAATAATATATATGAATTAGTTCCGAAGCATATCACGAAGGAAGATATTCTGGCTTCCATCGGATATTGCCTGAACCTGGAATATGGAATCGGAAATTCAGATGATATCGATCATTTGGGCAACAGACGTATCCGTGCGGTAGGCGAATTGTTGCAGAATCAGTACCGGATCGGTCTTTCCAGAATGGAGAGAGTTGTCCGTGAGAGAATGACGACTCAGGATATTGAGGGTGTTTCACCTCAATCATTGATCAATATTAAGCCGGTGACCGCAGCGGTGAAGGAGTTCTTCGGAAGCTCCCAGTTATCTCAGTTCATGGATCAGAACAACCCGCTCAGTGAGCTGACGCATAAGAGACGTCTTTCCGCATTGGGACCGGGCGGTTTGTCCAGAGATCGTGCCGGATTCGAGGTGCGTGATGTGCATTACTCCCATTACGGAAGAATGTGTCCGATTGAGACGCCGGAAGGTCCGAACATCGGTTTGATCAACTCTCTGGCATGCTATGCCCGCATTAATGAATACGGCTTTATCGAGGCACCTTACCGTAAGGTGGATAAGTCGGATCCGGAGAATCCGAGGGTAACAGACGAGGTTGTTTACATGACAGCCGACGAAGAGGATAAATTCAGGGTTGCACAGGCAAATGAGCCTCTTGATGAGAAGGGATATTTTGTAAATAACAACGTATCCGGTCGTTTCCGCGAGGCAACGTTGAAGTTTGATAAGAAGACCATTGATTTGATGGATGTTTCCCCGAAGATGGTCTTCTCCGTGACAACATCGATGATTCCGTTCTTACAGAACGATGACGCAAACCGCGCTCTTATGGGTTGTAACATGCAGCGTCAGGCAGTGCCGCTTCTGACGGCGGAGGCGCCGGTAGTCGGAACAGGTATGGAAGTGAAGGCAGCGGTAGATTCCGGCGTCTGCGTACTTGCGAAGCGCGCAGGTGAGGTTTTGCGCTCTACTTCCAAGGAAATCACGATTCGTTACGATGATGATAAGACAACGGAAACATATAAATTGATAAAATTTGCCAGAAGCAATCAGAGCAACTGCTATAACCAGGTGCCGATCGTATTCAAGGGCGAACATGTGGAGGCCGGCGAGGTCATCGCGGACGGTGCTTCCACGAAAAACAGCGAGATCGCTCTCGGTAAGAATCCATTGATCGGTTTCATGACCTGGGAAGGTTATAATTACGAGGATGCGGTTTTGCTCAGCGAGCGTCTTGTGAAGGAAGATGTATATACATCCATACATATTGAGGAATACGAGACACAGGCCAGAGATACGAAGCTGGGACCGGAGGAGATCACAAGAGATGTTCCGGGCGTTGGTGAAGATGCATTGAAGAATCTGGATGACAGAGGAATCATCCGGGTCGGTGCGGAAGTGCGCGCCGGTGATATTTTAGTCGGAAAGGTAACTCCGAAGGGTGAGACAGAGCTTACTGCGGAGGAGAGACTGCTGCGCGCAATCTTTGGCGAGAAGGCAAGAGAAGTGCGGGATACTTCTTTGAAAGTACCTCACGGAGAATACGGTATCGTTGTGGATGCCAAGGTATTTACAAGAGAAAACGGCGACGAGCTGGCGCCGGGAGATAATATGTCTGTGCGGATCTATATTGCTCAGAAACGAAAAATCTCCGTAGGTGACAAGATGGCAGGTCGTCATGGTAACAAGGGTGTGGTTTCCCGCGTGTTGCCGGTAGAAGATATGCCTTATCTGCCGAACGGTCGTCCGCTTGATATCGTGCTGAATCCGCTTGGCGTGCCTTCCCGTATGAACATCGGTCAGGTGCTCGAGATCCATTTGAGTCTTGCGGCAAAGGCATTGGGATTTAATATCGCAACGCCGGTATTTGACGGAGCCAACGAGAATGATATCCAGGATACCCTGGAGATGGCCAATGATTATGTCAATACCGAGTGGGAAGATTTTGAAAAGAAATATAAGAAATTAGTGGATCCGGAGATCATGCAATATCTGTATGACAACCGCGATCACAGGGCTGAATGGAAAGGCGTTCCGATCACAAGAGACGGTAAAGTGCGCCTGCGTGACGGTCGTACCGGTGAATATTTTGACAGTGAGGTAACCATCGGTCACATGCATTATCTGAAACTCCATCATCTGGTGGATGATAAGATCCATGCGCGTTCTACCGGACCTTATGCGCTTGTTACACAGCAGCCTTTGGGTGGTAAAGCTCAGTTCGGCGGTCAGCGTTTCGGAGAGATGGAAGTTTGGGCTCTGGAGGCATATGGCGCTTCTTATACGCTCCAGGAGATCCTGACGGTAAAATCCGATGATGTGACGGGACGTGTCAAGACTTATGAGGCGATCATCAAGGGCGAGAATATCCCTGAGCCGGGTATTCCGGAATCGTTCAAGGTATTGTTAAAAGAGTTGCAGTCTCTGGCTTTGGATGTGAAGGTATTGCGCGAAGATGATACGGAGGTCGAGTTAAAGGAAGATATCGATACCAGCGATATGGATTGGAATTCCATCATGTCCGGAAATGATTACAGACAGGATAAGAATGAAGATTTAGGAGCTGCCGGTTATCAGGAGCAGGAAGTCAAAGACGGAGAATTCGTGAACGTGGAGTTGGACAGCGAAGATGCGGACGATGCTTATGATGATGT
>CADBTR010000142.1 GCA_902797675.1 uncultured Lachnospiraceae bacterium
AAGTTTTTATCAGTACCATACAGCTGATATCCTGCGCGATGGCAGTTGTTGTGGGGTATTTTCAATTAGGCGTTTATAGTGAAAATGTCAGACGTTTTTTTATCGGACTTGGAACGGGTGCTTATCTGAATGATATCACAACGCTTGTTTTGTCATATTTGCTGACGGCATTATATCTCATGCTGATTTTAATTGCGCTCGGAATGTATGTTCCGAAATGTCTGGGACACAGATATCCGAAACAGGTTTCGACATTCTTTGTGGGAATCATCGATTTTCTGGTGCGGATTTTCCGGCCTTTTACATGGATTATCGAATTTTTTTCAAACCTTATTTTGCGGATTTTCGGTATTGATCCGAAAGAAAACGGATTAAACATGACCGAGGAAGAAATCATCAGTATTGTAAATGAGGGGCATGAGCAGGGCGTTCTGGAGGAACGCGAAGCTGAGATGATATCCAATATTATTGAACTGGATGATAAAACAGCAGGGGATATCATGATTCACCGGAAAAATATTGTAGCGGTAGACGGAGAGTGGACATTGGATGAAACGGTGCGTTTTATTGTTCAGGAAAATAATTCCCGCTACCCGGTCTATCTGGATAATATCGACAATATCATCGGAATTTTGCACATCAAGGATGTTTTGTCCTGTTACCATGAAAATACGTATCATCAGACAAAAATCAAGAATTTAAAAGAATTGCTGCGCAAACCGCAATTCATTCCGGAAACCCGCAATATCGATGATCTCTTTCGGGAAATGCAGATGAATAAAAATCACATGGTGATCGTTATTGATGAATACGGGCAGACGGCAGGGATTATTTCCATGGAGGATATTCTGGAGGAAATCGTCGGAAATATTCTTGATGAACATGATGAAGAGGAATTCAATGTGATCTCCAAAGATGACGGAACCTACATAGTGAAAGGTCTGACTCCGCTGGAGGAATTGACGGAGGAACTGGGGATTGATTTTGATGAAGATGATTTTGATACGCTGAATGGTTATATGATCGCAAAACTGGACAGAATACCGAAAATCGGGGAAACACCGGAGATTCAAGCGTGTGACTGCACTTTCCGCGTAAAAGAGGTGGACGGAAAGAAGATTTCACTGGTTGAGATCATAAGAAATAAGCAGGATTCAAGCGTTCCTGTTTAAAGAAGAGATACAATAAACTTTTAATAATTTTCATTTATTTTAGAGGAGAAAAAATGTCAGGACATTCAAAATTTGCAAACATTAAACACAAGAAAGAGAAAAATGATGCGGCAAAAGGTAAGATTTTTACCATCATCGGAAGAGAAATCGCTGTCGCTGTCAAAGAAGGCGGCGCGGATCCTGCCAATAACAGTCGTTTGAGAGATGTGATCGCAAAGGCAAAGGCAAACAATATGCCGAATGATACCATCGATCGTGGAATCAAGAAAGCTGCCGGAGACGCCAACAGCGTAAATTATGAGACGGTTCGTTACGAAGGTTACGGACCGAATGGAACAGCGATCATTGTTGATGCGCTGACAGATAATAAAAACCGTACCGCTGCAAATGTGCGGAATGCATTCAGTAAAGGAAAAGGAAATGTGGGTACGCAGGGATGCGTTTCTTATATGTTTGACCAGAAGGGACAGATCATCATTGACAAAGAAGAATGTGCGATGGATGCGGATGAGCTGATGATGCTGGCTCTTGATGCCGGCGCAGAGGACTTCAATGATGAAGATGACAGCTATGAAGTGCTGACGACACCGGAGAATTTTTCAGTGGTCAGAGAAGCTCTCGAAAAAGAAAATATCACCATGGCAGAAGCGGAAATCACCATGCTTCCGCAAAATTATGTGGATCTGACAGACGAGGAGGATGTAAAAAAGATTACCAGAATCTTAGACCTTCTTGATGAGGATGATGATGTTCAGGCAGTATACCATAATTGGGATATGCCGGAAGAAGAGGAAGAAGATTAAACAGCCAAAGGCGTTTCCTAGAGAGGAAGCGCCTTTGGTTTTCTTTGCTCAAATATATAATATTCTTTAAAACCGCATTTTTTCAAAATCTGTGATGCGCGTTCAAATCCTGCACCGATATCCCCGGGACTGTGAGCGTCAGAGCCGACGGTGATAATCTTTCCGCCGTATTCTTTATAATGCTTTATAATTTCCTCCGACGGGTTTGTGGAGCACAGACCTTTTCGCAGTCCTGCCGTATTGATCTCAATTCCTTTGTCCATCCGGATCAGTGTTTTCAGAATTTCATCCAGAATTTCGCGATATTTTTCATAATGATAATCGTGATCCTTTTGTTTTGCGTAACGGATCGCGTAATCGAGATGACCGTAAACGTCAAAGTTATCAAATATCTGTATGTTTTGATAAATATTTTCAAAATACATTGTCATAACTTCTTCGTCGGAATATTGTTCCCAAAGTGTATGATAATATGGATCGATGCCGTCAATCACATGAGAGGATCCGATGACAAAATCAAGGGGAATTGCCTCGATAAAACGGTTCACTTCCGTCTTGAGATGGGGCTGTAATCCCATTTCAACGCCGATCAGCAGATGAATCTGTTCCCGATAGCGTTCCCGGTAACCGGATAGTGTCTGATAGTATTCTGACGGATTCAGGAGAAAATCCAAATGTTCTTCCAAATCATCGTAGTCGATATCATGATGGTCGGTAATACACATATGGGACATGCCGAGCGTAATTCCCTGCCTGATCACGTCTTCGACGGGAGCGTCGGAATCGGCGGAAAATTCCGTATGCAAATGACAATCACATAACATAATACAAAAAACCTCCTTTGAGCGCGGCAAAATCGCGCACAGCATATTTTACCACAAAAGATAATGTTTTGAAAGTTAAATCTGTAATTCACAAAAAATTTACTACATTTTGGCAAAATATACTTGCTATTTTCTGAAAAATTAGGTAAAATATTATGCAGTTAGATAACTTGCGAAGACAAGGTATTTACGAATTACATTTTTAATTAGGAGGAAATTAAAAAATGGCAGTAAAAGTTGCAATTAACGGATTTGGACGTATCGGTCGTCTGGCATTCAGACAGATGTTTGGCGCGGAAGGGTATGAAGTAGTAGCGATCAACGATCTTACAAAGCCTTCTATGCTTGCTTATCTTCTTAAGTATGATACAGCACAGGGCGGATATGAAGGAAAGATCGGTGAGAATATTCATACAGTAGAGGCTGATGATGAGGCGAATACGATCACTGTTGACGGAAAGGTTCTTCAGATTTACAAGGAAGCAGACGCAAACAACTGCCCATGGGGCAAGCTTGGTGTAGATGTAGTCTTAGAGTGTACAGGTTTCTATACATCAAAAGAGAAATCAATGGCTCACATCAACGCAGGCGCAAAGAAGGTTGTAATCTCCGCTCCGGCAGGTAATGATCTCAAGACAATCGTTTACAATGTAAACAATGAAACCCTTACAAAGGATGATCAGATCATTTCAGCAGCTTCCTGCACAACAAACTGCCTTGCTCCGATGGCAAAGGCATTGAATGACTTTGCTCCGATCGAGAGTGGTATCATGGTTACAATCCATGCTTACACAGGTGATCAGATGATTCTTGACGGTCCTCAGAGAAAAGGAAATCTTCGTCGTTCAAGAGCAGGCGCTGCAAATATTGTTCCGAACTCTACAGGTGCTGCTAAGGCAATCGGTCTTGTAATCCCTGAGTTGAACGGCAAGCTGATCGGATCTGCTCAGCGTGTTCCTGTTCCGACAGGTTCTACTACAATCCTTACTGCTGTTGTAAGAGGAAAGGATGTTACAAAGGAAGCAGTGAATGCAGCAATGAAAGCAGCTTCCAACGAGTCTTTCGGCTACAATGAGGATGAGATCGTATCTTCTGATGTAATCGGTATGAAATTTGGTTCCTTGTTTGACGCAACTCAGACAATGGTTAACAAGATCGCTGATGATCAGTATGAAGTACAGGTTATTTCATGGTATGACAATGAGAATTCTTACACCAGCCAGATGGTAAGAACAATCAAATACTTCTCTGAGTTACAGTAATCCGTTCATTTGTATAATTGTTCAATTTTTAATTAGACCTAAAAGGGTCCGGTCTTATATGGGACCGGACCTTTTGCGTGTGTACGGGTGAGTAAGATGGTTGCTGCCTGTTTTGGAGCAGAGTTTTTTGCTCAATTTAAGTAAGAATAGAAAGGAAAGAGCGCTATGTTAAATAAGAAGTCAGTAGATGACATTCAGGTAAAAGGGAAAAAAGTGTTGGTTCGCGTGGATTTCAATGTTCCTATCGTAGACGGCAAGATTACGGATGAGAATCGTCTGGTGGCCGCTGTTCCGACCGTAAAGAAACTGGTTGACGACGGAGGAAAGGTAATCCTTTGCTCACATCTCGGAAAGCCGAAGGGACCGGATGCAAATTTCACATTGGCACCGGTTGCAAAGAGATTTTCGGAAATTCTTGGAAAAGAAGTGAAATTTGTAGCGGATGATACCGTTGTAGGACCGAACGCGAAAGCTGCCGTAGAAGCAATGAATGACGGCGATGTGATTCTCCTTGAAAATACACGTTTCCGTCAGGAGGAGACAAAAAACGGAGAAGAATTCTCAAAAGATCTGGCATCCATTGCGGATGTATTCGTAAATGATGCATTCGGAACCGCTCACAGAGCTCATTGCTCTAATGTCGGTGTGACAAAATATGTAGATACCGCAGTAGTCGGTTATCTGATGCAGAAAGAGATCGATTTCCTCGGAAATGCGGTAAACAATCCGGTTCGTCCGTTTGTTGCCATCCTTGGAGGATCAAAAGTTTCTTCAAAGATTCCGGTAATCGAAAATCTGCTTGACAAAGTAGACACACTCATTATCGGCGGCGGTATGGCATATACATTTATGGCTGCTCATGGTGAAACGGTAGGTAATTCACTGCTTGAGGAGGATTATAAGCAATATGCGCTCGATATGGAGAAGAAAGCCGCAGAAAAAGGCGTAAAACTTCTGATCCCGATCGATACGGTAGTTGCTGATTCTTTCTCCAATGATGCGAATTTCAAGACTGTCGGACGCGGTGAGATTCCGGATGGCTGGGAAGGCGTTGATATCGGTGAAAAGACACAGGATTTATATAAAGAGGCTTTACAGGGTGCCAAGACGGTTGTATGGAACGGACCGATGGGATGCTTCGAGATGCCAAATTTTGCAAAGGGTACTGCTGCAGTTGCAGCTGCGCTGGCTGAATTAAAAGATGCTACAACCATCATCGGCGGTGGTGATTCTGCTTCCGCTGTCAACAATCTCGGCTATGGTAAGGATATGACACATATCTCCACAGGCGGCGGCGCTTCTCTTGAATTCCTTGAAGGCAAGGAACTTCCGGGTGTTGTTGCGGCAAACGATAAATAGAGGAGATTGTGATTATGGCTAGAAGAAAAATGGTGGCTGGTAACTGGAAGATGAACATGACGCCTGAAAACGCCGTTTCCCTGATTAAGACTTTGATTCCGCTTGTTCAGAATGAGGATGTGGATGTAGCGTTTTGTGTTCCGGATCTTGATATTATTCCTTGCCTTGAGGCGGTAAAAGGAACAAATATCGGCATCGGTTCCCAGAATATGTATTTTGAGGAAAAAGGAGCTTTTACAGGCGAGATCGCACCTGATATGCTTACCAGCGTGGGCGTGGAATATGTTATTCTCGGTCATTCTGAGAGAAGAAGTTTCTTTGCGGAAAATGATGAGACGGTGAATAAGAAGGTGTTAAAAGCTTTTGAGCACAATATTACTCCGATCATTTGCTGCGGTGAGACTTTGAAGCAGAGAAAACAGGGAATTACCCTTGATCTGATCAGAATGCAGATTAAGATTGCTTTCTACAATGTTTCACCGGAAAATGCAAAGAAGGCTGTTATCGCTTATGAGCCGATCTGGGCTATCGGTACCGGCGTAGGCGCCCGTACGGATCAGGCACAGGAAGTGTGCAAGGCGATTCGTGACTGTATTGAAGAAATCTATGGAGATCTTGTTGCAAAAGAGATCCGGATTCTTTACGGCGGCAGTGTAAATGCGTCGAATGCACATGATCTGTTGAATCAGCCGGATATTGACGGCGGACTTGTCGGTGGTGCATCCTTAAAAGTCGATTTCGGAAAGATCGTAAATTATGATAAGATACAGACAGAGTCGAATTAAATAATTTTAGTTTTTATTGTTGCCTGTTTGCAGCCGTTTTTCCCGTAGCGGAGAAGACGGCTGCTTCTTTCTTTGCTTTTTGTCAATAAAAAATACTTGACAATCCCTGTCTGATTGTGTATACTGTTGCTTGTGGTCTGAAGAGGAGCGTCTTATTTTATGGAAGCAATTGTAAAGAAAGCTTTGCTGTTTGATTTTTACGGAGAGCTTTTGACCGAACATCAAAAAAATATTTACAGTGAGTTCATATCCGATGATATCGGGATCAGCGAGATTGCGCAGGAGCGCGGCGTCAGCAGGCAGGGGATCCATGATCTTCTGAAGCGGTGCGACCGGATTCTGGAGGAATATGAAGAAAAACTTCATCTTGTGGAAAAGTTTTTGAAAGCAAAAGAACTGGTCACAAAAATCAATCAATTGACTGTTGAATTTGAAACAACAAAAGATGTTCTTGCAATCGAGGAAATTCAGAGATTATCGAATCAGGTATTGGAAGAATTCTAACAGGAGGATCTGCAGATGGCATTTGAGAGCTTATCTGATAAATTGCAAAATATTTTCAAAAATTTAAGAGGCAAAGGTCGTCTGACGGAAGCTGATGTCAAGGCGGCGTTGAAGGAAGTCAAAATGGCATTGCTTGAAGCCGATGTAAACTTCAAGGTTGTAAAGCAGTTTGTCAATACAGTGACGGAGCGGGCCATCGGACAGGATGTTATGACCTCTCTGACTCCGGGACAAATGGTCATCAAAATCGTAAACGAAGAGATGATCGCCCTGATGGGATCCGAAACAACGGAAATCACTTTAAAACCTGCAAATGAGATCACCATTCTTATGATGATGGGACTTCAGGGTGCAGGTAAAACCACCACTGCCGCAAAACTTGCGGGAAAGTTCAAGGCGAAGGGAAGAAAACCGCTTCTGGTTGCCTGTGATATCTACAGACCTGCGGCCATCGAACAGTTGAAGGTCAACGGAGAAAAGCAGGGAGTACCGGTTTTTGCAATGGGAACAAACCATAAGCCTGTTGATATTGTAAAGGCAGCCATGGAACATGCTTCCAAAAATGACAATAATATCGTCATCATCGATACCGCCGGTCGTCTTCATATCGATGAACAGATGATGGAAGAACTTGCCGAGATCACGGCAGAGGTTGCGATAGATGCAAAGTTACTGACAGTAGACGCCATGACAGGTCAGGATGCCGTAAATGTCGCGAAAACTTTTGAAGAAAAGATCGGAATCGATGGCGTCATCATCACTAAAATGGACGGTGATACCAGGGGCGGTGCCGCATTATCAATTCGCGCAGTGACCGGAAAGCCGATTTTGTATGTAGGTATGGGCGAAAAACTGTCAGATCTTGAACAGTTTTATCCGGATCGTATGGCGTCCAGAATTCTTGGAATGGGAGATGTCCTGACCTTGATTGAAAAGGCGGAAGCTGCGGTAGACGCCGAAAAGGCAAAAGAGATGGAACAGAAGCTCAAAAAAGCGGAATTCAGCTTTGATGATTATCTGGAATCCATGGCGCAGATTAAGAAAATGGGCGGTCTATCCGATGTGATGAGTATGATCCCGGGATTAAGCGGACAGATCAAAGGGGATCAGATGCCGGATGAGAGCGCATTATCGAGAACCGAAGCGATTATCTTTTCCATGACAAAAGAGGAACGGGCTAATCCGGAGATTTTAAATCCTTCCCGAAAACACCGGATCGCAAACGGCGCAGGCGTTGATATTTCCGAGGTAAATCGTCTGGTAAAACAATTTGAGCAGTCCAGAAAGATGATGAAACAGATGTCCGGTATGATGAGCGGTAAGAAGCGGGGCGGACTGTTTGGGAAGATGAAACTTCCATTTTAAATCATGCAATAAGTTTGTGTATATAAACTTATGTATACAAATTTATATAATAAAAATAATAATATTAATACAATCCTAAGGAGGAAAAAACAATGGCAGTAAAATTAAGATTAAGAAGAATGGGACAGAAGAAGGCTCCTTTTTATAGAATTATCGTAGCAGATTCCAGATCCCCGAGAGACGGCAGATTTATCGAGGAAATCGGAACATACGATCCTACTGTAGAGCCAAGCGCAGTTAAGATTGATGAGGAAGCAGCTAAGAAGTGGCTTGCAAACGGCGCTCAGCCTACCGAAACTGTTGCAAAATTATTAAAGCAGGCAGGTATTGAGAAATAATTTCTGCCACCGGAGGTGCAGCACATGAAAGAATTAGTAGAAGTGATTGCGAAAGCATTGGTAGATCAGCCGGACAAAGTTTCTGTTACTGAGGAAGAGACAGAAAAAGGACTGGTGCTGAAATTAAAAGTTGCTGACGAAGACATGGGTAAGGTGATTGGAAAACAGGGACGGATCGCCAGATCGATCCGGGCTGTTGTAAAAGCGGCTGCTTCTAAAAGCGATCGCAAGGTAATCGTAGATATTATCCAGTAATGATTTAAGACCGGCTTACAAAAAGCCGGTCTTGCTTATAAGAGGAATTATGGAAGATTTATTGAGAGTCGGCGTTATTGCCAACACACACGGAATCAGGGGGGAAGTGAAAGTATATCCCACTACGGAGGATCCGAAACGATTTCTTGATTTAAAAGAAGTGATTCTGGATACGGGAAAGGAAAAACTCCCCCTTGGAATTGAACATGTCCGTTTTTTTAAAAATCTTGTGATCCTGAAATTCAAAGGAATCAACAATATCAATGATATCGAAAAATATAAGGGAAAAGATCTCCTTGTGACAAGAGAGGACGCAATTCCTCTGGAGGAGGGCGAATTTTTCATCGCGGATCTCCTTGATCTGGATGTTTATGAGGAAGATGGCGAAAAACTGGGAGTTTTGACGGATGTGTTACAGACCGGTGCAAATGACGTTTATGTCGTCACCCGTGATTCGGACAAAAAAGAGATTCTGATCCCTGCCATCGATGACTGTATTTTGGAGATTTCCCCGGAAGAACATAAGATAGTGGTGCATTTGCTGGAGGGACTGGTCGATTGATGAATTATCATGTTATGACATTGTTTCCGGATATGATCCGTCAGGGGATGAATACGAGCATTATCGGACGCGCCATGGAAAAAGGACTGCTGTCACTGGACTGTATCGATATACGGGCATTTACAAAAGAAAAGCACGGTCATGTAGACGATGCCCCCTATGGAGGCGGAGCAGGTATGGTGATGCAGGCACAGCCGGTATATGACTGTTATCTCCATATTTGTTCGGAAATTCATGCAGAAACAAAACCGAGAGTCATTTATCTTACTCCCCAGGGAAAAACATTTGATCAAAAAATGTCGGTAGAATTCGCAAAAGAGGAACATCTCATATTCTTGTGCGGTCATTATGAGGGAATCGATGAGCGGGTCTTGAATAAAATCGTGACCGATGAGATATCCATCGGGGATTATGTGCTTACCGGCGGGGAACTGGCAGCCATGGTTCTTATGGATTCGATTTCAAGAAATATCCCCGGAGTGCTGCATAATGACATAAGCGCAGAAACGGAAAGCTTTTCCGACGGTTTGCTGGAATATCCTCAATATACAAGACCTGAGGTCTTTGAAGGGGAACGGGTACCGGAGGTTTTACTAAGCGGTCATCATGCCAATATCGCGAAATGGAGAAGAGAACAATCGATATTGAGAACTTACGAGCGGCGTCCGGATTTATTTCATCAGGTGGAATTTGACAAGAAAGACCGGAAGTTTATTAAAGAGCAATTAGGTTTGCTGCTGCCGTAAAATCGTGCTTTTGCCGCAAAATAATGCTTGCATTTTTTAAAAATTTATGGTAACATTTAGAAGTTGTGAATAATTGATGGTCCTCTGGTACAAACGTGTATTTAAGAACATCGAAATATAATCAGGAGGTCACACAAATGAATGAAATTATTAGAAACATCGAAGCTGCACAGTTGAAAGAGAACATGGATCACTTTGGCGTAGGTGACACCGTTAAGGTCTATGCGAAGATCAAAGAGGGTAACCGCGAGAGAATCCAGGTATTTGAAGGCGTTGTTTTGAAAAGACAGGGCGGAAGTGCCAGAGAAACCTTTACTGTAAGAAAGAATTCCAATGGAATCGGCGTTGAAAAGACATGGCCGGTACATTCTCCGTCAATCGAAAAAGTTGAGGTTGTTCGTTTTGGTAAAGTAAGACGTGCAAAACTGAACTATTTAAGAGGCAGAGTCGGTAAGGCTGCAAAGGTAAAAGAATTAGTTAAATAATTTCTATGAGCAAGGGCAGATACTATCCGGTATTTGCCTTTACTTTTATATGAAAACCCTGTGAAAAAGGGATGGAAAGGAATTCTTGGATGGGATATTTTAATCCGAAACCGGAAAAAAATATTTTAACGGATATTATTTTAAAATGGCTTACAGATATTCTTGTGATACTTGCTCTTGCGGGATTTATTATTTTTTTTCTCGGAGAAAAGGTAAGTGTCGTCGGAAATTCTATGGCAGGAAAGATACAAAACGGTCAGGAGATTCTGATCGATAAGATTTCCTATGAACTCCGGCAGGTACGGCGCTTTGATGTGATCGTCTATAATTCGGAACTTTCAGGGGAGAAAGAACAGGTTGTCCGCAGAGTGATCGGATTGCCGGGAGAAACGGTTCAAATTGTAGACAGTACGATCTATATCAATGGAGAAGAATTGAAGGATACCTATTACAAAGGAAGCTTTGAAAGCGGATATGCATCTTCAGAGATCAAAGTCGGAAAGAATGAATATTTTGTTTTGGGTGATAACCGGAATTTGAGTCAGGACAGCAGATTTGAATATGTTGGAAATATAAACAGAAAAGATATTATCGGAAAAGCATGGCTTATTATATCACCTTTTAATCAAATAAAACTGATTCGATAAAACTATAAAACATACAAAACCATCATTTATTTATGACAGGAGCAGAAAATATGAATTATCAATGGTACCCCGGACATATGACAAAGGCAAAAAGGATGATGGAGGAAAACATCAGACTGATCGATCTTGTAATTGAGGTTTTAGATGCAAGAATCCCGAAAAGCAGCAGAAATCCGGATATCGATCAGCTGGGTCGGGGAAAATCCCGTCTCATTCTGTTAAATAAATCGGATCTGGCGGATAAAGAGATCAATGTAAAGTGGAAAGCATATTTTGAAGCGCAGAACTATTTTGTCGTTGAGATGAATGCCCGTTCCGGGGATGGAATGCGCCTGATACAATCGGCGGTAAAAGAAGCCTGCCGTGAAAAAATAGAGCGGGACAGGAAACGGGGGATTTTGAACCGACCGGTACGGGCTATGGTTGCCGGAATACCGAATGTGGGAAAATCAACGTTTATCAATTCTTATGCAAAGAAAGCATGTGCCAAAACAGGCAACAAACCGGGCGTCACCAAGGGAAAACAATGGATACGCCTGAATAAAGATCTGGAACTTTTGGATACCCCGGGAATCCTCTGGCCGAAATTTGAGGAGATACAAGTGGGAAAGAATCTTGCTTTGACAGGTTCCATCAATGATGATATTCTCAATCCGGAGGAATTGGCGGCAGAATTGCTGGACTATCTGGGTGTTCATTATCCGGGCTTGATAGAAAGTCGATATGGTATTGAAACCTCAGAGGATTTTGTTTATAATATCAATGAGATCGCAAGGGTACGGGGGTGTCTGTTAAAAGGCGGAGCTTATGATACCGTGAAGGCCTCCTCTCTTTTGATCGAAGATTTCAGAAGCGGAAAAATCGGGCGAATCTCACTGGAATGTCCCGATTCAGAGAAAGAAGAAGCATGAAGAAAACAAATTCAGAAACGATCAAACGCACGGTGATCCTGTCGGTAATATCCTATATTGTTGTGATTACATTGATCCTTCTTATTGTCAGAAATTTCTGGATGGCACCTATGAAGGTTGACGGAAAATCCATGAATCCGACATTGTTAAACCGCGATATTTTATTGATCGATAAATCCTGTTATAAAGACAAACAGCCCCAAAGATATGATATGATCGCCTTTCAATACCGGTATGACCACAGTGTCCGGTATATCAAGAGAGTGATCGGATTACCGGGAGAAACAGTAGAGATCAAGGATAATAAGATTTATATCAACGGGGAAGAATTAAAAGAATATTACGGTATTTATGAGGATGAAAAACGGCATTTTGATGATTATGCAGAACGCCGTTTAAAGTCTGATGAGTATTTTGTGCTGGGAGATAACAGAGATCATACGGCAGACAGCCGCTCCGGTGATGTGGGACCTGTAGAAAAAGATCTGATCATCGGGCGGGCTGTATTCCGGATCCTGCCGCTCTCCGGATTCGGTTCCCTGAAGAATCAATAATAGAAAAGGCATTGGCTGGAAATGGAAAAAACAGAAAAGAAAAAATATGAAAAATTATTGGAATTTTGCGTTTATGTGCTGGTTGTGGTGGCTTTAAGCTACTTTGTGCTGACCACCATTGCCCAGAGAAGCAGCGTAAATGGGAGTTCCATGTATCCTACGTTAGAGGACGGCGATCAGATCATCGTGGAAAAATTATCTTATCGTTTTCATGAACCGAAACGGAACGATATCATTGTCTTTCGCTATGAGAATCCGGAGAGAGAGGAAATGTCACATTTTATTAAACGGATCATCGGTCTTCCCGGAGAAACCATCCAGATTACCGGCGGTACTATTTTTATTGACGGAGAAGAATTGGAGGACCCGTATGGATATTATTCGGACGGTCTTCCCATGCTTGGCTATGATGCGGAATTTTCCTTTACCATTGATGAAAATGAATATTTTGTTCTTGGGGATAACCGGAATGACAGTTTAGACAGCCGGAAGATCGGCTGTATATCAAAAAAAGATATTATCGGAAGGGCATGTCTTCGCATGTATCCTTTTCATGCAATCGGAAAAATCGACTGATCGTGGACTTAAGTTTATCGACGATCGGACAGGAAACAAACGGCAACATACAAAATAATATTGCCGGAAAGGAATGGATATGAAGATCGAAGAAATACGGGAAGAATTAAAAAATGCCGCCCCGGAGCGATTACCGGAACAACTGGCATATTATGCTGAGGATGACCGACCGGGGGTAAAAAAACTTCTGGAACAATATCAGAGGAAATATGATCGTTATCAGAAAGAACTCGAAAGAATTGAAAACATGCGATTCTTTGAAAAGAAATATGGAGAATATGGAGCAATCTGCGGAATCGATGAGGTGGGAAGGGGACCGCTTGCCGGACCGGTCGTGACCTGCGGTGTTATTCTTCCGAAGGATTGCAGGATTTTGTATGTAAATGATTCTAAAAAATTATCCGAAAAAAAGAGAGAGGAGCTTTATGATATCATATATCGTGAGGCGCTTGCCGTTTCAATCGGGATAGAGAGCCCTGAGACTATTGATGAGATCAATATTCTTCAGGCAACCTTGAAAGCTATGAAGTCCGCAATCGATAATCTCAAGGTACAACCGGATCTTGTGCTGGCGGATGCGGTGCATATTCCGGATCTTTCCTGCAAACAGGTTGCAATCATAAAGGGGGATGCCCAAAGTATCTCCATTGCGGCGGCAAGTATTATTGCAAAAGTAACCAGAGATCGTATGATGTTGGAGTATGATAAGCTGTATCCGGAATATGGTTTTTCTTCCAATAAGGGATATGGAACAGAACAGCATATCCGGGCGTTGAAAAAATACGGACCGACGCCGATTCATCGACGCAGCTTTATTCAGCATTTTATTGATGAAAGATAGGTGACTGTCTATGAATATTAATACAAATCTTAATTTTTCGGGAAATAATGTCGTCTCTAATCAGGAAGCAAACCAGACTACAGCCGTCAGGGAACAAAATGGCGAACCTGCAAGACTTTCCCTTGACAATGCAAAAGCCGGAACCATGTTTCAGGGAGACATACTGGATGTCAGGGGAAATCAGGTGCGGATTCAGGTAGGAACCGCTGTTTTGAATGCAATGCTGGAAAATCAGGCGAAGGTCAATATCGGGGAGCGTGTTTCTTTTCTGGTTCAATCCAATAACGGCTCTAAAGTCACGCTTGCCACACTGGAGGACGGCGGGAAGCAGATGCAGAATGCCTTATTAAAAACGCTGGACAGCGCCATGCTTCCGGCAACGGAGCGAAATTTGACGGCAGTTCGTGAAATGATGAATTATGGCATGCCGGTGGATAAAAACAGCATGGCGGAAACCGGAAAATTACTGGCACAATTTCAAGACGCCAACGTGGAGACGATCATTGCCCTGAAAAGTCATGATCTTCCCGTAACGGAGGGTAATATCGCGCAATTTGAATTATATAAGAATGCAGAGGGCAAGCTTTCGGATCAATTGCAGGATCTTGTGAAAAATCTTACGAATATGACGGAGCGTGCTCAGGCTTCCGGTGAAACAGGAAAGATCGAGCAATTTCTGTCTAATCTCAAGGAGCTTGTCAACGCAAATGAGGGGGCAAATGTTAAGATTTCCATTCAGGATACAGGCTCACAGTCTGCTCAGGCAAAGGCATTACAGCCGGAGGCTGCCAATGTACAGCAGGCTGCCGGGGGAGAGAACGCGCAAGCTGCTGCCGCAGGAAAAAACACTGCGGTACCGGATATGGCTGCAAAGGCGCAACCGGTGACGGAGAATGAAATATCCGGACAGCAATCCGGAAACGTCAAAAATGAAAATACTCCTGTTTTAACGGCAGAACAGGCAAAAGCCAATTTAAAATCTTTATTGCAGGATATTAAATCGGGAATGGAACAAAAATTCCTGCTGACGCCGGAGCAATTGATGAAAGGCGGAGACGATGCGGTAAAAGAATTGTACCGCCAGATGAATGAAACGGTGGATAAGATGATCCGGCTTGCAGCTCATTCCGGGCAGGACACTTCCAAATTCGCAAATTCAGCCGGAGAGATGAAAAATAATATGCAATTTATGCAGGATTTCAATCAGCTTGCCTCCTATGTGCAGCTGCCTATGAAGCTTGGCGAAACTTCCAAAACCGGCGAATTATATGTTATGTCACGAAAAAACAGAAAGCAGGATCCCAACAGTCCGCTGACTGCATTCCTCCATCTGGATATGGATCATCTGGGAACGACGGACGTCAATCTGTCCATGGTGCAGGGTGGAAAATTAACGACGAAATTCAAACTGGATAATGATGAATCGGTACGGATTGTGGCGGAGCATCTTCCGGAGCTGGAGGAACGGTTGGAAAAACTGGGATATTCTGTTGAATTGTCTGTAGATGAGGTGCCAAGAATAACTGCAACGCCCTTTGAGCAGATTCTGGAAGCAGATAAACCGGCGCAGCCGGTAAAACGGTTTTCATTTGATATGCGCGCATAGGAGGGCGGTGACAAAGATGGAGAAACATTCAAATCCGAAAAATAAACTGGCCATTGCCCTGGAGTATGATCCGTCCAGCGAAGCTCCGATCGTCATTGCCAGCGGTCAGGGGGCTCTTGCGGACAAAATTCTCGACAAAGCGGGGGAAGCGGATATTCCTGTATATCAGGACGAAAAATTGGCAAAAACATTATCAAAACTGGAATTGGGCGAAATGATCCCGCCGGAATTGTACGGAGCGGTAGCGGAGATTCTTGTTTTTGTAGACCGTATGGACCGGATCAAACAAAAGATATTGGATAATCGCAAATAATCCGGCGCTTTTTAGAGGAGGGGGCTATGAATCGCAGAGAGACAGGCGCGGAATATGAACAGATTGCGGCGACTTTTTTGGAAGATGCGGGGTATCAGATTTTAGAGCGCAATTATTATACCGCTTTCGGGGAAATTGATCTGATCGCAAAAGATCAGACAACCCTTGTTTTTATTGAAGTAAAATACAGAACATCGGACAAAACAGGTTTTCCGGAGGAATCCGTCACACCGGGGAAACAAAGACGGATCCGCAAATGCGCGCAATATTACTTATATCAGCATAATTTTACGACGGTTTCCTGTCGCTTTGATGTGATCGCAATCTTAAATCAGCGGATCCGTCATATAAAAAATGCATTTTAGATATTGTAAGGAAGGAGCAAGAGATAAAGTGGAAGAAAAGAAACAAGAAAAAAAAGGAGGATTCTTTCAGGGATTTCTCGTATTATTGTTGCTGATCCTGGCAGGAGGAGGCGGCATCTTATATAAAACCTATCATGATCTGCAGCAGGACTATCGTAACCTGGAAAAAAATAAGGATCAAATCGTGGCAGCGGAAGTAAAAGCTCAGATTTCCGAAGCGAAAGAGGCAGAGCATGATAAGGTGATGGAATTCTTTCGGGTAGGTCTTGAAGAGGAACATACCATCGATTTTTTGCGAACCGTTTATAAAGAGGATTATCTCGTCTACGAACGGGCGTCGCATTTTTTATTCCGTCCGCTTTTGGATGTAGAGATGGCGGATTATTCCAACGGCAGTTTTGTTAAGGACAGTGAGACCGGTTTTATTGATTATCAGGTGAAAAAACAGACTGTAAGCAAGCGGGTTATTGATGTATCAAAATATCAGGGGGAAATTGACTGGAATGCTGTCAAAGCATCCGGCATTGACGGCGCGATCATCCGCGTCGGTGTTCGGGGATACGGCTCCGGAGAACTTGCCATGGATGCTACCTTTGAGGCAAATATAAAGGGTGCCACAGCTGCAGGGCTTGATGTCGGCGCTTATTTCTTTTCAGAGGCGATTACGGAAGAAGAAGCCGTAGAGGAGGCGGAAGCGGTAAAAACAGCTTTAAAAGACTACAATATCACGCTGCCGGTAGTATGCGATCTTGAACTGATCGAAGGAGATACCGCCCGCAATGAAAAAGTAGGAAAGAAAGAATTGACAAAGGTGACAAAGGCATTTCTGGATACCGTTAAAGATGCGGGCTACACGCCGATGTTATACGGAAATATAGATACGATCTATGAGATGGTTGATCTTACAGAAATGAAAGATTATCAATTATGGTTTGCATATTACAATGACGAGATCTATATCCCGTATCAGGTGAATATGTGGCAATATGCAAGTGACGCCAAAGTGGGCGGAATTTCTACGGATTGTGATATTAACCTGATGTTTCCGCAAGAATAAAGGATGGACAAATGAAAAAACACGAACATGTGATCAAAAATGTGAAGCCGGGCTCCATCGGTGAGGAACTGGAAGTCGAAGCCGGGGATGTCCTTTTGAAAATCAATGATGAAGAACTGGAAGATATTTTTGATTATCAATATATGGTGGAGGATGATTATCTGGAAATTCTGATCCGGAAGGGGACGACCGGTGAGGAATGGCTGTTAGAGATCGATAAGGAACCGGATGAAGATCTTGGACTGGAATTCGAGCAGGGACTGATGGATGAATATCGCTCCTGTCATAATAATTGCATATTCTGTTTTATTGACCAGATGCCGAAGGGAATGAGAGAAACTCTGTATTTTAAGGACGATGATTCCCGTTTGTCCTTTCTTCAGGGGAATTATATCACCCTTACCAATATGTCGGATAAAGATATTGATCGGATCATTCGTTTTCATCTGTTTCCCATCAATATTTCCGTTCATACAACCAATCCGGAACTTCGCTGTACCATGCTGCATAACCGTTTCGCCGGAGAGGCGTTAAAAAAGATAGACCGGTTAAGCGAAGCCTGCATCGAAATGAACGGACAGATTGTTTTGTGTAAGGGAGTCAATGATCATGAGGAATTAAAACGCAGCATCGAGGATCTCTCAAAATATCTTCCTCATATGCGCAGCGTTTCCGTTGTTCCCGCCGGAATTACAAAATATCGGGAAAACCTGTATCCCCTTGAACTTTTTACAAAAGAGGACGCCTGTGAAGTGATTGATCTGATTGAATCCTATCAGCAGGGGTTTTATGAGGAATATGGCCTGCATTTTATCCATGCAAGTGATGAATGGTATATTCTGGCAGAACGGGATTTTCCGGAGGAAGAGACCTATGACGGCTATATCCAGCTGGAAAACGGCGTCGGAATGATGCGGCTGCTGTATGATGAATTTACCCAGGCTTTGGCTGAAGTAAATCCGACCGGCGAAAAACACCGGATCTCGCTGGCTACGGGAGCTTTAGCCTATGAAATGATGAGCCGGCTGGCAGAACTTTTTATGAAAAAATTTCCCGATATACAGATTCAGGTATATCGTATTGACAATCATTTTTTCGGTGAAAAGATTACCGTATCCGGTCTTCTTACCGGTCAGGATATTATCGGACAATTAAAGGACAAAGATTTGGGGGATTGTCTGTTGCTTCCGTGTAATGTCTTGCGCATGGGAGAAGATGTCTTTTTGGATGATGTCACGTTAGAGGAAGCGAAAACTGCTTTACAAGTAGATATAAATATTGTAAAATCGGGAGGGAGAGATTTACTTTCCGCATTTTTATGCCCGTTTTCAAAAGAAAATGGCAATACAGATAACCGTAAAAACGCCGGATTTGTTTATCAGAAACAATATCCGGATGGAAAATAAATGGAGGAAATCATGAGCAAACCCATTGTTGCGATCGTAGGACGGCCGAATGTGGGGAAATCCACACTGTTTAATGCACTGGCGGGAGAACAGATCGCGATCGTTAAGGATACGCCCGGAATCACAAGAGATCGAATTTATGCAGATATTTCATGGCTTGATAAAAATTTCACATTAATCGATACCGGAGGAATCGAGCCGGAGAGCAAAGATATCATTCTTTCCCAGATGCGGGAACAGGCGCAGATCGCAATTGATACGGCCGATGTGATCATCTTTCTGGTTGATGTGAAACAGGGACTTGTGGAGAGCGACGCGAAAGTGGCGGATATGCTTCGCAGAAGCCGAAAACCTGTGATTCTTGTTGTCAATAAGGTGGACAGCTTTACAAAATATAATGCGGATATTTATGAATTTTATAATCTCGGGATCGGGGATCCGGTTCCGGTTTCCGCAGCGTCAAGGCTCGGAATCGGAGATATGCTGGATGAAGTAATAAAATTTTTCCCGGACAATCAGTCTGAGGAAGAAGAAACTGAGTTTCCGAAGGTTGCCGTTGTCGGAAAACCGAATGTGGGAAAATCTTCACTGATCAATAAATTATTGGGAGAAAATCGTCTGATCGTCTCGGACATTGCAGGAACCACAAGAGATGCCGTGGATACCGTCGTAAAATACAACGGTCAGGAATATACATTTATCGACACGGCCGGATTGCGCAGGAAGAGCAAAGTCAAGGAAGAAATCGAGCGATATTCCATCTTAAGAACCGTGACCGCTGTGGAGCGCGCTGATGTTGTTGTTATGATGATCGACGCCACCGAAGGCGTTACGGAACAGGATGCAAAGATTGCGGGAATTGCCCATGAGCGCGGAAAGGCAGTGATTATCGCCGTCAATAAATGGGATGCCATTCAAAAAGATGATAAGACCATGACGGAGCATACAAAGAAAATACGGGATACATTGTCCTTTATGCCTTATGCGGAAATTCTCTTTATTTCGGTAGAGAGCGGTCAGCGGTTAAATAAATTATTTGAATTGATCGATGTGGTGATCCAGAATCACTCTATGCGGGTGGGAACCGGCGTATTAAATGAAATTATGTCAGAGGCAGTCATGCTTCAACAGCCGCCGTCCGACAGAGGACACCGTCTGAAATTATTTTACATTACGCAGGTTGCCGTAAAGCCTCCGACTTTTGTGATCTTTGTAAACGATAAAGAGCTGATGCATTTTTCTTATACGCGTTATATTGAAAATAAGATCAGAGAAGCCTTTGGTTTTAAGGGAACCCCGTTAAAGTTTATTATCAGAGAACGGGATACCGGAGAAAAATATACCAAATAAGGAATCAGCATTAAAATAATCAGAAAAGTCAGGAAGAGGAAGTTATGGAAATTATATATCGGCTTATTTGCATTGTAATCGGTTATGTTTTTGGAATGTTTCAAACCGGTTATATTTACGGAAAAATGCACCACATTGATATCCGGGATTACGGCAGTCATAATTCCGGAACCACGAATGTATCAAGAATCTTTGGGAAAAAAGTGGGAACTTTGACGTATTTTATCGATGCGCTGAAAGGTGTTTTTGCATTGCTTTTGGTTGTTGTATTGTGCAATGCCGGCGTATTTGATCTGTCCGGCGCGGCGGATGAAGATGCTTTTCTTTATATTTTAAAATTATATACCGGTATCGGTGTTGTGATCGGTCATAATTATCCTTTTTACATGGGATTTAAAGGCGGCAAAGGAATTGCTGCTTCATCGGGCATCATTCTCGGTATGGCAAACTGGCCGATCTTCTGGATCTGCTTTGTATTATTTTTTGGAACCGCGCTGACTACGAAATATGTGTCTTTGGGTTCCATTCTCATGATGACCGGCTATTTTATCGCAACCGTTATCTTCGGACAGCTGCAGATCGGAAATTTTGCGGTGACGCCGGAATCGGGAATGCTTCCTGAAATTTATCTGCTTGCATTGGCATTTTCCGGCATGGCTAT
>CADBTR010000143.1 GCA_902797675.1 uncultured Lachnospiraceae bacterium
ATATACCGTAGCTGCCGACACCACTTTTACCATCGGTACAGACGGTACGGTTGCCTACTCAGGTACAACAAGAACCACTGACGGAGCACTTCTTTTAGAAGACAGCCTGACAAAAGTTGCAATCAGCAAAAAATCTACCGCAAACGGAACAGAATTACCGGGCGCTGAATTAAGTTTGACAGGTAATGCAGACTGGGAAAAAATACTTACTCAATTTGCGGAAAATGACGAACACAAAGTAGCAGGAATCACCGATACAACCACCGGCGCTCTGATCGGAATCAAGTGGATCTCCACAAACGAAGAACTGAGTGTTGAAGGGCTGACTACAGAAGAAGAATACATTTTACAGGAAGACGGCGCTCCTTTGGGATACGCCTACAGCGAAAATATCCGGTTCAAACTGGAAGGACAGGGAACAAACACGCAGGTTTATGTCTACAACAAAGACAGCGGAAATTTTGAAGAATCTTCCAAGGTAGAAATGTTTGATGATTTAGATACGGGAACTCTGGTACTGACTAAGACCATTGACGGATTAAATGTGACAGACGAGGAACTTGCCGGTGGATTAAAATTCACGATTCAAAATGAAGAAGATAATTACCTTGCAGCCGATGGCAGTATCCAACGGGAAGTAATCGAATTGACGCTCAGTCAATTCACCAGACAATCAGATGGAACTTATATCCTGACGATTGAAAATGTTCCATCCGGAACATACCTGATTACGGAAGTTAATACAGCCATTGAGGGATATCAATTGCAGAGTACAAGTATTGTCAGCGGAACCGGCGTTGTTCAATATCAACAAACAACAAATGTTCTTTTAACCGACAAATACGAAAAGAAAATTACTGAAACCTCAAAAACTGATAAACACGACAAGAAAATTACCGGATCCTCAAAAACTGACACCGAAAATTCTTCCGGCAAAAAAACAACTTCCACGCTGAACACCGGAGATGCTATGTCTGCCGAGATACTTCGCTTATTTACTTTGCTGCTGCTTTCCGGAACAGGTATCCTGCTTTCGGCAAGAAGACTGAGAAAAGAATAAAAACAGCATAAAAAACTTTTATCAAAATACGGGAATGGGGCTGTACGCTAATTTTAGCAAAACAGCCCCATTCCTGATTATCTGCATATCTCATCGAGAAAAAAACGCAAAACCCTCTTATCCCGATCCAGTTCCGGATGAAATGAGATTGCAAGCTGATTATGATATCTTACCGCCACAATCTTTCCGGCAACTTCCGATAAAATCTCAGTTCCGCAAAAAGTCTTTTCAATATACGGAGCGCGAATAAATGTCATAGGAACATCCGGTAACTCTGCAAATCTTCCGAGTGTGCGAAAACTCCCTAATTGTCTTCCATAGGCATTTCTTCTCACAGTAACGGGCAACGTGCCGAAATAAGTATGCCCGTCATTAGAAATATTCTCACTGAGCAAAATAAGTCCGGCACAAGTTGCAAAAACCGGCAACCCCTCTGTTATCTGCTCCTTCAACCGTTCAAACATCCCCAGTTCCCTCAGAAGTTTTCCCTGTGAGGTACTCTCTCCCCCCGGCAGCACAAGCATATCATAAGATTTATCCAGATCCCCCTTCTGTCTTAGTTCCACACATTCTATCCCCATTTCTTCCAGAGCCTTTCTATGCTCCGCAAAATCACCCTGAACCGCCACAATTGCCGCTTTCATCACTTTCCACGCTCCTCCATTAAAATTGCGATTTCCTGCTCATTGATCCCCACCATAGCTTCCCCCAGATCTTCCGAAAGCTTTGCGATCAGATCCGCATCTTTATAATTTGTCACCGCTTTGACAATAGCATTTGCCCGCTTTTCCGGATTTCCCGACTTAAAAATACCGGAACCTACAAACACGCCTTCTGCTCCCAACTGCATCATAAGCGCCGCATCGGCCGGTGTCGCAATACCGCCTGCCGCAAAATTAACCACCGGAAGTCTTCTCTTTTCGTGAACATATTCCAGCAACGGAAGAGAAACCCTCAACTCCTTTGCCGCCTCATACAACTCATCACTGCTCATAGACGTAATTTCAGCAATCTCCCTGTTCATCCTCCTCATATGTCTGACTGCCTGTACAACATTACCGGTTCCCGGCTCCCCTTTTGTGCGAATCATAGAAGCGCCTTCCCCGATCCTTCTAAGCGCCTCTCCAAGATCTCTTGCGCCGCAGACAAAAGGAACCTTAAATTCTGTCTTATCAATATGATAAACATCATCGGCCGGTGACAACACTTCACTCTCATCGATATAATCAATCTCAATAGCCTGCAAAATCTGCGCCTCAACAAAATGTCCAATCCTGCATTTTGCCATAACCGGTATCGACACAGCCTCTTGTATCCCCTTGATCATCTTGGGATCGCTCATTCTTGAAACACCTCCGGCCGCGCGAATATCCGCCGGTATTCTTTCCAATGCCATCACCGCGCAAGCCCCTGCACTCTCTGCTATTTTCGCCTGTTCCGGCGTTGTCACATCCATAATCACACCGCCTTTTAACATCTGTGCAAGCTCTTTATTAAGCTCATATCTGTCATTCTTCATATCCTCATTTCTCCTTTATCTGTTTTTCATGTAGACAATGTACATGAATTGAATTATAATAAATTCTGACCTCATTTCAATATCCACATCGAATATAATCAGAAAGGTCAGATTTGGAGAAAAAAGCATGATGCTTACATATTCTTTTACTGATATAGGGTCAGATTCACTCTATGAACATCTCTATAAATGTATCAAAAATGATATCCTTTGCGGGACTCTTGCCGCCGGCGAGAAACTCCCTTCCAAAAGAAATTTTGCAAAAAATCTGGGCATAAGCGTTATCACAGTAGAAAACGCCTATGCCCGGCTCATCGCGGAAGGATATATTTATTCTCTTCCCAAAAAAGGATTTTATGTTTCCGAAATAAAGAATTCAGCGATACAGCAGCGACAGGAATACGCCTCTTTTACCGATACTTCTCTCCCGTCACATTCGACATACCTCGCTGACTTCACAAGCAATTATGTCCCCGCCGATCAGTTTCCTTTTTCCATCTGGTCCAAAATCCTAAGAGATGTTCTCCATGATAATCCGGAAGAACTGCTTCAAAAACCTTCCGGATTCGGACTTCCGGCACTCCGCCGGAGTATTTCGGAATATCTTCAGGCATTTCGCGGAATGAATGTCAATCCCGATCAGATCATAATCGGTGCCGGAACAGAATATCTCTACGGACTTATCGTACAACTGCTTGGGCGGGATCTGTGCTATGCCGTTGAAGATCCAAGTTATCCAAAAATCGCCATGATCTATCAATTATCAGGGGCAAAATGCGTCCATATCCCTCTGGAAAATAGCGGAATCCGAATTCACGAACTGGAGAAATCCGGTGCCGACGTCGCCCATATCTCTCCATCTCACCATTTTCCCACAGGTATCATCACCCCGGTAAGCAAGAGATATGAACTTCTGGGCTGGGCGACAAAAAACAGGAATCGCTACATCGTAGAAGACGATTACGACAGTGAATTCCGCATGGTCGGAAAACCGCTTCCCACCCTCCGCAGCATTGATACCACAGAAAAAGTAATCTATATGAATACCTTTTCAAAATCCATGACTGCCACCATGCGTGTTAGCTACATGGTACTTCCCATGCACCTTGTCGAGCGTTACCGAAAAAACATGACCTGTTTTTCATGCCCCGTATCAACCCTGATACAGACAGCGCTCTCAAAATTTATGGACAGCGGCAGTTTTGAACGGCATATCAACAGAATGCGCCAATACTATAAAAAGCAGCGGGATCTGATCATCTCCGAAATCAAAAACAGTAAAATGAATGATTATGTCGAAATCTCCGAAGCCGATGCCGGACTCCATTTCATCATACACATAAAAACGAAACTTTCCGATACTGATTTCAAAAATCAACTTTTAAGACGCAAAATAAAAATCAGTCCGCTATCTGAATATTATGCAACGCCCGAAAACAAAACCCAACACAAATTTATCATCAATTACTCTTCATTGACCGCCGGGCAGATCCGGGAAGCAATCGCTGTCATAAGCGAGGAAGTGACCTCTGCCGTAAAACAGCCATAACTCTCTTTATGAACAAAATACCTCAAGCACCTTTGCGCCCTCCGATCACCAGATAATCCACCTGTTCCAATCCGAAGAAATGCTCCTTTTTATCCGGTTTAAAAATCACATATGCCTTAAAACTTCTGTCTCCGTTATCCCGATAAGTACGGTAAAAAGAATCAAAAGCATACTCAGTCATTTCTTCCAGAATGACCTGATCATCCTTGTAAAAAACAACCTTTCCGTTTTCAAACATTTCCGCTTTCATCCTGCCATTCCGGATCATGGCATGCCTTCCCTTTTGATCCTCAAGCATCCTGACTTCTACGCTCACACCAGTCGCCGGCAGCCTCCAAAAGATTCCAGTTCTCCTCCCGGATTCTGCCTCCGGGCGATGCCTGAAAACGCAACACATCCGTTCCCCAGCCGAAAATACAAGCCTGTTCGCCTCTTCTGCTGTACCAAATCCTGTTATCCTTCACATTAAGCATATTATCTTTCATCCTCCTCTAATAATATTTCCCGTTTCATGCCGTCAGGCTTACGACCTGCTTGCTGTTTCTTTTTTCCGTTCTGCTGCTAAATCAAAGATATCATATACATCCGGACTTTGCAAGCGCAACCCTTCGCAAACCGCCGTCAAACGGCCATAAACCGTCAATTCAGTCATGAACATTCGTGTTATAATAGGATTGAGTACAAAAATAATATTTACACAGAAAGTACTCGGAAAGAGGTGAAAAGATATGATACGATTTACAGGTATAGGCGGGATCTACGGAAACTACGGTATCAATGCCATTCTCTCCTCCCGTAATCATTCATCCCTGCTTACAGGGTTGTCCGGAAGCCAAAGCCACATAAAATCAGGCTCGTTTATTCCGGCGCTCAAAGCATATTATGGACAGAACACCGCCAAAAACAGGTATTCCTCCACAGCGCTGAACCGCCAGGATCTTTATCGGAGAGCATCCCGCATCTTAAAAGACAATGATGCTCCTTCTGAATTAAAAGACAGCATCTCCGTCCTGACAGCCGACAGAGAAAACAGTCCTTTTGAGAAAAAAACATTTACCCGGGCCGACGGCACAACAGTCACCGATTATGATCGAAATGCAATCTATGATGCGGTAAACAACTTTGTAAAAAAATACAACGCTGCGGTAGATGACGCTCTCCAATATTCTGACCGGAATGTTCAAAATACGGTCTCAGGAATGTCAAGGATAACTGACCGTCTTTCCAAAAGCCTTGAAACCATCGGCATCACCCATGAAAAAAGCGGGAAATTATCCTTATCGGAAGACGCCTTCAAATCCGCAGACATGGATTCCGTAAAGAAGCTCCTCGGCTCATCCTACGGTCTTACAAAAAGCATTTCCTACAGTGCTTCAAGGCTCCAAACAGCAGAGAGAGCAGCTCTTGTAAAAGATGCTTACGGCAGCGTCTACGGCCGCGGATATTCCGGACTTGGTTATACAGGACTTGGTTATTCCGGTTTAGGATATACAGGGCTTGGAAACTATTTTAATAGTTATTTTTAACTATTCAGCAGCATGAATGTTGAATGTCGCATGGCTTTAGCCCTGCGACCTGCTTGCTGGAGGCGGCAGCAATTCCCGTAGGTCGGAGATTCAAACTCCCAC
>CADBTR010000144.1 GCA_902797675.1 uncultured Lachnospiraceae bacterium
TTCGCCACCAGTCCAGCATGAATGTCCAAGACCTTACGAATACAAGTATTCGACGGTCGTTGAACATTCATGCTGCTGAATAGTTACTATTAAGATTTATTGGAGGTAATTAAGATGAAAAAGTGTATTGCAGTGATTCTTCTTGCGGCTTTATTGACCGGCTGTGGTTACAGAGAGATGGAGGATTCGGTAAGAAGTAAAGTATCGGGAGAAAATCAGGGAGAACAACAGCTTCCGGAAGAAGAAACAAATGTTATCAAAGAGGGTGTGAATGTGTTCGGTTTAGGGGAATGTGCTCTTAGCGCAAATAAACTTATGGATACCGAGTACACACTTACCGATGTTGCCGTAACGAAAAGTCTTGAAAGTATTGGAATTGACAAGGCAGAGTGCTGCGACAGCGAGATTAAGAGAGAACAGTATTTTGAAGATTCCGGATGGAAAACGGTTGCGTATATCGATGAAAATGGAAATGTGATCGATACAGAATATTCACAGGAAAAAACTTACGTGCTGGCGGTAAAGATTCATGAGAAGAGAATTGCAATACATGATTCTTACAAGGAAGATACGGAATATATGCAGATGTTTTTCAGTTCGGAGGACGAATTTTTGAAACCGGATGGGAGTTCAGGAGTTTTTGGTGAGCCGATTTATTTCGATAAGCATGGGGAGGGAAAAGATTATTATCAGGTACCTCTGTTGAAAGAAGGCGAAGAAACGGATTACATAGTAGCGGCATTGGTGACGGAGTCGGAATTGCAGGGAAATATTTATGTGACGACAGATACCGGTGTGCTCGATGAAAAGGAGAAGTGGGTTCAGCTGAGGGTAAGTCCGTCGGATTTTGACCTTAATTGTACGACATGGGCTTGTGAGGGAAAAAATGAATCTTGATCTTTGGCGTTATCAATGGAGAACTTCTCAGGATTTTTACAGACGCGCAATATCAGTGGCGGTCATTGTATTATTTCTGTGCCGGTGTATAGGTTTTCTTTCTCCATGGCTTTTGTTGAATACGGTTATGTTCTATCTTGTTCATGGATTTATCAAGCAGGAATTTAAAGATGCAGGTTTTCAGATGTTGATAAGAACGGGAAAACGGAAAGTATACTGGCGCAGAAAAACCGGTGAGATCATGATGCTCACCGTTATAATTTATTGTCTGGTATATTTTTTTGCGATGATAACCGGAGAACTCAATATGGAGAAACCGGAATATTATTATGGAAGTCCGATAATCTCAAGATTTTTCACTCCGATAGATGACGATACCTTTGAGTGGAGACTGACCTGGCTTATATTTTTTACTTCTCTTGTGTATGAAACGGTCCTTCAATTATTGAATTTATTTTTTATTTTGTTAATAAGAAATGAGGCATGTGTGCTTGCGTCTTTTATTTGTTTGTTTGGCGTTGATTTGCTCGGAAACTGGAATATCTGCACACCGGAAATGTGGATAAAGATCTGTGATGTTCTGAATGCCTACGGGATACGACAGGGTCAGATCGGTTTGTCCGTATGTTTTCTTTTGCTGTATCTGCTCTTGAATCGGGCGGGACAAAGAAAATTTTCACGGCAGGATTTTATGTAAAATAAAAGTAACTATTCAGAACCCCAAACTCGAATTCCTGTGGAATTCGAGTTTGGGGTTCCGGGTGGCTTCGCCGCCAGTCCGGCATGAATGTCCAAGACCTTACGAATACATGTATTCGACGGTCGTTGAACATTCATGCTGCTGAATAGTTACAAATAAAAAAGAACGGAGCGTATGCTGTCGATATGCGCTCACAGGAGTTAAAAAATGAAAAGACGATTGTTTGTTACAGAGTGGAAAAAGGCTACCCGGAATAAATATTTTTATTTTGCAATGTTTTTTGCGTTGCTCTTTTGCGTGACCGGCGCGTTATATATGTCAGAATCGGAAAAAGACCGGATGCGGTACGGAATCGGGAATAACGATATGCGGATGGCAAGTTCTCTGTATAATTCATGGATCGGCGGAGAGATGAATTCGCTGGGATCTGTTCTGTTTTTTTATTTGTTTCCCATGCTTGCCGTCCTTCCTTACGGATGGTCATATTTTCAGGAAAAAGGCTGTCATTACGCGGAACAGCTCCAGATCCGCTGTGGAAGAAAGCTATATTATCGAATGAAGTATTTTGTGACATTTCTGACCGGCGGGGTGGTGATCCTTTTTCCGCTTCTTATCAATTTATTTCTGACAGCGATGTTTGTTCCTGCGAGAAAACCAGATGTTATGTATGATATGTATTTTGGAGTTTTTTTCAATGATTTTCTTTCCGACATTTTTTACGTACACCCTCTTTTGTTTGTAGGAATCTATCTGCTGATCGATTTTATCTACGGAGGTTTGTTTGCATGTATGGGATTATGGTTTTCGTCATTTGTAAAGAAAAAAATCGCGGTATTAGTATTTCCGTTTCTGACATGTTTGGTACTGCACTATGCAACAGCTCTTCTGAATTATAAGGTGTATGTTCAGATCTCACCGTTGTGTTTCCTTCATGCGGTTTGTATAGATAATCCGGCACATCCGGTAATTATATGGGGTGAAGCATTGTTTTTATTCTTTTTGACTTATGTGGGAACGATGAAGATGGGGAGACGACATGAATTTTTGTAAGATATTTCGCAGGGATCTTTTAGGCGGTCTGCATTATAACGGAAAACGCCTGCTCTTTTTCGGAGCGCTTGTTGTTTTTCTCTGTGTGAATATGATTTTGTACATGGGGACTGAAGCACACGCGGAGGGCATCGATGTCGGCGGAACTTTTATGGATTATCTTTTATTCGTAATCGGCGGAATAAAAAAATATACGCCATCTTTCAACAGGCTTGAACCTTTCCTGATACCGGTCCGTTGGTTTGCCGTTCACTCGGCTGTATTGTATGTTGTGCTCGGATATGCAAGGGAGGATTTGGAATGTTCGGGAAAACAATTTCTATTGAGAAGCAGGAACAGAGAAATCTACTGGCTTTCCAAAGTATTATGGAATTGCCTGCAAGTGCTGCTCTGTTATGCGATCATTTACGGAATTACATTTTCTGTGGTATTATTCAATGGAGATCGATTCTCCATGAAAGCGACGGAGAAATACCTTTTTATGCTTATGGAAGGGGAAGCGGTGAATCATTCCTATGATGCGGAATTGATCCCGGCAGTGATCGTGCTGCCCGTTTTATTTTCCATGTTTTTCTGTCAGTTACAAATGGTACTGGAATATATGTGTAAGCCTTCTGTTGCTTATCTTGTCAGCGCAGGGCTTCTTATCATGTCGGTGTATCTGCCGGCAAAAGGGCTGCCGGGGCAATATCTGATTCCTTTGCGAAGCAGGGCTGTCTGCGAAAACGGATATTATTTTTTAAATGGTTTCTTATGGTGGCTTTTTTTAATGGCAGCTGTTTTGATCTTCGGTTGTGTAAGAATTCGGAGAAAGGATGTAATGTAGTATGAAAAAAATGATAGTGGCGGTATTTGCGCTATTGGTATTGATTGCCGCAGGAGGCGGGCTCTGTCGGATTTACACATTGAATCGTGATGCTGATATATATCCGGTCGATTATCATCAGATGCAGGAGAAAATTTCGCTCGGAGATACCTCTTTTTATACAGAACTGGACTGTGTCAGAGGCTATTTGTTACAGATAGAAAAATGCGAACTTTTTGGAACAGAGGATTTTCTGAAAAAATATCAGATAGAAAAAAAGGATCTGTCAGATGAGACAGAACTGCCGGATATGATTTGCGCATTGACGGTGAAATTTTATAACGATAATACAAAAGAGGAAGAAGCATATGACGCGCCGGCGGTTGATCTGATGAGGTACAGGGTAGTGTCCGATGAATTGTCCTATTCGTTAGAGGAAGAGTTGTTTGTCGCGTCTAATCCGGATTTTATGCTTGTCGGCAGCGGATTCCGGCTGATGCCGAAGAGTAGCGGGGAATTTATTCTTCCGTTTGCTGTCAGGTGTGAGGATAAGAAATCAGAAGCGCTGAAAGAAAAATTCAGCAGAGGAAAATTTTATTTTGTGGCAGGACTTTATCCTGAACAGGAAAGGATCATTTTAAAATGACAACGATCAGAATTGAAGACGTAAGTAAGGAATTTCGCGGGCAGACTGTGTTAGATCATATTTCTCTGGAATTGCGTGGAAATCGGGTAATCGGATTTAAAGGGGTTAACGGTTCCGGAAAAACCATGCTGATGAGAATCATCTGCGGTCTTGTTTTTCCTACAACGGGAAGTGTTTTTATCAATGATAAAAAACTTGGGACAGATATGGATTTTCCGGAGAATCTTGGGGTATTGATCGAGAATCCCGCATTTCTGGACGGATATTCCGGATATTCTAATTTGAAAATGTTAGCAAGTGTTAAAAATGTTGTCGGCGACGAGGAAATTAAAAATTGCATTCGCAGGGTAGGATTGGATCCGGAGGATAAAAAGAAATTTAAAAAATATTCCCTCGGTATGAAACAGCGGTTGGGAATCGCCGGTGCTATTTTTGAAAAACCGGAGATTTTAGTGTTGGATGAACCGACAAATGCGCTTGATAGTGCGGGGATCGAAATGTTGAAACATGTTGTAGCGGAAGAAAAGGAACGGGGAGTACTGGTGATTCTTGCCTGTCATGATAAAGAGATCCTTGAGGAGCTGGCAGATGAGATTTATGAGCTGGAGAATGGCATAATATCGGGATAGAATAGGAAAATAGCAGATTATACGGAACAGTTTTTGGGGGAAAGGAGAAAAAATTGATTAACTATATTTTAGATGATATTACCCGAAACCGAAAGAAATATCTGATCTTTCTCATACAGATGATCGCGGTATTTTATCTGCTGAATCTTGTGGTGCCGGTTATGAAACAATGGATCACGTTTGAGCAGTCGTATCATCGTATGGAAGAAAAATACTGGATCACAAACCAGATTGTGTATACCGGTGCTCACGATCAGAGCAGAAAATTTGCGGATTTAAAACAATACATTGAGGAAAAGTACAGTGACCGTTATTTTTCCTATAGCAGCGGGATACGAATGTATCAGAAAGTGAGAAATGAAGAAGCAGTGGCAGTATCTGCGTATGGGGAGCGGGGGATATCTTATCTTACCTGTACTGTATATACACAGGATTTTTTTGAATGGAAATGCAGTGACGGAAGATTGCTTGAAAAACAGGATTATAATTCGGACAGCGAATATCTTCCGGTTGTGATCGGAGCCACATGGGGAGAGAGCTACCGGGTAGGTGAAATCATCGACGGGCAGTATCAGGTTGTGGGAATTTTAGAGAAAGGCGAGAATTACCTGAGTGTGGAATTGGGAGAAAATGTTTCCCTCGATACCTATCTGATCACGCCGATGGATCAAAGAGAGGATCCTTATTCGGATATTTATATGAGTTGCATTAATATCGTAAGCAAAGACTCCGGAATCCGGAAGGATATCATGGCTAAGGCGGAGGAGCTTTCTTTTTCTAAAAAGGATTTTTGTTTTCAGAGTGTTTACGGGATCTTTCTGGATACGGTCAGCGGATTAAAGGAAATGATGGTGATGACATTTTCTGTTGCCTTCGGTCTTACGGCAATGGCGGCGATCAGTCTGGTGGCGATGCTGATGCAGCTTGTGGAGCGGAGAAAACGGGAATTTGCGATTCATCTGCTGTGCGGCGGAACAAAGAAGAACTTATATCTGCGGGTGCTGCTGCAAGTCTTTATGGTGATCATGACCGCATGTATTCTTGTGGGAGTGATATTCCGGAATGTTGGAAATATGGTGATACTTGCAGTTGTAAGTCTGGGAATAAGTATGCTTATCGTTTTAAAACCGTTTATATATATACAAAGACATCCCGTTGCGGATATGGTGAGAAGAATAGAGTAGAGGACGGGAATATGATTGAATTGAGAAATATATGCAAAGATTATGGAAAGGGAGAGGCAACGGTTCATGCCTTGAAAAATGTTTCGCTTACAATCCGGAAAGGAGAACTGGTGGCGATTATAGGAACTTCCGGTTCCGGTAAATCGACACTGATGAATATGCTGGGCTGTATTGACAGTCCGACTTGTGGAGAGTATTTTCTGGAGGGCAGGAATATTCATTCCTGTAAGGCAAAGGAACTGGCTGCGATCAGAAATAAAAAGTTTGGTTTTGTCATGCAGGATTTTGCGCTGGTAGATGATTATTCTGTCATGCAGAATGTAGAAATTCCGCTGGTATATGCGAAAGTGCCGAAAAATCAGAGACAGAAACTGATCGGGGAGCGATTGGGACAGCTTGGGATCTCAGATAAGAAACATACCGGAGTGACAAAATTGTCAGGCGGTCAGAGACAGCGTGTAGCGATTGCGAGGGCATTGATCAACGATCCGGATATCATTCTGGCAGACGAACCCACGGGCGGTGCGTAGTTAGTACGACAAAGACTATAAAAAACGAATGTCCATGCTTCCGTCCTCATACACCAGCACCGATTCAACAAA
>CADBTR010000145.1 GCA_902797675.1 uncultured Lachnospiraceae bacterium
CGACATAAAAGAAATCATCATTAATCAGCCGAAATATCTGTCCAGCAAGCCCTTGAACGCCTTGCCGTGTCTTGCCTCATCTCTCGCCATCTCATGAACGGTGTCGTGGATTGCGTCAAGATTTGCGGCTTTCGCGCGCTTCGCAAGGTCAGTCTTGCCGGCAGTTGCGCCATTTTCAGCTTCCACACGCATCTCAAGATTCTTCCGGGTGCTGTTGGTGACTACTTCCCCTAATAATTCTGCAAACTTTGCAGCATGTTCTGCTTCTTCGTAAGCGGCTTTCTCATAATACATACCGATCTCCGGATATCCCTCGCGGTAAGCAACTCTTGCCATTGCAAGATACATACCGACTTCAGAACATTCACCGTTAAAATTAGAACGAAGATCTTCCTTGATGTCTTCGCTGACATCGGAAGCTACACCTACCACATGCTCGGCTGCCCATGTCATCTCATCGTCCTGTTTTACAAACTTCTCAGGACCTACATGACAGACAGGACATTCTGCCGGTGGCTCGTCTCCCTCGTGAACATAACCGCATACGCTGCATACATACTTTGCCATATCATTCTCTCCTTTTCCTTATGAAATTATTCGCGTTCTTCGACACACAGATGTGTGCCTTTGCTTTTCACCCATTATACAACATTTTTCCCCTGCTGTGAAGTAAATTCTTTGTGAATGTTATGTGAAAATTTCAATTTTTGCTTTTCCTTTTTGGAAATTTGTGGTATAAAGGTAGTTGTATGTTCAGAAAACAGAAAAAAAGATGAGGTAAAAGATATGAAAAAGAAATTATTGGCGATCGTGCTGTGTATCTGCGCTGTTTTTTCGATGGCGGCATGCAGCAGGAAAACAGCTGAAAAAAGTTCCTCTGACGGTGAGATAACCCTGGGAAAATATAAAGGATATCAGGTGTCGGAGTCAACCGCCAAGGTGACGGATGAAGCGGTTCAGAAGTATTTGAACAGTATTCTTGCCATGTATGCCACGACGTCGGAGGTGACGGAGGGAACGACAGCGGAGGGTTCCGTTGTGAATGTGACGTATCATATGACGGTGAACGGTACGGAAGTCGGCGATTTCAAACTGGCGGAAGACGGAACCACTTCCCTGGGAATCAGCAGTCAGGTAACGCTGACAGAGGGAACCTTCGGCGTGGATGGCTTTACCACGGCATTGGTCGGACACGCTGTCGGAGAAACGGTGGAGATGGATCTTACGCTGCCTGCGGATTACAGCGATACCACATTGGCAGGTCAGCCGGTACATTATTCCGTAACCATCAATTCCATGAGCCAGACCACGATACCGGAATATAACGATGCCTTTGTCGCAGAGCATTACGCCTTTGCAGGCTATCAGACCACCGCAGATTTTACGGAGCTGATCCGGAAGGAAGTTTATTACATACAGGTCAGCGAGAAAATCTGGGATGATGTATTGGATGCTCAAAAGGTGAAGCAGTATAATACAAAAGAATTACAGGAATATGTTGACCGGATGTTCGCGCAGGTAGAATCCACAGTAAGCGGATACGGCGTAACCATGGATTCTTATTATGAGATGATGGGAACGACGAAAGAGGGGTTTTTAAAACAGCTTGAAAGCGATTGCAAGCCGGTGATCAAGGAGAAGATGTTTATCCGGGCAGTTGCCGGGAAAGAAAAGATCAAGTACAGCGAAGAGGAAGCGGCGCGTTATGCGGCTATTTCCGGATATACATCGGTAGATGAATTTAAGAAATATCTGGAGAATTACGGGGAAGACCTGGAGTATAATGTCCTTTCCTATATGGTGCAGAATTTTATCTATGAAAGTGTGGAAGTCATTCCGGATGAGGAGATGACTGCGGAAGAAACTACTGCAGAGGAAACCACGGCAGGAGAAACGGCTGCGGAGGAAACGGCTGCGGAAGAAACCACTGCGGAGGCAGCGGTCACAGAGGAGACGACTGCAGGGGAATAAAGTAAAAGAAACGATTGAGCGGTAATAAAAAGCTCTCCGTCATACTGGCGGAGAGTCTTTCTTTACAGACATAAAAAAGTCCTTAAATTATCTGAGGGGGAACTCTGGATATATGCAAACGCATACAAGGTAATTTAAGGACTAATTTATTTTAGCATGAAACAGGCGCTTTTGCAAGGCTTTTTTGAAAAATAGCTTGACTTTTTATAGGGCAGTTGGTACGATAAACAACGCATGTCGCAGACAGGAGTCAGATAATAAATCAGATCATAAGTTATCACTATCAGAAAAGAATAGAGGAAAAAATGGAATTATTGAATTTAGAAGAAAAAAATATCGTTGATGAGAGAATTATCCGCGCAGTAAAGGAGATGGGATTCAAGCAATTTTCCCCGATCCAGGAGCAGGCAATTCCTGAGATGCTTGCGGGAAAGGATGTGATCGGCCAGGCGCAGACGGGAACCGGAAAGACGGCGGCCTTTGGAATTCCGTTATTGCAGATGATAGATCCGAAAGAGCAGGGGCTTCAGGCGCTGGTGCTCTGTCCCACAAGAGAACTTGCCATTCAGGCGGCAGAGGAATTGCGGAAATTTGCAAAATATATGTCGGGGATCCGGGTACTTCCGGTATATGGCGGTCAGGAAATATATAAGCAGATCAAGTCGTTAAAGGCAAATGTGCAGGTGATCGTGGGCACGCCGGGGCGCGTCATGGATCATATGAGACGCCACACCATAAAGTTAGACCATCTGAAACTTGTGGTGCTGGATGAGGCAGATGAAATGCTGGATATGGGATTTCGCGAGGACATGGAAGAGATCCTCTCCCAGATTCCGGGGGAACACCAGACCGTATTATTTTCTGCCACGATGCCGAAAGCAATCTTAGATATTACCGGACAATTTCAGGAAAATCCGGTATTGATCAAGACCGTAAAAAAAGAATTGACGGTACAGGCCATCAAACAATGTTATTATCAGATCCGGAAAGAAGACAAGAATGAGGCAGCGGCAAGATTACTGGAATATTATGCTCCGAAACGAACCCTGATCTTTTGTAATACGAAGAAAATGGTGGAGGAACTGGCGGAAGATTTGAAAAAACGGGGATTTTTCGCGGAGGGACTCCATGGTGATCTGGCGCAGAACGTCAGAGATCGCGTTATGGATTCCTTTAAGAGAGGAACCACACAGGTTCTTATCGCAACAGACGTGGCGGCGAGAGGAATCGATGTGGACGACGTAGAGGCGGTGCTGAATTATGATGTTCCTCAGGACATTGAATTCTATGTGCACCGGATCGGGAGAACCGGTCGCGCCGGCCGTTCCGGACGTTCCTTTACCCTTGTGGTGGGAAAAGAAATCTATAAAGTCCGTCAGATCGAAAAAATCTGCAAGTCCCGGATGAATGAGCGGAAAATTCCGGCTGTGGCGGACATTGAAGTTGTAAAGGCAAAGAAAATCCTGGATGAAGTTGCAAAAACCTTAAATTCCAAAAATTTAAGAGAAGTGACGAAGATGATCGAGACAAAGATGCAGGAGGAAGAATGCAGCGCGTTAGAGCTGGCGGCGGCTTTCTTAAAGCGTGAACTGGGAGAAGAACGGGAAGATATCGTCGAAGATAAGTACAGACCGGAAAAACGCAATCTGCGTTTTGGAAAAAATGGAAGATCTGACGGACGATTCAACGGAAAAACGGATGGCAGATACGACAGAAGATTTGACGGAAAACGCGATGGAAGTCACGACGGAAGATACGAGAAACGGGGAAGAGACAACTCCGGAAAACGGGAAGGAAAGGGCTTCTGGGGATTCGATCACAAGTCCGGTCGCAGGCAGGAATTTGATACCGGTCGGGAATTCGATAAGAAATATAGCAAAAATTCCGATAAAAAATATGTAAGGAAAACGGAAGAACGAAAAAAGGGATTCGGCAGAAAGGAAAAATAGGGAATGCTGTTTACTTCGTATGAATTTTTGATATTTCTTTTCATAACGACAGTTGCATATTACCTTTGGAAAGGACCGCGACAATGGCTGGTCCTTCTTTTTGCAGGCATTTGGTTTTACGGACGGCAGAATCCGGCTTATTTGTTCTTTCTAGGCGGTACGATTCTTACGGTTTATGCCGGAACAAGAGGCATGGAGAGACTTGACGGGCGGCGTAAGAGGCGACCGCTGTTACTTGCAGTTACAGGGGTCAACCTTTTCGTTCTGTGGCTGTTAAAATATACGGATCTTTTATTTGATGGCTTGATGATTCCGTTAGGAATCTCATTTTATACTTTTCAGGCGCTTTCTTACCTGATCGATGTTTACCGGGGAACAGAGAAGGCGGAGAAAAATATAGGAAAAGTGGCGTTGTTTGCAGGCTTCTTTCCGCAATTGATCCAGGGACCGATCAGCCGCTACAGCGATCTGTCCAAAACCTTATTTGAGGAACATCGTTTTTCGTGGAATGAGGTTTCCTTAGGCTTGCAGAGAATCCTGTGGGGGTATTTTAAGAAATTGGTGATCGCCGACCGGATATTGGCGGCGGTGCAGACTTTACTCTTGCAGCCGGAAACCTATCGGGGAATCTATGTACTGGCAGGCATGGTTTTTTACGCGATAGAATTGTATGCGGACTTTACGGGAGGAATCGATATTGTCATCGGTATTGCGCAAATCCTTGGGATCCGGGTAAAGGAGAATTTTATCCGGCCCTATTTTTCCAAAAGCGTGAAGGAATATTGGACAAGATGGCATATCAGCATGGGAACCTGGTTTCGGGATTATGTATTTTATCCGGTATCCGTCAGCAAGCCCTTGTTAAAGATCAGCAAATGGGCAAGAAAAAATCTGGGAAATGCGATCGGAAAACGGGTACCGGTGTATTTATCAGCCCTTATCGTATGGTCGGCGACAGGAATCTGGCACGGGAGAGGCTGGAATTTTCTTGCCTGGGGAATCGGAAACTGTCTGATCATTCTCATATCGGGGGAATTGGAACCGCTGTATCGCAGATTTCATAAGCGTTATCCGGTGAAAGATCATTGGCTGTTCCGGACATTTCAGATCCTGCGAACGATCTTTCTCATGAGCTGTCTACGCCTGTTTGACTGCTACGGAACCGTAAGAAGAACCTTTGTCATGTTTGCAAGCATATTTACAGATTTTCTTCCGGAACATTTTTCTGCGGGAACATTTCTGAAACTGGGACTGGATCTGTGGGATTACGGGATTCTTATGGCAGGAGTGGCGCTTATGATTACGGTGAGCCTTATGGGGAGAACCGGAAGCGTAAGAGAGAAGATCAGAAAGCAGAATGGGGCAGTAAGATTTCTTATCTGGTATGGATTGTTGATCGTGGTACTATTATTCGGCTGCTATGGGCAGGGATATGAGGCAGTGCAGTTTATTTATCGGAGATATTGATCATGGACGGGAAGCAGGAAAAACCATCAGAAAACAGAATAAATGCCGGAAAAAAGGTATTTTCCGTATTCCGACTGACGGCGGCGGTAGTTCTTGCCATTGCCGGTCTTGCGTTTTTGCAGGCGCTTGTTATGCCGAAATATATGAGCGGAGATACAGAGGGAGGCATGGTGCGGGAATATTACGCCTCGGATCTGGATCATGACGTCCTTTTTATCGGAGACTGCGAAGTCTACGCTAACATCGCCACGCCGGTATTATGGGAAAAATACGGGATTGGCAGCTATATTCGGGGGAGCGCCGGACAGACCTTGTGGCAGTCTTATTATCTGCTGAAAGACGCCCTGCGCTATGAAAAACCGAAGACCCTGGTTTTGAGTGTGCTGGCGTTAAAATATGACGAGCCGCAGAAAGAGGCGTATAACCGCATGGCCATTGACGGGATGAGGTTTTCTTCGGATAAAATAGAGGCTGCAAGGGCGTCCATGATGAAAGACGAACAGATGCCGGAATATATATTTCCGTTGCTGCGCTATCATGACCGGATCACACAGCTTACGGGGGAGGATCTCACCTATCTGCTTTACCGCCCGACCCTTACCTATAACGGATATTATATGGTGACAGATGTAAAACCGGTGACTGTGGCGCCCGAGGAGGAGCCGTTGACAGAGTCTGAATTTGGGGAGAAAGCTTGTGAATATCTGGATAAAATCCGCAATTTATGTGAAAACGAGGGCATAGAACTGGTTTTATATAAGGCGCCGAGTTTATATCCTTATTGGCACGAAGAGTGGGAAAAACAGGTAAAAGATTATGCAAAGAAATATCAGCTGCGCTATTATAATCTGCTGGAAGCGGAGATCGGACTTGATTATTCCACGGATACCTATGATGCGGGAATGCATTTTAATGTGTACGGTGCAGAGAAGATCGCGGATTATATCGGCGGCAGATTGCAGGACGAATGCGGACTCAAGAGCAGAAGAGGGGAGCAGAGACTGGAAAAATACTGGGGGGAATTAGTTGAGAAATATCGCAGACAGAAGGAAGATTAAATCTTTCTGATCATCTGAACCATAGGAATATTTTATGAACGGTCGCACAGCTAAAGCTATGCGACCGTTCAATGCAATTTTTTCGCTTGCAGTATTATTCTTTAATTCCGAGAATCACTTTCTGAATGGCTTCCATATCAAGAACAGACAAAGTCTCGCTGTTTAACAGCCGGGTGCCGGCGGCAATTCCGATCTCAGATAACGGAGTAATATTCAACAGTGATTTTTGAATATCCTCCATATCGAGAACCGAGATCACGCCGTCTCCGTTTACATCACCGGAAACGATCACTGTAGCTTCATCCGTAACCTGACCGTTATCGATCAATTGCACCACATCGCCGGTCTTTACCTTGTCGGAAGCAGAAACGGCAGTTCCGTCAGCATTCTTTAGGACAATCGTTGGATTGTCAAAATTCTCAAGGAGAGAATCGGCGGTTGTTCCGGCATTAACGCCCAACAGGCGGGAAGCGGAATCGGAAACGGACTGTAATTCATAAGCGCTTGTCTCTGTCAGGGACAGTGCGACTTCTTTTGTAAATACCTGATAATTCGAGATGGCGTTTGTATATTCCCCGTTTACGGAACCGGAATCATTCTTAATATAAGCGCCGTTCTTATCCAGGGCGCGCACCTGAACCACATTGCTTTGACCGATCTTTGCGGTTAGAGCGGAATCCGGAACTTCCAATACAGCCTTTCCGTTTGTCACATCCGCGCTTTCGAGATAAGTACCGTTGATCTGGAAAGAGATCTTTGCGGCATTCGCATTCGTTGTGCTTGCCGTAATAACGGTAGATCCCGCTTTTGCTCCGGTATCAACGGACTCCACTTTGATCGCATCCGAGGTAACATAACCGCCTAAGGACTTGCGCAATGTTTCCAGTGATGTAAACTGCTTGTCCATCCATGCGACACGGGTAGTGATAAAGGTCTTCATACGTTGCACTTCATCGTCGTAAGTAGCGCCGGAGTAAGTTCCCATGCTGCCGCCCCAGACTTCATCATTGGCGTGGGAAGCGTTTTTATATTTCTCATAATAAGTGTCGATCAGACCGCCGTCCTTGATCATATCTTCGATTACGGTCGGACGGATCTCCTTATATTTTTCGTATACAAGACTTAAGAAATACGGATCCTTGATCAGATAACGGTTCCACTGGGTGCTTTGATAATATTGCTCATTGGCAAAATAATCATCCGTGGTCTGCCAGCCTTCCGGAAGATCCGTAAAGATCCCGTACATACTGTTGCCCCATGCCCAGTCAAAATCCCAGGCAGGTCCCATGAACATCTTTCCGTCAATATCTTTATACATAAAGGCGCTGTTTTTCATGCTGTCCCAATTCCTGGAATATTCGCAGACAAGGAAATTCACAACAGCGGAATCGATATCCAGCAATTCTGAATAGTGCGTGTGGTCATATTGACTGGTAAAGCTTGTATTTACATTATATTTCATATCGACCCATTTCTGGCGGGATCTGCTGAAACGACCGGTCTCTGCGGTGTAATAGTGAGTATCTGAATTATCATAGATAAAATCCGTATCATGCAGCGCATACTCCACAGTCTGGATATATTCTTTCATATAATCATGAAGGGCTGTGTAGGTTGCGCCGTTTTCCGGCGTGTCAAAATAATAAGGCTGCTGATAAGCGGTCAGGAGCTCCGCTGCCTGACCGGTGTAGAAATCCATCTCGATCAGTGCGCCGCCGGTAGGAGCGGGAATAGCAAGATCCTCAAAATTGACATAATCATCCAGGGAAAAAGTCTGATCGAAACCGATTCCCATACCGGCAAGGGTCGGGGAATAAAAGGAATGGTCTCCGGACAGCCAGCTGTAGTCAGCATTTAATTCATCTTCCACCGCCGAGGAAATACTCTTTTTCTGGGCTTTGGTGATGACCTTTTCCGATTGCAGCTGCAGCAATAACGCGTCCGAGACAGCCTCTGCGGTATCTTCCCAATCATGGATATCCACTCTTGTACTTCCGATACGCACCTGTTCGCACAATTCATAAACGCCCAGATATTGTCCGTTAAAGACAACGGATACATTCTCCGACTGCATGTAGGTCGGAGCTCCGATATCACCGGAAAAATCCAAAAGCAGTTTGTTTCGCATATTCGTTGTATCGATAGCGTTGGCAAGCAGCGCCCAGTTCTTGTTTTTTCCCATGCCGAGGAGATCGGTCTTTTTATCCAGCTTTAATTTAAACGGCTTTTTTGCAAGCCCGGCGGTGGAATTGCCCCGCAGACGAATACCGGAATCGCCGCTGTAGAGCTGCTCCGGTGCCATGCCTTTCGCCACCAGAGTCGTGGTGGTCGCTGCATATTCCTCGGTTTTCTCCTGAAAAGAATCGTATTCATTTTCACAATCCAGATATAAAACAGGCAATGCGGAGAAATATACTTTTCCTTCATAAACTTCGCCTGATGACAGGGTCACCTTATAGGAGATGAGACTTTCCTCGTCCGCCCCTTTTACGGTATAGCCGCAGACGCCGTCAGCGGAAGCAGCAAGCGTACCGTCTACAAACCACTGGGTCTTTGTAATCTCGGATTCCGCGATCCCGGTCAATGTGTAATTTAGGGTCTGCCCGGCTTCTACAGCCTGATAGGCGAGAGAAACCGACGGAGTCACTGCTTCCTCTGCAAAAACCTCAGCGGAAACACCGAATGGAAGCACACAACCGGCAAATTGCCCTGCTGTGAGAACGGTGGCGCACCCCAACGCCAAAAAACTTTTTTTCCAATACATTTTTTTTTCCTTTCTGTGTAAAATAAATGATTATGGTGCAAAATGATACTGACGGATTGCTCCGTAGAATTTTCACAATCTTATGATACACGAAAACCGGGAAGAAAACAAGTGGAGCGCGACACAAAATCTTCACAAAAATTATTAGCACTCTCTCTTGACAAGTGCTAATAATGGTGCTATAATGCATTTCAGAAACAAGAAAACAAACTGTTTTAGAAGTCCGAAAGGACAGAAGGAGGAATGACTTATGTATATGCCAGCAATTTTTAGAGAGAACCTGTTTGATGACTTTTTTGATGATTTTGCAAGACCTGAGAGAGCGATGGGAAGATTCCGCGATCCGAAAGAGAATTTCATGAAGACGGACGTCAGAGAGAATGATCACGCATATGAATTAGACATTGAGCTTCCGGGGTGCAAGAAAGAAGATGTAAAGGCGAGCCTGAAAGACGGGTGCCTGACGATCAGCACCGAGACAAAGCAGAATCAGGATAAAAAAGACGAAAACGGAAAATATATCCGCCGTGAGAGATATTTTGGAAGCATGGGCAGAAGCTTTTATGTGGGCGAAGCAGTGACTGAAGAAGATATCAAGGCGAGATTTGAGGACGGCGTTTTGAAAATGACTGTTCCGAAGAAAGAAGTAAAGCCGGAGGTACCGCAGACGAAATATATTTCCATCGAAGGGTAAGTAATATGGATTTTTGTATCATCACAAAGGAAGTTCCCGTGGATGAAATTTCTCCGGGAAATGATAAGAAAGACGCCATGTTCCCTGATATTTACCTGTGCAATAAAGTGACGGACGCGGAGAGGGAACGTAGCTTTTATCCGGATCTGATATTCCCGCATCCGTTCATGGAATGCGAAGTGACGGATTTGGAACTTGCAGCTCAATATAAAGAACGTTTAAGACAGGGAGGGTCGCATCAGACAATGGTTCTGGTGCGGCCTCAAACTGCGTTGAGACAAAGTGGACAAGGCGAATCACCGAATCAATCGGAGCAAGGCGAAGCGCAGGATCAATCAGAGCAAAAGAAATCAACGAAGCAATCATCGGATCATTCTCTGGAACAGGCAAAGAATATTCTTGCAATCTGCCTGAAACAAGAATTTTCAGAACCGCGTAAAAACTTCTCCGAACCGGATTTTACGCAGCTCTGCGAAGAATTCTCCTGTAGTCAGACCATGGCGGAACAATTGCGCCAGTATCTTTGCTACGGGGCAGCAGCAGATATAGACAGTTGTAAAATCCTGGAATTCATGAGAGAAGAGGGAAGACTTCCGGTTCCAAATAAGCGTGAGGGGGTAAAACAGCTTGCATACTTTAAACAACAGCTCATCGGATAAAAAGGAACTCTTTGCCTCCCATATTTATGTAGAAGAAAAAATCGAAGCGCATCCTTTAGTGCAGAGGATACGGGAACGGTTCAAAGAGGCAGAGTATGTAAATATCGGGCATTATAAAGACATTTTTTGCAGACAGGGACAGAATACCGCCCTGCAGGAGCACCAGAAAAACATAATCCTCGCCCGTAAGGAAGGAACCCTGGTTTATGAGGGGGCGCCGGTCTGCCAAAGCTTCGGTCACCGCTATTTTTATTATACCTCCTGCGTTATGAATTGCGTATATAATTGTGAATATTGTTATTTAAAAGGAATGTATCCCTCTGCCAATCTTGTGATCTTTGTGAATCCGGAAGACATCTTTGCGCAGGTGGAGCAGATATTAAAAGAACACCCGGTCTATTTATGCGTGTCCTATGATACGGATCTGCTGGCGATAGAAAGCCTTACCGGTTTTGTATCCCGGTGGATTGAGTTTACAAGACAGCATCCGGAACTTACCATCGAGATCCGGACAAAATGCGCCAACCGGAAGCTGTTCCGGGAGCTGCCTGTTTGCGAAAGAGTGATCTATGCGTTTACCATCTCGCCGCAGCCAGTGACGGAGCAGTTCGAGATGAGGACTCCTTCCATGGAGGCGCGGATTTCCTGTGCCGGATACGCATTGGAGCAGGGTCATAACGTAAGACTTTGCTTTGACCCCATGCTTTATTTTAAAGACTGGAGAGAAGCGTATGGGGAAATGTTAAAAAAGATAAGGGAGCAGATCCCGGATGGCGCCCTGACGGATGCCAGCGTGGGAAGCTTCCGTATATCAAAAAGTTATCTGAAATCCATGCGGAAAAGGTATCCGGATTCGGCAGTGATCCAGTTCCCCTACGAACTGCAGAACGGGTATTATCAATACGAACCGGCACTCGTAGAGGAGATGGAGGGTTATCTGACGAAACAATTGCAAATGCTTTATCCCACGCTTTCCATATTCCGGTGGTGAAGGTATTTTTCTCTTGTGGCAAGTCCGCCGCGGATGTGACGCTCGGACTTGTTCACATTCAAAACTTTTCTTACAGAATCGGCGAGACGCCCGTCAATTGCAGGCAGACGCTCAGTACAATCCTTGTGAACAGTGGATTTGCTGACGCCGAACTTCTTCGCCGCTGTCCTTACGGTGCAGCCGGTTTCAATAATATAGAGGGCAATACTGGTTGCCCGTTCTTCTATGTAATGCTTCAAAGGAAAACCTCTGATTCATGAATGATTGATACATGATATGCGGGATTTGTCCGCAGTATGAACGGCATTTTATTTTGCCGTGACAGAAAAAAAGATCCCTAAACGGGGTGTAGCCAACCGGTAGGGGTCCGATTGGCTACAAAGAAACGAAAATGATTTACGGGGGGTCTGAGAACTTAATCTCAGACTTGAGTATGAAATACGGTATATTCAATAGATAGAGTACATTGAATATACTGTTCCACTTCCGTGGAACAACTACATCTTACAATATGGTTATGTCCAAAATATGAACAAAACAAGAATAATTTAGAAACTTCACAAGGATTAAAAAAATTGCACAAAAGACCGATATATATGACAGCAATCTTTTTCTGAAAAAAGAAAAAAAGTTCTTCCATATTTCAGCGATTTTGTTTATAATGTTATGATGTAGGAGTGGAAGGGTCACTTTGTACGTATCAATACGGAAGTGAAAACGACTTTTACAATTCATTAATCGGTAAGAAAGGAAGAACAGACATGTTAGGTACTGATATTGGGATTGATTTGGGAACTGCAAGCATACTTGTTTATATAAAAGGAAAAGGCGTTGTTTTAAAGGAGCCGTCCGTAGTGGCATTTGACAGAGATACGAATAAGATCAAGGCGATCGGTGAGGAAGCCCGTCTTATGATCGGACGTACTCCGGGCAACATTGTGGCGGTCAGACCCCTCAGACAGGGCGTTATCTCGGATTATACAGTGACCGAGAAGATGATCAAACACTTTATTCACAAAGCCATCGGGAAGCGGACATTCAAGAAGCCGCGGATCGCGGTCTGTGTGCCGAGCGGCGTTACGGAAGTGGAGAAGAAGGCGGTGGAAGATGCCACATGGCAGGCAGGAGCCCGTTCGGTGGATATCATAGAAGAGCCTATCGCGGCAGCAATCGGCGCCGGGATCGATATCGCGAAACCTTGCGGAAATATGATTGTGGACATCGGCGGCGGAACAACGGATATTGCGGTAATTTCACTGGGAAGCGCAGTGGTAAGTACTTCGATCAAGATCGCGGGAGATGATTTTGACGAAGCGATCGTGCGTTTCATGAGAAAGAAACATAACCTTTTGATCGGTGAGAGAACTGCGGAGGAGATCAAGATTCAGATCGGATGTGCGTATCCGCGTCAGGAGACGGAGACCATGGACGTCAGAGGAAGAAATCTTGTGACAGGTCTTCCGAAAACCATTACGGTAACTTCCGAGGAGACAGAAGAGGCACTGCGGGAGGCCACATCCCAGATTGTGGAAGCAGTGCACAGCGTGTTGGAGAAAACACCGCCGGAATTATCGGCAGACCTTTCCGAGCGGGGAATTGTGCTGACCGGAGGCGGCGCATTATTAAAGGGATTAGAGGAACTGATCGAGAGCAAGACCGGGATCAATACCATGACTGCGGAAGATCCTATGACTGCGGTGGCGATCGGAACCGGAAGATACATTGAATGTCTGTCGGAGGCGGTAAGCGACAAACGGCTGTAAGACGGTAAAACCTCGCACCGGTCTCGATTTAGAAGTTATTTGTTTTTAGAAACTACTGGAATTTATTTAGAGGAGGCAGCGATGGTAAAAGGACTATATACCGCCTACACCGGCATGGTTCATCAGCAGAAGCGGATGGACACTATCACCAACAATCTGGCAAATGCAACGACCACAGGTTTTAAGAGAGAGGGATTAAGCTCTGTTTCTTTCAGGGAAATGCTGGGAATCAAGATCAAGGATCTGACTGTCCCGTATTTAAATGAGGGAATCGGACAGTTAAGTCTTGGAACCAAGATCGGAGAGAATTACACGGATTACAGTCAGGGTTCCTTTAAGGAGACGGAAAATACCTATGATCTTGCCATACAGGGAGACGGCTTCTTTGTGATATCCTATACGGATAAGCATGGAAATCAATCGTTGAAATATACCAGAGACGGAGAATTCACTACCGATGTAGACGGAACGCTGCGCACACTGGAAGGCGATTATGTGCAGGGAGAAAGCGGAGATATCGTGATCCCGCCGGGAGCAGCCAAAGTTGATATCAATGTCCATGGTGAGATCTATGCAGATGAAGAATATATTGATACCATTCAGATGACGGATTTTGAAGATTATAATTATATCAAAAAATTTGGAGAAAACTTATATGAACTGGTAGACGGCGGCGTGGAGAAAGAAGCAGAAGGCAGGATCTATCAGGGGTATCTTGAGATGTCAAACATTAATGTGGTAAATGAGATGGTGGAGATGATCACCATATCAAGAGCCTACGAGAGCAATCAGAAGTTAATTCAGACCCACGATTCCATGCTGGAAAAATCAGTAAATGATATCGGAAGAGTATAGATGATATAGAACAGATGCAGGAAGGAGAACACCATTATGATGAGATCACTTTGGACGGCTGCATCGGGCATGACGTCCCAGCAGACAGCCGTTGACGTTATCGCGCACAATCTGGCCAATGTGAATACCACAGGATTCAAGGCACAGTCGGCGCAATTTAAGACATTATTATATCAGACCTCTCAGGCAGTTACCACAAGCGCCAACGGCGATACGAAACCGGTGTCGGCTCAGGTGGGACTCGGCGTCAGGAATTCCGCTGTTGCCACCATGTTCCGTCAGGGCGCATTGACGGAGACCGAAAACAATACAGATTTCGCCATTGAGGGAAAAGGTTTCTTTCAGCTGATGAATGAGGACGGAAAGGTACAGTATACCAGAGACGGTTCTTTCAGTTGGGTACCGATGAACGACGGCTCCATGATGTTGGCTACCAGCATGGGTTATGCGGTGCTGGATACTGCGGGGGAATCGATCACACTTGGTGAAGAATATGATATGAGCAAGATCAGCATTGATTCCAGAGGAAATATATGCTATCCGGATGAGAATAATCAGGCTGTGTCTATCGGCAAGCAGATCGGGATTGTGCAGTTTAAGAATCCGGGCGGTCTCTCCAAAGGTTCGGACAGCATCTATGATACTTCCGACGCTTCGGGAGAGGCAATCATGGAGGCAGACGGAGAAGTCAGTGTCGTATCCATTATCCGGCAGGGATATGTGGAAGCGTCCAATGTGAATGTCGCCACTGAGATGGTAAATCTGATCGTGGCGCAGAGAGCTTACGAGATGAATTCCAAAGCGATCACCACATCGGATGAGATGCTGCAGCAGGCAAATCAGTTGAAACGGTAATGCGTAAGCGGAAGACAGACCGGTTGAACCGGTAGCGCATAAACGGCGCAGATATGAAAGGGAGTGAGCAGACCAATGAGTTCCATGATCGGTACGGGAAATGATTTATTGAATTATTACAGTGATATGTATGCACAGGGAACAACCTCGGACAATGCTTCAAAATTGCAGGACACTTTGAAGAATAAGGATTATTCCCGGGCGGACAGCGAAGAACTGATGAAGGTATGCAAAGATTTCGAGGCATATCTTGTGGAGCAGGTGATCAAACAGATGAAAAAGATGGTTCCGGAAAGTGAAGAAAGCTCCAACAAATATCTGGATTATTTCGGAGATACCTACAATCAGAAACTGGCGGAAACCATCACAGAGAGCAGCGACGGCAAGGGGCTCGGACTTGCGCAGATGCTCTATGAGCAGATGAAGAGAAATTACGGAATAGAAGAGTAAAATATGAGTTCATTAAGCGGTTATGTAGAAAGAATTGTATTTAGAAATGCCGATAATGGATATACAGTGCTTACGGTTGCGGATCACAATGATGAGACCACATGCGTAGGCACTTTTCAATATATCGGCGAAGGGGAATATGTGGAACTGGAGGGAGATTATATCGAGCATCCCACTTACGGAACGCAGCTTTCCGTCCGGTCTTATGTGATCAAAGAGCCGGAGGATGAAAAAGCCATTGTGCGTTATCTGGGCTCCGGCGCCATCAAGGGAGTGGGTCCCGCACTGGCGGATCGCATCGTCCGCCACTTTAAGGAAGACACTTTCCGGATCATCGAGGAAGAACCGGAGCGTTTGGCGCAGGTCAAGGGAATCAGCAAGCGCATGGCGGCGGAGATCGCCGACCAACTGGAAGAAAAAAAGGACATGAGGAAAGCCATGATCTTTCTTCAGCAATTTGGGATCTCTATGAATCTTTCGGTCAAGATCTATAAAACCTATGGACAGGACGTCTATCAGATCATCAAGAAAAATCCGTACAAACTGGCAGACGACATCGAAGGGGTGGGATTTAAGATCGCGGATGATATCGCTATGCAGGCGGGGATCAGTGAGAATTCCGATTTCCGCATTAAGAGCGGGATCTTATATGTCTTGTCACAGGCAAGTTTAAACGGGCATGTATACCTTCCTCAACAGGAATTATTCTTACAGACCGGTCAGATGCTGGGGCTGTACGGGGATCCTTTTGATGAGGAGGAAATCCGTCAATATCTGACAGATCTTGTGATGCAAAAAAAAATTGTGGTAAAGAAAGCGACGGAGGGGAATCGCGTATACGCCAATATGTTCTATCATGCGGAATTAAATATCGCGGCAAAATTGCGGGAACTGGACGTCAGGGAGCAGATACCGGAAAGAGTGATTCAGCAAAAAATAACGAAAATCCAGCAGGATACGGGAATCATACTGGACGAACACCAGAAAAGGGCAGTGATCGAGGCGGCGGCCTGCGGGATCCTTGTGATCACCGGCGGACCGGGAACGGGAAAAACTACCACGATCAATACGATCATCCGCTATTTTGAAACCCAGGGCAAGGAAATCCTGCTTGCTGCGCCTACCGGAAGAGCGGCAAAGCGAATGGCTGAGGCGACGGGGCACGAGGCGCAGACAATCCACAGGCTGTTAGAGATTAACGGCGCGCCGGAGGAGAACGACAGAAATGCGGAACGACTGGGCATCGTCTTCGAGCGGAATGAATTAAATCCGTTAGAATGTGATGTGGTGATCATTGATGAAATGTCCATGGTGGATATGTTTTTGATGAATTCTCTTTTGAAAGCCATCATGCCGGGAACAAAACTCATCCTGGTGGGAGATGCGGATCAGCTGCCAAGCGTCGGTCCGGGAAATGTATTAAAAGATATCATGAATTCTCATTGCTATAATACCGTCATGCTTACGAGAATCTTCCGGCAGGCGACCCAGAGCGACATTGTCGTAAATGCCCACCGGATCAACCACGGGGAACAGCTTACATTGGATAATCACAGCAAAGACTTTTTATTTATCAGGCGACCGGAGGTCAACCGGATCATCAACGCGACTATTACTTTAGTGCGGGAAAAATTGCCCGGGTATGTAGGTGCGCCTATGAGGGAAGTACAGGTATTGACGCCGATGAGAAAAGGCACACTGGGGGTGGAACGGTTAAATGAGATTTTGCAGCAATATTTGAATCCCAAAGCACCGGATAAACGGGAAAAAGAGACTCCTGCAGGACTTTTCAGAGAGGGAGATAAAGTCATGCAGATCAAGAACAATTATCAGACAGCCTGGGAGAGACGGGGATACAAAGGCGCTGTCGTTGAGGAAGGCATGGGCGTATTTAACGGAGATATGGGAATTATCCGTACCATTAATACTTACGGGGAAAATCTGGAGGTAGAATTTGAAGACGGAAAATTCGTAACGTATCCTTTTTCGCAATTGGAGGAATTGGAACTTGCCTATGCGGTCACCATACATAAATCTCAGGGAAGCGAGTATCCGGCAGTGGTTATGCCGCTTTTGTCGGGACCGAAAATGCTGATGAACCGGAATTTGTTATATACCGGTGTTACCAGAGCGAAAAAATGCGTCTGCATTGTGGGAGTGGAGCATGCGGTGAGAGAGATGATCGAAAATGAAAGTGAGCAGAAACGGTATTCCTCACTGGATGAGCGGATACGGGAACTGGATAATCGGGAGGAATTATTTTGAAATTAACGTCAATGTTATTTCCAAAGACCTGTCCTATGTGCGGCAGAGCTATCCCGGAGCACGCCGAAATCTGCCCGGACTGCCGGGAACGGCTGCATTATGTGGGGGAACCGAAGTGCAAGAAATGCGGAAAACCCTTTGACAGTGAAGAAGAACAGGCAATTTACCGGGAATATTGCGGTGATTGCGAAAAAAATCCTCATGTATATGATATGGGCATGGCATTATTTTATTATGACGAGACGGTGCGGGAATCCATCTATCGTTTTAAATATCACGGGCAGCAGACCTACGGGGGATTTTACGGCATGGCGATGGCGAAACACTATGGCAGGCAGATTTTAGCCCTTGGCGTACAGGCAATTGTGCCGGTGCCCATAAGCAGACAGAAAAAAATAACCAGAGGCTACAATCAGGCGGAACTGATCGCGGACAGCTTAGGCATGGCGCTGCGCCTGCCGGTTTTAAAAGAAACCCTGATCCGTACCAGAAATACCGTTCCTCAGAAAGAATTAGACAATGCGGGCCGCAGAAATAATTTAAAAAATGCTTTTAAAATTCAGGGAAATATAGTACAATATAAACAAGTATTATTGGTCGATGATATTTATACAACGGGAAGCACTGCGGATGCGTGTGCGCTGGCATTAAAAGCCGCAGATATAAAACGGGTATATTTTATCAGCGTGGCGATATCGGAAGGAATCTGACGATACAATTATAAAATCAAAGGAGCGATGAACATGGAAGTAATGAATTGTAAGCATTGTAAGAAGCTGTTTAATTACATCAGCGGACCGAAGATTTGTCCGGCATGTAAAGAAGAATTGGAGAAAAAATTCGTTGAGGTAAAAGAATTCATCAGAGACAATCCTCATAAGGGGATCAGTCAGGTGTCGGAAGAGATGGATGTTTCCGTTCAGCAGCTGAAACAGTGGGTGCGTCAGGAACGGTTGATTTTTTCTGAGGACTCTAAGGTAATGATTGAATGTGAGCAGTGCGGCGCGCCGATCCGGACGGGAAGATTTTGTGATAATTGCAAGAGATCCATGGCAAATAATTTGTCGAAGTTATATCCAAATAAAGAAGAGCCTGCGAGGAAGAAAGGAACGGAATCCGATAAGATGCGTCATTTCCGATAAGCGGGAAAATATTCAATTTACCAGAAGTTGTCGGTATTGTTCCGGCAACTTTTTTTTGCGGAAGCGCTGACACCTTCTAAAGTAATCGCAAAAATTACCGATAACAATAATAGAGCAAAGGAAAGTAATACATTTAAGGAGGCGAAGTATATGAGAATCGATGCTTTAAATCAGGTCAGCAGGCTCTATGGCATGAATGGTACCACAGCTGTGAAGAAAAGCAGCAAGGTGGCAGAGAGCGATAAACTTGAGATCTCTACCTTTGGCAAAGATTTACAGGTTGCAAAGCAGGCGGTTGCGGCATCTTCGGATGTTCGGACAGATAAAGTGAATGAATATAAGAACCTTATACAGCAGGGAAAGTATGAAGTTTCGTCAGAAGCTTTTGCGGATAAGCTGCTTGAGGAATTCGGGGAAGTCAGCTGACAGGAAGACTCCCCGAATTTCCTTAATGACAGGTTGAACGCAGGGCGAAAGCCATGCGACATTCAAAATTCAGGTCATAGATTATCGTAATAAATTATTACGAAATAAATTATCATAATACATGATCGCAAAATAAATAATCGTTAAATAAACGATAGCTGGTTAGAGGAGATAGACAGTGGCAAGCTTAATCGACGAATTAATAAGCGTATTGAAGCAGGAACAGGACATATACAGACAACTCATTGATGTTTCTTCGGAGAAGACAAATATCATTGTAAAGAATAATTTGGCAGAGCTGCAGCGGATCACGGCAGTGGAGCAGGGATATCTCGGTACTCTTATTAATTTGGAGAAGAAACGGGAGGAAGTCACCGGCGACATTGCACTGGTGCTCAATCGAAAGGCAGAGGAGATGACGGTAAAAGATCTGATCTTCGTGCTGGAGGGCCAGAAGGAAGTCCAGAAGCAGCTCATTGCAGTTCATGAAGAATTGCGAAGTACATTGATGAATTTTAATAAGATCAATGAGATCAATAAGAATCTGATTCAGGAATCGTTAGAATTGATCGACTTTAATCTGAATTTTATAAAGGGGATGTATCAGGCACCGGAAGTGGCGAATTATTCCAAGGATGCCGGCAATGCATCACCGATGATGGAGATTGGCGTATTTGATGCAAAACAATGACAGGAGGGAAAGCATATGCCTTTAATGACAAGTTTTTATACCGGCGTGTCGGGACTGGTCAGCAGTCAGCAGGCAATCAATACTACTGCGCACAACCTGTCGAATGTCTATACGGACGGATACGTCAGACAGCAGGCACAGTTTCGCGATGGGGTATACAGTGATTATGGTTTTGCGAAAGTAAATCCCATGCAGGTCGGTTACGGTACCTATTCGGCAAGGACACAGCATTACAGAGATATTCTGTTGGATCGGGCATACAGAGAGCAGTCGGGAAGAGAAGGATATTATACGGCACAATATGATGCTATGGAGGAAGTACAGACTATCCTTGGAGAATTGAACGAGGAAGCGTTTCAGGATTCTCTGACGGATCTCTGGTCTTCGGCGCATGAGATGTATAAGGCTCCGGACAGCGACGTGGCAAGAGCATCTCTCGTCATGCATGCGGAGACTTTTATCACAAGGGCAAAAGAAGCATACAGTGATCTTGTGAATTATCAGGAACGATTAAACGAGAAAATTGAGACTTCCGTAGACCGGATCAATGAGATTGGTGATCGGATCTATGAGCTGAATATTAAAATTCAGAGCGTAGAAGCACCGAATGTCGAGCAGGCTATGGATTATCGGGATGAGCGTGATAAACTGGTGGATGAACTGGGAGGTTTGATCTCCATCGTATACGAAGAAGAGGAAAACGGATTTTTGAGAATCCGGGCAGAAGGGGAGGAATTTGTTACAAAGGGAGGCAGTTTCCACATGGGCGTTTCCCAGTTGAACGGAAAAGACGGTTCCGTTTATGAGACGCCGATCTGGCCTCAAAACGGTTCAAAACCGGTATTTAACCTGGCAGTGGAGATCAGTACCGCAAGGGATAATGATATCGGCTCTCTGAAAGGTCTGGTTCAGTCGAGAGGCGCCTATACCGCGACTTATGAAGATATTCCTCATGTGGCGGATCCGCCGAAGGAAGCGGATTATACCGATGAAAACGGAGTTGTAGATACGGAAGCTCTTCAACAGGCAGCGGAACAATATTGGAATGTTGACTATCCTGCATATCTGAAAGAAGTGCAGACTTATGAATATAATGTGGGGAATTCCCCGATCATGAAGTCTCAGGCGATGTTTGATCAGCTGATCAACCGGATTGTGACGATGTTTAATGATATCATCAGTCCTACCGCATCAAAGACCATACCGGCAGGAACAAGCATCACCATACCGGCAGGCGCGATTTATAATCAGATTGACGAAGGGATGAGGCAGGCAATGGAAGCTGCCGGAATTACAAAGGAAAATTCGTTTGATGACAAGGGAGTAGCAGCTCAGGAGATTACATTTACTCTGACGGAAGATACAGAAGTAACTGTATTGGATATGGATAAGACCGGTTACGGCATGGATGAGAATACAACGCCGGGAACGGAGCTGTTCTCAAGATCAGATACCATCGGACGTTATACGACATTCAAGGATGGAGATGGCAACACCCTCTACCTTTATAATAAAAATAACGAATTCGGTACGGAGGGAAAATATAGTATTGAGAATCTGGAGATCAATCAGACGATTCTTGATAATTATTCCTATCTTCCATTTACAACGGAGAACGGGAAGATTGATATGGACAGAGGTCAGCAGCTTTTGGACGCATGGGACACCGCAACCATCAATCTGAATCCGGACAATATGACGCCAAAGGACATTAATGATTATTACAGTTCCATGGTAAGTATTATAGCCAATGACGGCTATGTATACCGGGCAATCTCAGAGAATCAGAATTCGGCGGTTGCAAATCTGGATGAGGCGAGAATCAACTTTACCGGTGTGTCGTCGAATGATGAATTGACGAATCTGATCACATTTCAGAATGCGTATAATGCGAATTCCCGTTATATCAATGTTATTTCAGATATGTTGGACACCCTGATTCAGCGGGTGGGACATTGGTAAAATAAGAATGGTAAGATAAGAGAAATAAGATACGGGTAATTAAGACAGATTAAGGATAGAAAGAGGTGAATGAAATGCCAAGTACATTTTTTGGATTAAATATTTCCCGTTCCGGTTTGTATGCAGCGTCCACGAATCTGAACGTAACCGCCAATAATGTGGCGAACGCGAATACGAAAGGATACTCCAGACAGCAGACCACACAGGTGGCAAAAGATGCGCTGCGCGTTTATCAGGAGTATGGCATGATCGGAGCCGGCGTCAATGTGACCTCCATCGATCGCGTCAGAGATTCTTTCTATGATCAGAAATACTGGACCAATCAGGGAAAACTGGGAACTGCCCATGCGAAGCATTATTATGAGCAGCAGATGGAAAATCATCTGAATGAATTTGAAGTAGACGGCTTTACAAAAGAATATACGAATTTCTTCACAAGCCTTGAGGAACTTCAAAAAGATCCGTCCAACCTGTCGGCAAGAACTGCCACATTGAATTACGGACAGAGCATGATGAATTTTCTGGAGGAAGTGAAGACAAATCTGAAACTGGAGCAGGAAGACATCAATGCGGAGATCAGTGATAATGTAGATAAGATCAATACATTGGCGGAAGAAGCGGCGGTGCTGAACAAACAGATCAATATCGTGGAACTGACCGGAGCGAGAGCCAATGAATTGCGTGATAAGAGAGATCTCATCATCGACGAACTGTCTGAGATCATTGAGATACAGACTGAGGAAAAAGTCTGGGATAACGGTAAGTCTGAATATAAGATCATGATCGGCAACAATACGCTGGTGGATACCTACGATGTGTTTCGGTTAAAGACAGTCACAAGGACCGATAAGGTGGATTCAGATGACGTAGTCGGTTTATATGATGTGGCGTGGGATTACAATGAGGAAGTGAATCCGGTCAAAATGGGACTGGATGGAACGCTGAACGGGCTTTTGATGGCAAGAGACGGAAATAACGGCGTTCCGAATACAGAGAGCGAAGATTCCTATCCTGTTGATTTTAAGGGAATTGTATATTTTATCGATGAGATCAACAGATTTCAGAAAACATTTTCCGATACGGTGAATGAGATTCATGCCAAAGGTCAGAATCTGGAAGGGGAAAGCACGGCGGATATTCCGATCTTTGTTGAACGGGAAGATCATGTATGGGATGTCAATCAGGAATTACTGGATGATCCATCCAAGATGGCGACCTGCTACAACTTAAACAGCGGCGTCGGAAACTATGAGCTGGCGCAGGATCTGCTGGATTTGAAAGACGCCAAGATTCTGGAGGGCTATGACAGTGAAGAATTCTTGCAATCTCTGGTGGCGGAACTGGCGGTGGAAGTGAAGAAACAGGATACATTGGAACAGAATTATTCGAACTTCCAGACAGTGATACAGAATCAGCGTTTGTCAATTATGGGCGTTGACAAGGATGAGGAAGCCATGAATCTTGTAAAATATCAGGAAGCCTATGATCTGAACGCGAAAGTCATCAGTGTTATGCAGGCGGTATATGATAAATTGATCAACGGCACCGGTGTATAAGAAAAAGGTGCATAGAGACAGAATGGACGAGTAGAAAAGGAAGTGAGTATATGCGTATTACAAATGGAATTATGATCAATAATTCCCTCAGCAACATTAATAAGAATAAAACTCTTATGGATAAATTGAAGACTCAGATCGAGACGACGAAAAAGATCCAGAGACCATCCGACGATCCCATCGCCGCTATCCGGGCGTTGCGGCTTCGTTCCATGGAAGCAGAGATCAATCAGTATCTGGAGAAGAATATCGAGGATGCGGAAGCGTGGATGGAAGTCACCGATGACGCGCTGGACAGTCTGAATAAAGTCGTGACGGATATAACGGCTTATTATAATCAGGGAGTCAGTGAATATCAGACCACATCTGACCGTGAGAAAATCATCACAACGTTAAGACAGTTCAAAGCGCAGCTGTACGCCGATGGAAATGCGGATAATGCAGGAAGAACGATTTTTACCGGTTACCGGACGGATCAGCGGCTGACCTTTGACGAGGAAGTGGATGATGAGTATGAGATCACGGAAAGTCTGAAATTTTCCAACCTTCGGGAGATCAATAAGGTAATCGGTGTGGATACGGAAAGCGCGGCTTCTTATCGGGAAACAGATGTCACAAATGACAATGTCCATGTGGTTATGCTTGCATATACCGATTTAAACGCCGAGGCGGGACTTACCCTTCATTCGGATACCAATGACATCCTGAACGGGGCGGAAGTACAGGTGCGAAGTTACAATCAGATGGGGGCGGCGGCTTATCATCTGCAGGACGATGAGGTGGTATTTATTCCGGAGACGGGAGAGCTTCTATTCGGCGGAGGATATTATGATGAGATGTCGCCGGATGATACCTTCAATGTAACTTATACAAAAAATGGATTTAAAAAAGGAGATATAAAACCGGAACATTATTATTACTGCACCAATAATACCAAAGGCGTCACCTACGGAACTGTGGATGAAGAGACCGGTATGAAATATTGCGAAGACCAGCAGATTGAATATAATATTAACTTTAATCAGAAACTGACGATCAATGTACAGGCAAAAGATGTGCTGACCGCAGATCTTGGCAGGGATCTTGACATTACTATTGCGGCAGCTCAGGACGCAGTGCTTGCGCACAAAAAAGTGGAAGCAGTGCAAAAGAAGATCGACGCCGCAAATACTGCGGGCGATCTGACTGAGGTGAAACGGCTGAATGCAATGTTGTCGGCTGCACAGCTGGAGGTATCTTATGCCGAGGATAATCTGACGAAATCATTCAGCCGCGGAATTACCTTGTATCAGAATCATCAGTCTGATATTTCCACGCAGCTGTCGGATCTCGGCTCCCGTATGAACCGGCTGACATTGAACAGAGACCGTCTGGAGTCCCAGAGTCTGACTGTTCAGGAATTGAAGAGCAGCAATGAGGATACAAACCTTACGGATGCAGCGGCTCAGCTGGCGGAAGCAAGCTCGGTATACGATGCGTCGCTGATGGCGGCAGCTAAGGTAGTACAAAAATCATTACTTGATTTTTTATAAACTTATAGAGAGAGAGGTTATGGTATGGTAGTGAAAACAAAATTATTCGGAGAAATTGATGTAGCGGAAGACAAGATCATTCGTTTTCCCAATGGAATCATCGGATTCCCGGGATTGCAGAAGTTCTTGCTGATCTATGATTCTGAGAAAGAGGACGGCAACATATCGTGGCTTCAATCCTTAGATGAACCGGCCTTTGCCATGCCGGTGGTGGATCCACTGTTATTGATTCCGGATTATGATCCTCATGTGGAAGATGAACTGCTTGCAGTGATTGGGGATATCAAACAGGAGGATATGCTGGTTTTGGTGACGCTCACCGTTCCAACAGATATCACGAAGATGACTGCAAACCTGAAAGGACCTATCGTTATCAACGCAGGCAATCAGACCGCCTGCCAGCTCATTATAGAGGACGATGACTATGCGGTCAGACATCCGATCTATGAATTACTCAAGAGCAGGAAGGGAGAGTAGCTTATGCTTGCATTAACAAGAAAGAGAGATGAAGCCATCATCATCAATAACAATATTGAGGTTAAGATCATCGAAGTAAAAGGCGATCAGGTGAAACTGGGTATTTCCGCTCCAAAGTCGGTACCGGTTTACCGCAAGGAAGTCTACGAGCAGGTGCAGCAGGCGAACCGGGCAGCTGCTGAGGAACTTGCAGGCTCGGTAGAGGCATTGAAAAAGATGCAGAAAGATATAGGATAATGAGGGTGGGATCTGTCGGGAGGCGGATCCCGTTTTCTTTGACGGAAGTGAAAACTGTTTTTTACACTTGTATCGTAAATAATAAAAGAGAAAGGTTTATTTTTGCACAACTTTCTCCGATATACATATAGAAAACCAAGAGTATCCGGTAAAGACTTCAAGTACATGGAGGTAATTGAAATCGGATATCAGTTAAAGCATTTGGGCCAATGGATAGGCAGAATGGAGGAGAGAATATGGCAGCAATCGATGGAATTACAAGCGCTGCGAGCACAGCAAGTACATCATCTTATCAGGTGAAGCAGACCCCGCAGGTTAATTCTGTAGAAGCGGTAAGTGAGGCATCTTCACAGAATGCAGGAGCAGGTATCGCTTCACAGGTCATGACGGTAAAAGAGAAAGACAACGGCAACAACAGGAGTGATGATAAGAACAAGCAAAACCAGGAAAACAAGGAAGTTACCAACGAACAGATCAGGAAAGCAGTTGATGACATCAATAAGCGGATGAAAAATACATCCTGCCAGTTTGGCATTCATGATGCAACCAACCGCGTTACTATCAAGATTGTTGATAATAAGAGCAAGGATGTCATCAAGGAATTCCCGGCAGAAGAAACATTGGATATGATCGCGAAAGCGTGGGAACTTGCCGGGCTGATGGTGGATGAGAAATTATAAGAGTATATCCGAAATTGAGGGAGCTGTCTGCACATGACAGTCGGAAAGAAAAGGAGGAACATTATGCCAATCAGATTATCAGGCATGATATCAGGTCTGGATACGGATGCACTGGTAAAGGAACTGGTATCTGCATATAGTACCAAGAAAGATAAATATGTAAAACAGCAGACAAAATTAGAGTGGAAACAGGACGCATGGAAATCGTTGAATACGAAGACTTACAGTTTCTATACAGGAAAACTGAGCAATATGCGTTTCTCAAGCAATTATTCAAAAAAAACGGTGACTTCGTCCAATGAGACGAAGGCAAAGGTGTCTGCTTCCAGTGCGGCTGTCAATGGAACACAGAAGTTAAAGATTGATAAATTAGCCACCACCGGTTACTTGACCGGAGCGGAATTGCAGACCGGTGAGGGGATCTCGAAGAAGAAAGCAAGCTACACCGGAAGTACGAAGTTGTCCGAGATGGAGGGATTTGACGGCAATGGCGGAAACCTTACCGTGAAGGTGGACGGCAAGGAGAAGACATTTGGACTGACAGGTGATATGACCATCAATAACGTGGTAGCACAGCTGAAAGATGCAGGGGTGAACGCAAGTTTTGATGAAACAAATCAGAGATTCTTTATAAGTTCCAAAACTAGCGGTGCTGCTCATGATTTTTCTCTTACCGGCGATGCCAAGGGAATCCAGGCGATGCAGACGATGGGAATCTTCGCATTGTCGAAGGCGGATGAAGCGGCATATGCCGCAACGGCAGCAAGTGATCCGGAGAATCTTGCAAAAAATGAATATCTGAAAGTGGTTGTCAATGCAGCCAATGAAAAACTTGCCGCAAAGAATAAAGCCCTGAATGATGAGATCTCTTATCTGGAGAATATGACCGGCAGAGAGGAAACGCTGACGAATAATATCACGGAGAATGATACGGCGATCCGGGAAAAATTCGGACTTGATGAGAGAACAGAGATCAACAGCAGTAAATTAGAAGGATTGAAGGCAACATTGGGAACGCTTGCGGATGATGCCACAGATGAGAAGAAAACTGAATATAACGAGAAGAAGGCGCTTCTTGATAAAGCGGAGGATTATCTTGCTACCAGGGAGAAATACGACACATATCGAAGAAATCTGGGAGGCGGTGATGCCGCCGCCGGAGCCACGACTTTGAAGGCGCAGGTGACTGCTAATGAAGAGACGATGGCAGCAAATACGGAATTGACCAAGAGTACTTATACGACAAGCGAGTTTGATAGTAATGGAACAATACAATCCTTGATCAATGCGTATAGGACAGAAAATGGTGAGACGACCTATCGTGATCTGCTGACAAAGTATCAAGGATTAAAGGAGACTGCCCAATCTATTGTAGATAGGACATCGACAGCCCAGACCAGTTCGGCGACCCGTATCACTGGAGAAAATGCTTCAATCCGCCTGAATGACGCTACATTTACATCAAATACGAATAACTTCTCAATCAATGGTCTGACGATCACGGCGCTTGGCGTGACGGCAGAGGATGAGCCGGTTACAGTGACAACAGAGACAGATGTGGATGGAATCTACGATATGGTCAAAGACTTCTTTAAGTCTTATAATGAAGTGATGACTGCAATGCAGACTGCATATAATGCAGATTCCGCCAAGGGATATGAGCCTCTGACAGATGACGAGAAAGAGGCAATGTCTGACGATGAAGTGGAGAAGTGGGAGAAGAAGATTAAAGATGCCTTGTTAAGACGGGATGATACACTGAGTGGTATTATCTATTCAATGCAGACGGCCATGAATCAGTCCTACACAATTGACGGGAAAACATACAGTCTCTCTGCATTCGGAATATCAACAGGAAATTATTTTTCGACGGATGCAAAAGAAAGGGGAAGTTATCATATCGACGGCGATAAGGATGATGCCGTAAGCGCCGGAAATAATGATAAACTGAAAGCGGCGATAGCAGCAGATCCGGATAACTTTGTAGCGGCATTTTCAAAGATCACGGGAGGACTCTATGACACGTTGACAAAGAAGATGTCGGCATCTTCAGTCAGCAGCGCTTATACCCTCTATAACGATAAGTCAATGAAAACACAATATAAAGAACTTAAGACGACGATCAGCGACTGGGAAGAAAAAATCTCGAAATATGAGGAAAAATATTACAAGCAGTTTTCCGCGATGGAGACAGCAATGTCAAAATTACAATCTCAGACATCTTCATTAACGGGAATGTTGGGATAATTATAACAAGAGCAAAGGAGTGGGCAGACAACTATGGCATTACCAAACGCATATAATCAGTACGCAAATAGCAAAATTATGACGGCAACGCCGGCGCAGCTTACCATGATGCTTTATGATGGAGCTATCAAGTTTTGCAATGTTGCAATAAAAGCAGTTGAGGATGGAGATGTTGAAAAGGCACATAATAACATCCGCAAGGTTGAAAATATTGTTACAGAATTTCGCAGCACGCTGGATTTTAAATATCCGGTAGCGCAGGATTTTGAAAATGTATATAGTTACATTTATGAACGACTGGTTGAAGCAAATATGAAAAAGGATAAGGAAATCCTGGAAGAAGTGCTGAAACATCTGCGGACGATGCGTGATACATGGGAAGAGGTCATGAAGAATGGAAAACAGCGATAGTTATCTTGCGATTCTCATCGACAGCTTGCAGAAAAAAAGCAAGCTGCTCGATGGGATCAGCGCAGAAAATGAGAGACAGTATCAGGCAATCCGGGGGGAAGAAATCAATTATGATCTTTTGGATGAGACGATCAATCGCAAGGAAGAGTATATTGGAGAATTAGACAGATTGGATCAGGGGTTCCAGAAAGTGTATGACAGAGTGAAGGAGACGATTCAGCAAGAAAAACTTATGCATAAAGATCAGATTGTCCTGCTGCAATCGCTTGTCAGGGAAGTGACAGATAAGGGGTTGCGGGTAGAACGCGAGGAGAAAAGAAATCACACCGCATTCACAAATGCCGCGGTATTGGTTCGCAAAAAGAGCAGGAGCGTTCAGACAGCTCAAAGAGTAGCGACGGGATACTATACAACGATGAATAAATTGAATGTGGTCGATTCGCAGTTTATGGATCAAAAAAAATAGTATAAATTTTACAAATATGGTTAATTTTTTGCAAGCAACGTTCGATATACCTATCGTAGGATAACGTGGAATGACGGAATACGTGTAAAATGGCTCGTTTACATCTAAACAGCTTCAAGTAGGAACGTTAGCAGGGTGTATTGCCTCTGTTAGGTTAATCGCTTAGATAGGACTATCATGAATAGGTTACTTTATACAGAGTAGTCCATTCTTTTGACCAAATTTGACAGAGGAGAAAATTCTTCAATAAAATTTTGAAAGCCTAGTTAAGTTTTTAAGGGAATATCCGATATACATACTGTAAGGTGGTAAGTGTGGAGAACACAATAAAATAGGTAGTGATGCTTGAAAGAGCATTATTATAAATATTAAACAAAGGGCAAGGATGCCCGTTATATTCAAGGAGGAATGAATTATGGTAGTACAACACAATTTAACGGCGATGAACGCCAACAGACAGTTAGGTATCACAACAGGTAATCAGGCTAAGGCGACAGAGAAGTTATCTTCCGGCTTTAGAATCAACCGCGCAGGCGATGATGCTGCAGGCTTGACGATTTCTGAAAAAATGCGTAGCCAGATCAAGGGTCTGAATAAGGCTTCGACCAATGCCGAGGATGGAATTTCTGCAATTCAGACAGCTGAGGGCGCTTTGAATGAAGCTCATTCTATTTTACAGAGAATGAATGAGCTTGCAACACAGGCAGCGAATGATACAAATACATCAGCTGATCGTAATGCAATTCAGAAAGAACTTACAGCATTGACTGAGGAGATTGACAGAATCAAGGATACGACACAGTTCAACACTATGAATTTGCTGAATGGTTCGTTTACAAGTAAGAGCCTTCAAGTAGGAGCGTTATCTGGTCAAACAATCTCTGTTACCATTGGATCGATGGGAGCAGCAGCATTAGGAATTACAACTGGGGCTATCGGTGTTAGCACCAATAGTGCCGCTGGCGCTTCAATGACAAAAATTCAGCAGGCAATCTCAAAAGTATCTGAACAGAGATCTGCATTAGGTGCACTTCAGAACAGACTTGAGCATACCATTGCCAATCTGGATACCACAGCGGAGAATACATCGGCTGCAGAATCCAGACTCCGTGATACTGACATGGCAGATACGATGGTTGAGTACAGCAAGAATAATATTCTTGCACAGGCAGGTCAGTCTATGCTTGCACAGGCTAATCAGTCAACTCAAGGTGTATTGTCTCTGTTAGGCTAATCGCTTAGTTAGGACTATCATGAATAAGCTACTCTGTATAGAGTAGCTTATTTTGTTTAGAAAGGAAATATTATGGATATTAACAAACTGATTGGGCAGATCGATGAATTGACGGACAAAATGATTCAATCCCATGAGGCAATATACAGGGAAGTATCTTTACACCTCATTGAAATTAAAGATATATATTCAGAATACATTACAATAATTCCCCGATTAAGAGAGATAGGATTGGATATTTATGAATCAGAGCTGCTAAGACAGCTTCAGGAGCTTGTGGAGACAATCGAGAGTAAAGATATTATAGGACTTTATGATTGTCTGGCATATGAGGTGCGAGTTACCTTATGTGATTACAGAAGGATTACAGAGATTATGGGGAGATGAGATTATGAGTCAATTAACATCACAGGATACTGAAAGAACAGTTGTATGCAGCGTGAATTCTGAGCAGGAACAGATCATCGGCGTAACATACCAGCATCATACATATTATTTTAACAGCAGGTATAATGATGAGGGAGTAATGGAACAGTGGCTTGCGCAGTCCGACATGAAGAATTATGCTTCGGTGGCTTTTGTTATCGGAATGGGGAATGGTTCTTACTTAAGACGGTTGAGACAGGAAAATTCTGATATGATGATTGTGTGTTTTGAACCGCTGGAAGAAATAGTGAGAATAAACAGGAAAAATCCCTTAAACAAGAACTTGTTTAAGAAGGGTAAAACGATCATTATATCAGGCAAGGATGCGTATAAGTTGTTGTATCAAGTAACAGATGCAACAGTATCATTTAGCAATTATTTGTATGTTAAGCTCTTTATTGTGCCAAATTATGATGTTGTTTTTTATGATGATGTAAAAAAAGTTATTGATATGTATAGAGAAAAGATCACAAGAATGGTGTTAACTAGGAATACTAATATTTTGTTTGAACAGGATGCCAACGAAAATGTAACAGACAACATGTTGGATTATGTTGAGCAGTATTCCTTAAGTGACCTGATTGATGTGTTTCAGAATGTGGATAAAGAAATGGTGCCGGCAATTATAGTCTCTGCCGGACCGTCGTTGGATAAAAATATCGAAGAATTGGCGAATGCAAAAAATAAAGCTTTTATTATTGCTGTCGATACAGCACTGAATGCCTTGCATGAGAAAGGAATTGTACCGGATATTGCTGTAACTATTGATCCTTATAAGCCTTTGGAATTATTTCCGGGTGGTGAAAGTAATGAAATACCTTTTGTTATGTCTATTGAATCAAATAAGGAAATAAAGAAACATCATAGGGGGATTCGGATTTATGAGGATGAGGCAAGTGCTTATGTTCATCGGTATAATGTGAAGTATAACAAGCGGGTTGTTAAACTTGGAACAGGAGGTTCAGTGGCGAATACCGCATATTCTCTTGCATATATAGTAGGGTTTAAAACGATCATCTTTGTGGGACAGGATTTGGCATACCCTAATGGGAAGGAGCATACAGAGGCTGCATATCATGATGATGAAAAAAATACGTTGCCGATAGAGGATTCCAAACGTTATTTTGAAGTCGAGGGTATTGATGGTGAGATGGTTAAAACAGAGCAAAACATGGATGCTTACCGCAAGTGGTTTGAGCAAGCTGCTCAGCTTATTGATGAGGTACACTTTATTGACGCAACGGAAGGAGGAGCCAAAATCCATGGATTTCAGATCATGACATTGAAAGATGCGATCGGAGAAAAATGTGATGAAAAGACAGATATTGATTTTTCAGAGCTGATCAGAGGTATGAAACCGAGATTTACAGAGGATGAAAAAACCGAAATTTATCAGGACTTGTTAAATTTCAACAAATTTAGTGAAAAGATGGAGAAGAGAATCCACGTTTTAATGGATTTATATCGTTCCATTGGGAATATGAGTAAGGAAGAGATTTTAAAAAATACAAGGTTAATTAAGAGAATAACGGCATACAATAATTGGGCGGTCAGGTCGAAAGATATGGCGTTCCTTACCAGATATGCGACTTATGCCAATTATCGGGTATTGGATGAGGCTTTTGAGAAGAGAGAAAAATACGAGGACGAGATAGAATTGATCGCTAATAATGGAATAAAACTTGGAGAGGCGTTGCTTGAGGGACTTCGTCAGATGGAGAAGGATTTTCAGAAGGTAATATTAGAAACAGAAAAGAAAGTTTCTTAAATAGAGTCAGAAAGATGTGATCAGACGAATATTGTTTTGCGTGATGTGGGAGGTATGAGAATGAACGAAATACAGATGTGTGTGTCGGAAATTGCAAGTGCATTAAATAACAGAAGAATCATTTATGGACAGGTAGAAAAACATGCAAATAATCTTATAGAATTATTGAGATATGTCGATGATAGAGAGAAAACCAGTATTGTTCAACTTTTATATCAATTGGCAGATTGTTTTTGGGGTTGGCATGCTAAACTATATTTAGCATCACTTATGATCGATCCGGTGTTTGCTTTTGACGACAGGAGCAGGGCGCTGGATTATATTCTGTCTGTTGCATTAAGGTCAGAATTCATGTCAGATGAGGAAACTTTGTGGATCTATCAGTATATTTCATCCAGACTTTTTCTTGATTTCAATTTGCAGTTGTCGTGTCCTGAAGATAAATGGAAATTATGGGACAAGATTGTTGCACGATTTTCGGATAGCCTTTCTCTCACAGAGAGATTTATGCCGATTCCGTATGAAGAAAGAAATCCGGATTTTTATCTTGTGATCATCGGTCAGGTTTTATCAGATCTTCACGGACCGACGAAAAGCGCATTGGATCGGTGTAAGGTTCTCATGGATAGCGGTAAAAGCGTACTGCTGATAAATACGGCGGAAGTTATGACGGAAACTGGACGGTGTATCATGCACGATACGCGCGTGGGCAATTATGTTGAAAATTTTTTGACTATGAAGACATATAGGTGGAAAGGCGTTGATATTCCGTTCTATCAGTGTGAAAAAGGTATGCCCCGGAAAGATAAAATGCTGGAATTGTTGGAGGTTATTTACGAATATAAACCGATCCGGGTAATTGATATTAGCGGAACTACTATTTTAGGAAATCTGGTCGACTATTTTATCCCTACACTGGCTGTTACATTGGGACCGTCGGATCTGATCGTGACAAGAGAAACATGGCAAACGATAGGAAGAGAACTCAATGAGAAGGACAGATTGATATTAGAACAGGCGGGATATCCGGAGACGAATGTCATACAGATGATTATGACATTTGATGAAAAAGAACAGACACATTTCTACACAAGAAAAGACTCTGGTTTGGATGAATCTTCCTTTCAGGTTGTGATCGTCGGGGGCAGATTAGATGACGAAGTGACGGATGAATTTTTTGATATGGTGGAGACGTTAACAGATCTGCCGATCCATTTTAATTTTTGCGGCGAATTTTCAAAGTATAAAGAGTATGTAGAGGCAAGACCGGAACTGAAGCAGGTGACAGGTTATATAGGGTACCAAAAGGATATCATGGCTGTGTATGATCTGATGGATCTGTATATCAATCCAATCCGCGCAGGGGGAGGCACCAGCGCTCAGGAAGCCATGTTGAAAGGGATTCCGGTCATTACGACAAGATACGGGGATGTATATGTGAATGTTAGAGATTCATTTGCAGTTTCCGATTATAAAGAGATGGCGAACTGTATCAGAAGATATATGTCTGATCGGGAATTTTATGAAAGCCAATCTAAAGCTGCAAGAGAATTGGGGTTAAAAGAAAAAGATACGGCGGGAGAGTTTCGACGGATTCTCGGCTTATGCGAAGAAAATGAAAACACACACAATGCGCCTGCGATTTTAAGAGAAAAGTATTTTGATCATCCATCAAAGCGGTTTGCTGATTTTTGCGCATTGCATGATTTGATTGAATTCAATTCACCGGAAACAATATATGATGCTTCGGTGGCTGAATTCATGGCACTGCCAGATAATGTGAAAGAGGAATACTGTACTCTGCCGAGGCGATATGGCTTTTTAACGGGCAGGATCGATCATAGAGAAAATGATTATTCATTGATCCGGATATACGCCGATATGATAAAAGAACATGCGGATGATTTTTCAGATCTGTACTGGCTGTGGGCTGATGAAAGATCAAGAAATATTTATATGGCAATTGTGAAATATTGGTTTCATTATGATCTGAGTGAGTTATACAGTCAGTTGGAATATTCATTTACTTCGTATTTTGACCGGGATCTGTATACTTGTACGAGTGAATCGGTGATTGTCGATGTGGGGGCATTTGTCGGAGATACAGTTCATGATCTGATTCATACATATGGAGATAATTATAAGAGAATATACTGTTTTGAACCGTCTGAGAGTTCTTTTGAACAATTAAATAATAATACAAGTAAGTATCATGACATCAGACTGATAAAAAAAGCCGTTGGCAATATAAATGGAGTGATCGGGTTTCACGATGATGGAAGTGCCGGAAGTTCAATCGCTGATGATAATGAAACCACACGAAAGGTAGAAGTGACAACTCTGGACACAGAGATCGAGGAACCGATTGATGTGATAAAAATGGATATTGGAGGGGAAGAAATGCATGCATTGGAGGGAGCGCGCAGACATATTCAAAATGAAAAGCCTGTCCTGATGATCTGTGCATACCATCGTCCGGCAGATTTGTTTGATATTGTAACCTTGATCCGGTACATGCGGGAGGATTATCAGTTTTATCTGAGATTTAACGGACACGGATGTTTGTGGCCGTGTGATTATGTAATTATTGCAGTATGAAAGGATTATCATGTTTTATCTGGAAAAATTTATATCCCAATATGTAATAAAAAGATCAGAAAGTATGTTCTCTTCTGATCTGACAAAAAATAAGAACCGTCTTTCGGATAAAATATGCGGGAAAACCGTATTAGTCATCGGAGGAGCCGGTTCCATCGGTTCTTCTTTTATTCGTGCCCTGCTTCCGTTTCGTCCGGCATCCCTTGTCGTCGTGGACATCAATGAGAATGCGCTGGCGGAATTGACCAGAGATCTGCGTTCGACAAGAGACATGTATGTACCGGAAGATTATATTACTTATCCTATGGATTTTGCGTCACCGGTTTTTGAGAAAATGTTCCGGAATCGGGGAGGATTTGATATTGTGGCGAATTTTTCCGCCCATAAGCATGTGCGTTCCGAGAAGGATATTTATTCTATAGAAGCGCTGTTGCAGAATAATGTTTTGCATGCAAAGGGTTTATTGGATCTGTTGGCGGAATTTTCGCCGGAAACTTATTTTTGCGTGTCTACAGATAAGGCGGCGAATCCGGTCAACATCATGGGGGCATCCAAGCGGGTTATGGAAGATTTGATTTTCAGTTATTCGGACAGATTTCCGGTCAAGACTGCCAGATTCGCCAATGTAGCTTTTTCCAACGGTTCCTTGCCGGCGGGATTTCTTGCAAGAATGTCCAAGCTGCAGCCTTTGTCTGCGCCGTCCGATGTCAGGAGATATTTTGTATCGCCGGAGGAATCGGGACAGATCTGTTTGCTGGCGGCAATACTTGGGAATAATCGGGAGATTTTCTTTCCAAAGCTGGATGAGGCGCAGATGATGACTTTTGACCGGATTGCGAGAGATCTGCTGCACGAACACGGCTATGAAGCGCTGGAGTGTGAGAGCGATGAGGAAGCAGTGGAAAAGGCGGAATTGTTAAAGCAGGGATCGATGCAATATCCGGTGTATTTTTCAAAGTCCGATACTTCGGGAGAAAAAACCTATGAAGAATTTTATACCCGGGACGAGCAGGTTGATCTGATCCGAATGAACGCCCTTGGCGTGATTACAGGGAAGAAGATGCCGGATAAAGAAAAACTGGAACAATTACATCGGCAGTTGACGGAACTTTTCTCCGTCAAATCTGCCTGCAAAGAAGAAGTGGTGTGGATATTAAAAGCCTATTTGCCGAATTTTGAACATATAGAAAAAGGAAAGTCTTTAGACAGCAAGATGTAGCGTGAATGCAATATCATAGAAAATGATCACAAAGGAGCGAGCAGCATGAGTGAACCGTTTATCCCCTTATGTGTACCGAATTTTGAGGGAAATGAGAGAAAATATGTGGACGACGCGCTGGATCAGGGGTGGGTGTCCACCGGAGGCGCGTATATTACGAGATTAGAAAAAGATATGGCGGATTTTTTGAAGGTATCGAATGTCGCTGCCTGCCAGAGCGGAACAAGCGCGCTGCACTTAAGTCTTATTGAGGCGGGAGTGATGCCGCAAGATGTGGTGCTGGTACCGCCAGTTACATTTATCGCGGCAGTAAATCCCGTTAAATATCAATTCGCAAGACCGGTATTTATCGATTGTGACGACAGTTTTTGCATGGATCCAAAGAAGCTGTTACGCTTTTGTCAGGAAGAATGCAGCTTTGAAGACGGAGTGTTAACATATCAGGGCGCAAAGGTAAAAGCGATCGTAATCGTACATATTTTCGGAAATATGGCAGATATGGAAGCGATCATGGACATTGCCGGGACTTATCATCTGAAAGTTATAGAAGATGCGACGGAGGCTCTGGGGACAAGATATACAGAGGGCAGATACCGGGGAAAATATGCGGGAACCATCGGGGATTTCGGCGCCTATTCCTTTAATGGCAATAAGATCATTACCACAGGCGGCGGAGGCGCGGTGACGGCGAATCGGAAAGAAACAGTTGATCATATACGGTATCTTTCGACTCAGGCAAAAGACGATACGCATTATTATATTCATTATGAAGTGGGATATAATTATCGGATGACAAACCTGCAGGCAGCCTTAGGTGTTGCCCAGATGGAAGAGTTACCGGAATTTATCCGGCGAAAACATAAGAATTATATACGCTATGCGGAGCAGTTTGCAGATTTTCCTTATGCAGAACTTATGCCGTTCCGCAAGGGAACAGAATCGAATCATTGGTTTTACTGCTTAAAAATAGATCGGGACAAGATACAGGAAAGTATGCGGATCATCATTACTTTGTTGGAAAAACGGGGAATCGGAACAAGAGCAATTTGGGGTTTGATCAATGAACAAAAACCATATCAGAAAGAAACAGTATATGAATTGGAGAAGGCACCGTATTACGCGGCGCGCATTTTAAATATTCCGGCCAGTACCAATCTGACGGAGCAGGAGATCGACAGAGTGGCGAAAACCATACGGGAGGTATTGACTGATTTGGCGGAAAAATAAAGGACAGGTTACGAAAGGAGCGGCAGAGGGCGATGGATTATCGGGACATCTTGATCGAAGAGTCTACCACGGTGTTGGAAGCACTTCGGATATTGGATAAAACAGCAAAGGGAGTATTATTTCTGATTCGGGGAAAAGTTCTGGTGGGAGCGTTGTCTGACGGAGACATCAGACGCTGGCTGTTAAAGCAGGGAGAGCTTAGCAGTCCGGTATCTGAACTTGCGAATTATCATCCGATCTCCATCGACGAAACGGATCATGGAAATATCCGGGAATATATGATGGAACGGCGTGTACAGGCACTTCCGGTTTTAAATAATAAGAGGGAAGTGGTGAACATTCTTTTCTTATATCAGGATGACAGACCGCAAAATCACTCTTTGAGAGAGATACCGGTAGCAATTATGGCAGGCGGAAAAGGTACCAGACTTTATCCTTATACGAAGATTTTGCCGAAACCTTTGATCCCTATTGGTGATATTCCCATCAGTGAGCATATCGTTAACGGATTTCGCCAATACGGCTGCAATGATTTCTGGTTTATTGTCAATTATAAGAAAAATATGATCAAGGCGTATTTCAATGAAGTTGAGAAAGATTATAAGATCCAATATGTGGATGAGGATAAACCACTTGGAACCGGCGGAGGCGTCAGTTTGTTAAAGGATAAGATCACGACGACTTTTATTCTTACGAATTGCGATACTTTGGTAAAAGCGGATTTTTCCAAGATGCTGGAGGAACACAGAAGAAAAAGAAACCTGGTGACCATGATCTGTTCACTGAGAAACTTTGAGGTTCCTTACGGAGTTGTGTCCATCGGAGAGAACGGGACCATTGAAAGCATGCAGGAAAAACCCAGCATGTCGTTTTTTACCAACACGGGAACTTATATTGTGGAGCCGGAAGTGATCGATATGATCAAACCCGATGAATATATTGATTTTCCTACGGTCATTCAGAAATTAAAAGAGGTCGGGAAGAATGTGGGAGTATATCCAATCAATGAAAAAGCATGGCTTGATATGGGACAGTTTGATACGATGGAAACAATGAAAGAAATGTTGAAAATTGAGGATTAAAGGATGAAGAGAATAGCGATTATACCTGTCCGCAGCGGTTCAAAAGGATTGAAAGATAAGAATATATTGCCTTTGTGCGGGAAGCCGTTGTTGTCATATACCATCAGGCAGGCTTTGGAAAGCGGAGAATTTGATAAGATTTTTGTTTCTACAGATTCGGAAAAATATGCGCGGATCGCAAGACAATATGGAGCAGAAGTGCCATTTCTCAGATCGGAAGAGAATTCTTCCGATACCGCCGGCTCATGGGATGTTGTAAGAGAAGTGATTCATATATTGGAGGAGCAGGGTGAGAGATATGATGAGATCATGCTTTTACAGGCAACATCACCGCTTCGCGCTGCGCAGGATATCAGACAGGCGATTGCCTTTATGCATGAGAAGAACGCCAATGCAGTGCAGTCGGTTACGGAGATGGATCATTCTCCACTTTGGTCCAATACACTTCCGGATGATTTGAATATGGATTCTTTTGAATCAAAGGAATATGGAAATCTGCCAAGGCAGCTGTTGCCGAAATATTATCGCCTGAATGGTGCTATTTATTTAATTAAAAGAGAAGAATTGGACAAGCAGAATATGTTTTGTGATAAATGTTATGCATATATCATGCCTCAGGAACGTTCCATAGATATTGATACCGAATTTGATTTTAAAGTGGCGGAACTATATATGAAAGAAGATGAAAAACAGTGAAAAAATTATGTTTTGTGACTGCTGCAAGATCAGAATACGGATTGTTGAAATGGTTAATGCATGATGTGAGGGAATCAAAGGAATTCCAGTTGCAACTGGTCGTGACAGGCGGACATTTGCTGGAAGAACAGGGGCATACGATCGATCAGATTCTTGAACGGCACTCCGATTCAATCTCCCACCTCTATAGGTGGTGAGTAAAGAAAGGAAACTTACGTAGGTGGGAGTTTGAATCTCCG
>CADBTR010000146.1 GCA_902797675.1 uncultured Lachnospiraceae bacterium
CACCTTAAAGAATGAAGAGATATATCTCCACCAGTATCGCACAGAGGAGCAGTTATATGAAGCAGTTGAGGAATTTGCATACACTAAGTATAACCATGTACGTCCACATTCATTGAATGTCGCATGGCTTTAGCCCTGCGACCTACGGGAATTGCTGCCAACGGCAGCAATTCCCGTAGGTCGAAGATTCAAACTCCCACCTACGTAAGTTTCCTTTCTTTACTTACCACCTATAGAGGTGGGAGATTGAATCGGAGTGCCGTTTAACTTAAACTTTTTATCAATAATGATTGGAACTGGCATATTGTAACCTTAAAACATACAGATATGCAATATATTCGTAAATATTTACAAAATGCAAAGATGTCCACTCCTACTCTCGAAAAGAGAAATCATAAGTGGTTTCTTCGTTTTGCATTTACAGAGGAAGTTAAAATTCCTACTGTACCGATTAATAACCAAACCATATTAGCCGTTGATCTTGGTATCAATACAGATGCCACTTGTTCTGTAATGGATAGTAACGGTACTATCTTTGCAAGAGAGTTTATCAATTTTGCAAGTGACAAAGACCGTATCTACCATGCACTGAATAAGATTAAGGGGATACAGCAAAAATATGGTTCTCGTACACATAATACTGCTAAACTTTGGAGAGATGTTGTAAATCACAATGATGAAGATGTGGTGACTTATGGCGTAAGCCATTGGGAACTAAGTCTTAACCGTATCCGTAGATGTAAACGATGTTTGGCTAAACCTAACATCAGAACCCCCGGTACTTTAGCACCGTGGGAGCGTCATGAAAAGATAAGAAAAGCGGCAGAGCCAAATATGCCCTACCGCTTACATCTTCCTGCGTAGACTATGATAAAGTATTACTGTTTAACCGCTAATTTGCTATCAATCACTCTTATCAATGATTCTCTATCTTCTTCAGGTACGCGAAGTGCCTTAATAGCCTCCTCTGCGGTTAATTTTAATGTTTCCATCAAATTAAGAGCGTCCGTAACTCTTGTTTGTTCTCTAATTCCTTCTCCAAGATTACACATAATATTCGCCTCCTCGCTCATTTCCTTCGTCATCGGAATATCAAAATCCTTTTCGAGAATTTCTCTCTTTTCATCCGGTTTAGTATCTGTTGATAAAAGCACATCTAATAAGCGAAGTATAGGCTCAACGCCTGCTTCATCAGCTTTACCAAGTCCCAATAAGATAACCGTCAAAAGATCGTAATTACTTTCCTTCTCCTTAACTTTTCCAACAACATTAGTTTCCGAAATGCTGTATTTGGTTATAGTATTAGCCTTATCAGAATCTACATTCATCTGTATCCAGATTGAATAAACCTTACATATCTTCTCGTAATGGCTATTGGTAAATACCTTATTCTTCTGTGCCGATATCATACGACTTACATAGTATATTGCCCGCTTAATAATTGGATAAGGTGTCTTATCACTTTTCTGTGCTTCGACATTTATGATCAGTTGTACGGGTTCATCCGTATCCGGCACCACTGCATTAAAGCGAATGTCATAATAAACCTTACCCTCTTTAACTGATGCATCCTCAGTATTCAGTCCCTCTATATGTTTATCGGCGTTCTCTTCCACATAATCAAGTTCGTCCTGATCGACTGCTACAACTGCAACCTTCGGCTCACCTTCGATACACTTCATAATCTGCGGAATTGAATATGCCTTAAACTCCGGGACACATCCTTTTAATAACCATGCCAAAACTATTTTCTGTGATAGAAGCTTCTTGGCACTGGTATCATATTGTGTCTCCTGATCCGTCGTATCTATCGTCTTTGATATGGTAGTACTTTGCTCTGCCATGTTTGTGCTCCTTAATAACTACTTTCTCAACATCATACTACCTCAAAATGCAGCGAAATTCAAGTGAATTTTCTGTGTCTTTCAGCATCCACCTCGTCCCGTATGAGTCGCTTTATTGTGGTCTCCAGCGTTTCCTGTCCGGTGTTCGAATAAAAGCCTTCCACATCATATTGCATATTCCCAATCTTACGAGAAAAGCCGACACACTTCTGCGCCAGCTTTTCCTGTCCCTACACTTTGCAAGACAAAAGTTTGATATTTCTCTTAAGAAACTCTGTCTCAGATTTATCTGTATCAAAAACCAGAATCACCATACAACCTGGTGCAAATTCAATCAGCCTTTTTTCCGGAATTAAATTCTGAATTACATTAAATCTCTTTACTTTTCCCGCCATAATAAGACTCGGTCTTTCCTGCAGTGCCCTGACAAGCTTTTCCTCGCATTGCCCCTCCGTCAGGTAATAGCACCTTATGTTCGCCATTATTCATACACCTCCAGATCATCCAAAAGAAAATCTGCCGGCAATGACCTGAACACATCATTTTCCCCAAGTCTCTCTATTATCATTGTAAAGATTCGTTTCTCAATGTCGCTTTGAATCTCCGACCTACGGGAATTGCTGCCGTTGGCAGCAAGCAGGTCGCAGGGCTAAAACCATGCGACATTCAATATAAGAAAAATGCTCTCTTCCTTCCAGGTTTTCATCACCTATCAGATTACAGAGAGCTTTTGGGGATAAAAGAAATTAATGTGAAAATCGTCAAATCCATAGATGTGGTTCAAAGTAACATCCAGAATTATAATTACATCCACCTCACCAGTTCCTCTAACGGTTTCCGCTTCGGTGCCACCGGCTTCTCCGCCGGATATCCCACTGCGATCAACGCCGAGATGGTGCGGTCTTCTTCCAGACCGATGGCTTCTGCGATATAATCTTCATCAAAGATTCCAAGCAATACGCTTCCAAGACCTCTCTCATGAGCTGCCAGCATAAATGTCTGCGAAGCGATTCCCGCGTCAAACATTTCCCAGCGATCTCCCTTTTTCGTGGTAAAGGAGCCGTCGCGCTCATATCCGCAGCGTTTTCCAACAGATGTCACCACCACAAGGGCGCCGCAGCCCAAAACGGTTTCGGTATTCTTCTGAAATCCGTTCATGCCATCTCTTGCAATGCGATCTTTCAATTCCTTATCCTGTACGATCACATAGCGGGGCGTCTGGGTATTTTTCCATGAAGGAGAATAGGAAGCATCTTCCACGATATCTTCCAGATCGATCTTTGACACCAGCTCTGTTGTAAACTTTCTGATACTTCTTCTTGTCCTGATTCCTTTTAATAAATTCATGAGTAAATACCTCCTTGTTTATTTCCTTTCCTACAATTTTTCTTCTTCAAATTCCGGCAATGCGTACCGGTCTTTATATTTCTCGAATTTCTCCCGGAATACTTCGTCGGCCGCCTTGATCTGATCGATGTAGATATGAGATTCCAGCGCCGCATCATTCTTTCTCTGAACGATGCTGATTCCTACGTTAGAACAGTGATCCGCAATACGCTCAAAGCTTGTGGTGACATCGGAGAAGATAAATCCCATCTCAATGGTACATATGCCGTTTCTCAAACGATTGACATGACGTTTCTTCAATTCAAAATTCAAGCTGTCGATAACTTCCTCCAATGGCTCTACTTTTGCCGCAAGACGCATATCTTCCTTCGCAAATGCCTCAAAGGAAATGGTAACGATATCATGTAATGCTTTCGCATAGGTTTTTAATTCCACAACGGCTGCTTCTGAAAATTCCAGATTTTTCTCATGCTTCTCCTGCGCCGCTTCCGAGATATTCACCGCATGGTCGGAGATCCGCTCGAAATCACCGATGGAATGAAGGAGAATGGAGATGGTTCTGCTGTCCGCTTTGCTTAAACTTTTGCCGCTGACTTTGACCATATAGGCACCCAGTTCATCTTCATAATAATCCACCAGATTTTCCAGCTCTACGATCTTTTTATCTCTCTTTTCATCATATTCAAACAGCTGTTCTACCGACAGTCCCACCGCTTCTTTTGCAAGTTCCGACATCTTGATGGTCAGGGTTCTGCAGTGTTCGGTGGCAAGTCCCGGTACTTCCAGAAAACGGTCGTCCAGCAGTTCAAATTCTTTCTCGAATTCTTTCTTCTGCTTTTCTTCTTTTTCGTCCTCTTTATCCCTCACTGTCAGGCAGGCAAGTTTTTCAAGCAATCGCGCCGCAGGGAACAGCAATACCGTCGCCGTGATGTTAAAAGTTGTATGAATAATCGCGATTCCGGTACTTGTTGCCGGTTTGTCCATAAACGCAAAATCGATCAATGCATTCAATGCATAGAAAATACACATAAATAAAATCGTGCCGATCAGGTTGAAATATAAATGCACCACTGCCGTTCTCTTGGCGTTTTTCTTGGCTCCGATGGCTGACAGCATCGCAGTGATACAGGTACCGATATTTTGTCCCATAATGATCGGTACAACAGAACTGAACATCACGCCGCCGGTGGCGCAGAGAGCCTGCAGGATACCTACCGATGCCGCAGAACTCTGGATCGCCGCCGTAAGCACCGCGCCCACAAGCATTCCCAGTACCGGGTTTGAGAACATCAAAAACAGATCTGAAAATCCCGGCACATCCTTTAATCCGGATACGGAACTGCTCATATTCTCCATACCGGTCATTAAGATCGCAAACCCCAGCAGGAGCCGGCCTACGATATGCTTTTTTTCCGACTTGCAGAACATCACGAAGATGATACCGATAAAGGCCAGAACCGATGAAAAGACATCCGGTTTTAAAAATTTAAGCAGCATGGTTCCGCCGCCGCTTAAACTTGACAGGCTGGTGATCCAGGAAGCGATGGTGGAACCGACATTGGCACCCATGATGATATAAACTGCCTGTCCCAGCTTCATGATGCCGGAATTAACAAATCCGACTACCATAACCGTAGTAACGGAAGAAGACATGATCGCTGCCGTCACGCCTGCGCCTAAGATGACTGCCATCACCGGTTTGGAGGTCACTTTCTCCAGCACACTCTCCAATTTACCTCCGGATAGCTTCTCCAGATTATCTCCCAACAGTTTCATTCCGAACAGAAACAGCGCCAGACCGCCTAACAGATTCAAAACATTAAAAATGTCCATAATACTTGTCCTCTTCCTAATTCTTTACCCAACTTTTACATTTTACAAATCCAACTCTCATTATAGACCGTCCGGTTTGTACAGGCAAGAAGAAACAGGCAGTTTTTTTAATTTTTCACTACATGATGTAAAACATCCCGTAAAACATTCCTTAAAACATTCTTTATCAGATCGCGCAATTCAGCCTGTAATAAAGTCCCTTCTTTTCCATCAGTTCCTTATGGCTGCCCTGCTCGGCAATTCCCTTGTTGGAAATGTACAGGATCCGGTCCGCGCCGCGAATGGTGGAGAGTCTGTGAGCCACGATAAACGCAGTCTTATCTTTTAAGATTACCTCTAAGGCTTTCTGGATCAGATTCTCCGTTTCCGTATCGATCGAGCTTGTTGCCTCATCCAAAATGATCAGTGACGGATTTTTCAGGATGATCCTTGCAAAACTGATCATCTGTTTTTCTCCAGCGGACAATCCCTCGCCCCGCTCTTCCAGTTCCTGATAATAGCCGTTCTTTAATTTATGAATGCATTTGTCGGCAAAAATCGTCTCTGCTGCCCTGATGCATTCTTCATCCGTAGCGCCCGGTTTTCCGTAGCGGATATTGTCGATGACCGTTCCCTTGAAGATAAACGGATCCTGCATTAATACGCCCACTTCTTTTCTCAGGGATTCCAGCGTCACGCCCCGGACGTCTTTTCCGTCGATCATCACCGAGCCTTCTCTTACGTCGTAAAATCTTGTCAGCATATTGATGACAGTTGTCTTTCCTGCCCCTGTAGGTCCCACCAATGCGATCATCTCGCCCGGTTTTACATGAAGATCAAAGTGTTCCAGAATATTGATTCCCTCGTCATAGGCAAAGGTCACATCGTTAAAGTCCACGCGGCCTTTCACATTTTTCAATTCGATACTGTTGCTCTCATCGTGAATGGCAACCGGCGTATCGATGGTATCAAATACCTGCTCTAAGTTTGCCGTAACACTGGAAAGATTCTGAATGATCATGGCAATCTGCGTCAGCGGACCGTTAAATTGTGCCATATACAGGGTAAACGCCACAACCACGCCGGCATCTACGCCGCTGTGTCCGTTTAAGATTAACGCCAGCGCAATCCCATAGAGGCAAAGGATACCGAGATTCCAGAAGATTTCCACGATCGGCGTGTTTAATTCATTCAACAATACGATCTTCCACCATGTCCGTACACTGATATTATGCACATCCATATAGATTTCTTTATTCTTTTCCATACGGTTGTAATTCTTGACGATTTTCTCTCCCATAATGGTTTCCACAAGAAATGCCGTTCTGTTGGAGACTCTGGCTCTATGAAGACCAAAGCGCTTCCGGATTTTGTATCTTAAGATGAAAACGCATACCATCAGCGGAATAACCGCCGCAAATACCACCAGCGTTAAAGGAACGCTGATACTTAACATAAAGAAGGAAACAACCACAAGTTTCACGCAATAAATGACAAACAATAAAACAAAATTTGTAAAAAAGTTTGCCAGATCATTGACATAATCTGTCACACGCACGACGATCTTGCCGTTTGGACGATTGTCAAAATAATCAAAGGGTAGCTTTTGTAATTTATAAAAAACTTCCTGACGGATATCCGCAATAACACTATGTCCCATCCGCCCCATCATGGTCTGCTGAAAATAACTTACCGCGATTTCCACTGCCGCCAGTGCGATCATGCAGGACAGGATCAGGATCAATGTGCGGTAATCCCCTGCCGGCGCCACTTTGTTGATAATATGCTTTAACAGCAAAGGTGAGATCAACGAGGTACAGGCGGCAAGCAGCATGAGCGTACCCACCAGCATAAATACTTTTTTATACGGAAGAACGTATTTTAAAATTCTTCCCAGCTGTTTCAGATCAATTTTCTTATCAATTACTTCGTTTTGAAAATATGTATTTCTCTGAGCCATTACGCACCTGCCTCCTCTCCGTTTGCCAGATCGTCAAAATCAATGGCTGACTTTCTCTGGGATTCCTGTATCTCATATACTTTGGCAAAATGTCCGTTTAATTTCATCAATTCTTCAAAGGTTCCGCGCTCCACGATCTTTCCATCCTGCATATAGAGGATCTCATCACAATCTGCCACAGAGGAAAGCCGGTGTGCCGAGATGAATACGGTTTTATCCGGATAATCATCATGGATTGCCTTTAATAACTTCTTCTCCGTCCCCATATCCAGCGCGCTGGTGGAATCATCCATCACAAGCACCGGCGCGTCTTTTAACAACGCTCTGGCAATGGATACTCTCTGCTTTTGCCCGCCGGAAAGTCCCAGACCCCGCTCTCCCACGATGGTCTGATATTTCTCCGACAACTCCATGATAAAATCATGAGCCTGGGCATCTTTTGCCGCCCGCTCAATATAGAAATCATCGATTTCCGGCGCAGAGTAGGCGATGTTGGTCTCTACGGAATTAGAGAATAAAAATACCTCCTGAAATACATAGGAAAAGCAATCCCGCAGGGAATTTAACTTATAATCCTTGATATCAATGCCGTTGATCTTGATCGCGCCATCTGTGGCATCATGAATTCTCACAAGACTCTTTAACAGCATACTCTTGCCGCTTCCGGTTTCTCCCGCGATACCGATTTTTTTGCCATACGGAACATCTAATGTGATATCCGAAAGCACATCCTGATCGTCCAGATCCAAGGTCATATGTTCAAAGGTGATATGCGGTTTTTCCGGCGTATCAATGGCATTTTCTTTCTCAACGATCCTCGTCTTGCAGGCAAGAAAATTCTTGATCTTGGCTCCTGCCACAAGCTGCTGCTGCATCTGGAAAATGGTATTATTCAGGTTCGTGATCTGATCCATGATCCTTAATACATAACCGGAACAGGTTGCAAGATAACCGACCAGCATTTTCCTCTGAATGACTAAAATCGCGCTGATGCCGATAGTACCGATATAAGCAACCTGCTTGATGCTGCTGAAGATCACCTCAAACTTTGCGGAAAGTCCGATCTGGGTGATATGGGCATTCTTCAGGTTCTCGTTGGAACGGTCGAATTTTTCTTCCTCTAATTCTTCATTTGTGAAAGACCGTACCAGACGAACCGCCTCGATATTCTCCTGCACCGTCAGATTCATATTACTGTTGCATCCACGGATCCTTGCGTAATTCACTCTCGCGATCTTCTTAAACTTTGTTAAGGCGATGGTAAAGAACGGTACCACCAATACCGGAACGATCAGCAGATGGAAGTTGATCGTTGACAGGATATAGGCGGAAATCACCAATACGAAGACACTGTCCAGCATATTCGGCAGCATCCTGCAAAAGAAATCCTTAAACATGATTGTATCCTGATTCACCGTCTGCAAAAGCTCGCCTGTATTATATTCGGCAATAGTCTCGCTGTCTAACTCCATCAATTTGTTAAATGTAACCTCTCTCAGATCCGTTTCCATCCTCAATCCCAGATTCTGTAACGTCACATTTTTTAAATAGATCAATGCCACGCGGATCAAAATGAAAATCCCGAAAAACGCCGCGATATGGAAAAACAGCTCAAAGCTCTGCACCTGCCCGTAATCCCCGTTTAACAGGAATGCAAAAAAACCATCCCCCGAAGGTTTCGTATCCAGAATCACATAATCGATCAACAACTCGGACAGCAGAGGGATCATCATATCAAGCATAATCGCCATAAAACTACAGACTTGCGCGATCACTGCGATCCACAGATATTTTTTCCAATAATGCAATCCATACTTCACAATATCCATCTTAATTCTCCTTTCTTAATTTCAGTGAATTTCTTTTTTTCTGTTGACCTCATAATATCCGATTTTTTCATAGATTACAATGATATAAACTGTTTGTAAATTGACATTTTCTGTTTTCCAGTGCAATAGAACAAGCCACTGCGTCATGCTCGCATGAAAGCAGGGGCTTGTTCTCATTGCACGCCCCGCCATGAGCAAGTAGAGGGGAGGATTCCCCTTGGATTGCGAATGACGGGAGGATTGCGAGAGTGCTTTGCACGCAGCAATCCGTGGAAAACATTAACTCAGCCACTCTTTCCGGATCTCTTTTTCCATCTCTCCCATTTCGATCCAGAATTCTCTGGAGGATACTCTTTTCCCCCCGTTTCCCAATATGATCAGCTGTTCCAGTCCGTCTGATGTCACTACGGTCACATCATGCTTTTTCGCAAGCTCATGGGTCGCTTTTTCGATATAGGCGTCCGCTGTCTGGGCTTCTTTTGTATAAACTACATGAATGTTATGATATACGCTTACTTCCTCGCTTCTGCCCTTTACTTTATAGGCGTCAAAGACAAGGATCAATTCCTGTTTATGATATCCCTGATAGTTGCATAACCTGTCCATCAACGTTGTTCTTGCGGCATCTAAGTTTGTCTTTGCCAGCTTCGTCAGTTCCTCATTTGCGAATAACAGATTATATCCGTCTACCAGAAGATATTGCTTCGCCGGTTTCTTTCCGTCCCATTTCGCCACATAAGGCTTTTCTTTTTTCTCCGGCGTGGTAATGACCTGTTTTTCCTGATAGCTGAATTTCCGGTCTCTGTAGCGAAATCCGAGAATTTTCTCAATCTCCTCCTCCGTCACATAGCCGCTGCTTTTTACGGGGCCTCCCGACGGAAAACCAGTCCCGTTCCCATTTGCTTCTGTCGCTTCTTTAGATGTTTCCCGCAGATCATCAAGTTTTGTTTCCGGATGAAGATGCTTATACCGCTCTGTTTCCTGCCAGTCTGTATAAAATCCGGCTCCATGGGCGCAAAAAACAGAGCCTGTGGGATTCTCCACGTCCGCTTCACTGTCATAAGCAATCCCCGCGATCACTTCCTCCTCGTTATGACATTCCTCATAGCCTGCAAGGGTACAGCGCAATTTTCCCCGTCCTCCGGTATAGGACAATACTTCTTTTGTATAGCCGTGGATGGCGGAAACAGGCACCGTTCCCTCTAATATACTGAATTCTCCCTGACTGACCGGAGCATTTACCGTTCCCGCCATTCCCTGAAGATCCGTCATGGCGCGGCCAACCTGTTCCGTGGGTACCTCCAGCCGGTAACGGTAATATGGCTCCAACAAGATACTTTCCGCTTTTTTTAAGCCCTGGCGCACCGCCCGGTAGGTCGCCTGTCGGAAATCGCCGCCCTCTGTATGTTTCTGATGGGCACGCCCTGCGATCAATGTAATCTTTAAATCCGTAACCGGTGAACCGGTCAATACGCCACTATGCACCTTTTCCGCAAGATGAGTCAATATCAGCCGCTGCCAGTTCAACGCCAGATCGTCCGTACCGACCGATGAGGCAAAACTTAATCCGCTTCCCCGCTCTGCAGGCTCCAGCAATAACTGTACCTCCGCGTAATGTTTCAACGGCTCGTAATGTCCCACGCCGATTACCGGCGCTTTGATGGTTTCCCGGTAAACAATGCTTCCCTCGCCGAAAGTCACCTCAAATCCAAAGCGGTCTTTGATCATATTTGCAAGGATCTCCATCTGGATCTCTCCCATGACGCGGGCGTGGATTTCTTTGAGCTGCTCATTCCACACAATGTGCAGCTCCGGCTCTTCCTCCTCTAATTCCCGCAATTTCCCAAGCGCGACCGCGGCGTCTGTATCTTCCGGAAGGATTACCCGATAGGTAAGCACCGGCTCTAAAAGAGGCAATTCCCCTTCTTTTTCTCCGCCCAGCCCCATTCCGGCTTTTACATTGTTCAAGCCCGTCACTGCGCAGATTTCTCCCGCTTTTACTTCCTGCACCGTCTGATATTTCTCACCGGAATAAATACGCAATGTATCCGCTTTTTCCCGCTCATTTTCGCCGATATCCAGAGGCTGCTTTGCTTTTAAGTTGCCTCCCGTCACCTTCAGATAACATAACCGTTTTCCCTGTTCGTCTCTCCCGATCTTATATACTCTCGCCCCGAAGACATCCGGATAATCCGGCATTCTCGTATCTTCATCCAATCCTTTTAATAATTCTTCAACGCCGTCCATTAATAATGCCGAGCCGAAATAACACGGAAACAGCTTTCTCTGCGCGATCAGTCTTTGCACCGCCTCATCTCTAAGCGTCCCTGTCTCCATATATTCATCCAGCGCGGCTTCATCCCCCAATGCAGCCGACTCAAAAAATGCTTCATTCTCTCTATCGGAAAAATCCACAAAACCGCTGCCGAAACGCGACTGCAGTTCATCAAGCAGCTCTCCTCTTTCCCTCGCGGAAAGATCCATTTTATTCACAAAGAAAAATGCAGGGATACGGTAACGCTCAAGAAGTCTTACAAGCGTCTCCGTATGTCCCTGCACTCCATCTGTGCCGCTTACTACGATGACCGCATAGTCCAAAACCTGCAGTGTCCGCTCCATTTCCGCCGAAAAATCCACATGTCCCGGCGTATCTAAAATCGTTATCTCTGTATGGGCCAGCTTCATATGAGCCAATTTGGAAAAAATCGTAATTCCCCGCTTTCTCTCCAGTTCATAATGATCCAGAAAGGTATCTCCATGGTCTACCCTGCCCTGCTTGCGAATGGTTCCCGTGCGGTATAACATGGCTTCCGTCAATGTGGTTTTGCCCGCATCGACGTGAGCCAGAATACCGATGACTATTTTTTTCATCATAATCGTCACACAATCTTTAATTTTTAAAACTATGAATCGGCGCCGGAATTCTTCCGCCGCGATTTACAAATGCATCACAGGAGAATTGATTTACCGGCATGATCGGCGCATATCCCAGCAATCCTCCGAATTCCACAACATCTCCCACAGTCTTTCCGATAACCGGAATGACACGCACTGCCGTTGTCTTCTGATTGATCATACCGATTGCGGATTCGTCCGCGATAATTCCGGAAATCGTGGTCGCCTTTGTATCTCCCGGTATGGCGATCATATCCAGTCCTACCGAGCATACACAAGTCATCGCCTCCAGTTTTTCAAGACATAACGCGCCTTCTTTGACCGCATCGATCATTCCCTGATCTTCACTGACAGGAATAAACGCGCCGCTTAACCCGCCCACATAGGAAGACGCCATAACTCCGCCTTTTTTTACCTGATCGTTCAAGAGAGCCAGCGCCGCTGTTGTACCCGGCGCGCCTGCCCGTTCCAGACCGATTTCTTCCAGAATATCCGCAACCGAATCTCCCACTGCCGGCGTCGGCGCCAGGGAAAGATCGATGATTCCGAAAGGAACTCCCAACCGTTTGGAAGCCTCCTGGGCTACTAATTGTCCTACTCTTGTTATTTTAAATGCGGTCTTTTTGATTGTTTCACACAATACCTCGAAATTTTCTCCCCGCACTTTGCTTAAGGCGTTCTTTACCACACCCGGTCCGCTGACGCCTACGTTAATGATCGCGTCTGCTTCCGTCACACCGTGAAAAGCTCCCGCCATAAATGGATTGTCATCCGGCGCATTGCAGAATACCACCAATTTGGCGCATCCCAGACCGTCCTGCTCCTTTGTGAGTTCTGCCGTCTCTAAAATCTTCTCTCCAAGCAATTTTACGGCGTCCATATTCAATCCGGTCTTTGTAGAGCCTACATTGATGGAAGAACATACCACATCGGTCTCCGCCAATGCCTGCGGAATTGAACGGATCAAAAGCTCCTCTGCCGGCGTCATGCCCTTTGATACCAATGCGGAAAAACCGCCGAGGAAATTCACGCCCACTTCCTTTGCCGCCCGATCCAACGTTTTTGCGATCGTCACAAAATCCTCCGGCTTTTTGCAGGCAGCCGCCCCGATCAGTCCGATGGGAGTTACGGAAATTCTCTTATGAACGATCGGGATTCCGATCTCTTTGCTGATCTCATTTCCCACTTTCACAAGATCTTTTGCCTTTGTGGTGATCTTCCGGTAGATATTCTCATTCAGGCGGTCCAGATCGCTGTCAATGCAGTCTAACAGACTGATTCCCATAGTAATGGTGCGCACATCCAGATTCTCATGCTCCACCATATTGTTTGTTTCATTTACTTCAAATATATTAATCATAGGGTTCCTTCCTTAAATTCTGTGCATAGCGTTGAAAATATCTTCTGACTGCACCTTGATCTGCACGCCGATGTTTTCTCCCAATTTTTCAAGATCCTCCGAGATATCAGCGAATTTCTTCTCAGATTGATTGGCGTCCACGATCATCATCATATTAAAATATCCCTGTACGATGGTCTGGGAAATATCTAAGATATTGACCTGATTTTCCGCCAGATATGTACATACCTTTGCGATAATACCGACTGTGTCTTTTCCTACCACTGTAATAATCGTTTTTTTCATATTGATGTAACCCTTTCTGTTTTTTCTGTTCCAATGTTACTATTATATCTTACCTGCCGTTAAAATTCAAGCTGGGATTGTATTCCCGCCGCTTCAAAACTCAAAGCACTCTGAAACCATCCCCCGCTCTGCCACGGAAATTCTGAAATCATCCGCCCGATAAGGCGTTTCACTCATGTTGATCTCCATACGCACGCTCTCATAAGCCAGATCCGGATAATTATTCTCATGACTTAAATGACCGAGAAAGATCCGCTTCATGCGCGGTGATAAAACAGCATCCAGAAGTCTGCCCGCCATTTCATTGCACAGATGACCGTATTTTCCCAGAATCCGCTGTTTTAGCTGATAAGGATAGGGTCCGGTCTGCAGCATCCGGATATCATGATTTGCCTCTAATAATACCGCATCCAGATCTTTTAAATGTTCTATCGTATCTTTGTCATATTCCCCCATGTCTGTAGCTACGGCAACCGACTTTTCTCCGCTCTCAATCCGGTACGCTACCGGATCGGCAGCGTCATGGGAGATGGAGAACGGCGTAAGCAACAATGTCTTGCAGCAAAATTTACTGTCAGGCAAAACCGGTGAAAATAAGTCTTCCTCTATTTTCCCCAAGGAGGAAATGTTTTTTACCGCCTCGATGGTTCCCCTTGTAGCATACATGGGAATATGGTATTTTCTTGCCATAACTCCCAGACCTGCAATATGATCATTATGCTCATGAGTGATAAAGATACCGTCCAGATCTTCTCCTTTCAGATCCAGTTTCTTTAATCCCTCTTCTATTCTTTTCTTACTGATCCCCGCATCGATCAGGATATGGGTATCCTCATCTCCCACATAAATACAATTTCCGCTGCTGCCGCTGGCTATACTGCATATTCTCATATCTGTCCTCTCTTTTATCTGATGCCTTTCCGGATCAGTTCCTGCACAAAACGGTAAACCCGCTCCGTTGACGGAATCGATAAACGTTCCTCCGTTGTATGGATATCATAGATCCATGGTCCGAAGGATACCATATCCAGTTCTTTCTTCTCACCCAGATATCCGCATTCAAGTCCCGCGTGGATCACATCCACGACCGCATCCTGCCCGTACATGTTCCGGTATGTGGCGAGCATAACCTCCCGCAAATGAGAGTATTTCTTATATGCCCATGCCGGATATTCTCCCGTCACTTCCAGGCTTCCGCCCATCAGTTCCGCCAACATCCGGATACTCTCAACCACTTCCTGTTTTCGCCTTTCTACGGAACTTCTCACGGAACTGACGAATTCCGCTTTCCTTTCCTTTACGGAAACAATTCCAAGGTTCGCGGAAGTCTCCACCAGACCTTTTATATTCTGATCCATGGCGAGCACGCCGTTTTTTACAAGACCGATGTATTGCATGATCCGTTTGAAGGATTCCTCTTCCAATACCGGATATTCCCTGACAAGATAAGCGCCCTCCCGATCAGGCTCCGCCACAGACACCAAAAGTTCCGCCTTCGCATCCTCCTCAGGATAGCAGGTTCTGACCATCTCCTGAAAAGCTTCCGCTTTCTGTCTGATTCTGTCGTATTGCCGGCGGATTGTTTCAGAATCCTGCAACGTCAATATGATAGTTGCATCTGCAAGTCGCGGAATGGCGTTATCTTTTCCGCCCCCCGACAATTCTGCCAGGGTGAATTTTTCCTCTTTTCCAAGTTCCCACAGAAATTCTGCCAGCAATTTTATGGCGTTCCCCCGTCCTTTATCTATCTCAACGCCGGAATGTCCGCCTGCAAGTCCGGTCAGCCGGATCGTTACGCCAACTCCTTTGCAGTTCCTGCGCAGAACAGGCAGTTCCATCTTTAATTTTGCGCCTCCCGCGCACCCTGCGGTAAAGATTCCCTCCGATTCGCTGTCAATGTTCAACAGATAACTTCCTTTGACATCCTCCAGGGAAATCTGCTTCGCGCCGTCCATGCCGGTTTCCTCATCGATTGTAAAGATTGCCTCCAATACAGGGTGCGATAATTCTTCATCATCCAGAATCGCAAGCGCCATGGCGACAGCAATTCCATCGTCCCCTCCCAATGTGGTATCCTTCGCTCTTAAATATTCTCCGTCAACCACCAGTTCTATGGGATCCTTCAAAAAATCATGGGAGGATTCCGGTAATTTTTCCGCCACCATATCAAGATGTCCCTGTAAGATGATGCCCGGTTCTTCTTCTCTCCCCATGCTTGCTTCTTTTCGGATCACGACATTATTCCACGCATCCTGTCTGACATAAAAGCCTCTTTCCTTTGCAAAGTCCCTGCAATAATCGCTGACTGCCTTTGTATTGCCGGATCCTCTGGGGATCTTGGATATTTCCTCAAAATAATAAAATACCTCTTTCGGATTTAATTCCATGTCTGTTCCTCCGACTCCTGTCATATATCATGGCGCATATCACAGGCGCACACCCGTATGAACTTCCTGTAACATACATATTTTCCAATTCGCACCTATATATTATATTAAGTCATCGTCAAGATTTCAATACATAAAATGAAAAAAAATTATCTTTCTTTTATCCTGTTTGCGCTGTTTTTTCTGATGCTTTCCGCTTCCAGAACCGCCTTTGCCGGAGCAAAAAACGGACTGGATCTCTGGCTTTTTACCGTTGTTCCATCCCTGCTCCCTTATCTTATCATCTCCACCTATCTGACGGAAAGCGGCAGTTTTCGCTTTTTCTCACACGCCGCCGCGCCTTTGACGACCCGCCTGTTCCATCTCTCTCCCGACTGCGGATATGTCATTTTGCTTGGTTTTTTCTGCGGTTATCCCATGGGAAGCAAGCTTTGCGCGGATCTTATAAAAAAAGGCTCCATCTCCCGGCGTGAGGGGCAGCTTTTGCTCTCTTTCTGCAACAATGTAAGTCCCGCTTTCCTTACTACTTATCTGTGCGGTCATGTGATCGGGATTCCGGAAAAAAAAGGGGCGATCCTGCTTATCCTGATCCTGCTTCCGCTGTTGTACGGCATGGTTCTCTGTCGTATTTTTGCAAAGGAACCGGCAAAATCCAGCCCCGACCTGCCAAGAAAAGAAGAAGAACGACTATCTTTTGATCGCTGTATCCTGTCTGGATTTGAAAAATGCTTTCAATTAGGAGGTTATATTATCCTGTTTTCTATCATTAATCAATTTTTTTTATCTTTTCCGTTTTCCTCCGATCTGCTCCGCTTTCGCCTTTGCGCTCTGACGGAAATCACTTCCGGATTACATACTTATGTATCCTGTTCCCCCGATATCCGCCTGTCGGAAACTGTACCGCTTACAGCCTTCGGCGGTTTGTGCTGCCTTGCCCAGACAAAAGCTATGATAGAGGGAAGCGGTCTTTCCCTGTATTATTACTTCCTCTCCAAACTTTGTCTGGCAATGCTTACATTCCTGATCTGCATGTGCTTTTCATTAAACTAAAATAAGGCGAAACGATCGGCTTTATCAACCTTCGCCGACCGTTCCGCCATGCTTTCACAAAACATCCTGGAAACCTATTCATCTTCTTCATCAAAATCCGTCTCGACGGTGTAATCTTCAAATTCATCGTCCTCCAACGGAAGATCAAGTTCATCCAGTTCATCCTCTGCTTCTGTTTCTGTTTCTTCCTCTACATGCTCTTCCTCTGCCTGCTGCGTCTGATAATAATTCTTCGTCTGAGGCTGTGAAGAAGAATTTAATTCATTCCTGTTCTCTGTAACCATCTGGAGCGTTTTCTGCAATGATTTCATATACGCTTCATATCTCATGGTGATATTTTCCATAGAATAGGTGATGGTATGCTGCACATTCGCCAAAAGATTGTCTGTATACTGGATGGCATTGGCACGGATCACATCCGCTTCCTCGTTTGCCTGATCGATGATCTCCTGTGCATCATCCTGCGCCTTGGCTAAGATCTCATTTCCCTGCATATAAGCCTGCTGTGTGATCTCATGATCATTTACCATGGCATTTGCCTGATCGGAAGCTTCCTCGAGCATGCTTTTCGCTCTTTCCTGCGCGTCACCGAGAATGTTGTTTTTATTGGCAAGCATTCTTTGATATTTCTTGATCTCCACCGGAGTTTTTAATTTTAATTCCTCCATCAAAGCAAGTAATTCTTCTTTATCTACAAGAATCTTTGTATTGGAAAACGCAGAAAACTTGCACTCCTCAATAAAATCTTCAATCTCGCTGATTTTTTGTTCATAACTGCTACTCATAACTGCCGCCTTTCTTATGATCTCATGTAAGACCGGTATTTTTCATACATTCTGTCACACACCACTTTGGGTGCAAACTTATCAATACTTCCCCCGAAGCTTGCGATTTCTTTTACCATCGTAGAACTCAAATACGAATATTCATTGCTTGCAACCAGAAACATAGTGTCTACCCCATTGCTTAATATCCGATTTGTCTGTGCCATCTGCAATTCATATTCAAAATCAGTAATGGCCCGCAATCCCCTGATGATAATATTCGCATTCTGCTCTTTTGCAAAATCCACAAGCAGTCCACCAAATGAACGAATCTGCACATTCGGAATGTCTTCCGTCACGCTTTGCAGCAATTCCACCCGCTCATCCACAGAAAACAGCGGTGATTTTGTTTTATTATTCAAAACCCCGATGATCAATTCATCACAATTCTTTGCCGCTCTCCGGATGATATCAAGATGTCCGAGTGTAACCGGATCGAAACTGCCCGGATAGATCGCTCTAACCATCTTAGTGACCAGCCTTTCTGACAAACATATGCTGATTTGTCTTATATTGTTTTATTCTGACAATCTGATAGCCCATCTCTTCCACATCATCTAATTTCGTATCCAGAGATGCCTCAACAATAAACAAGGTATCCTCATTTACACAGGCATTGTCCTTAAGCTGCATGAGAACTTTTTTCTCCAGTTCCTGCCCGTAGGGCGGATCCATGAAGATCAGATCGAAGGGTTTTTCATAAGCCAGCCTTTTTAGCGCGCCGCTTACCTCCTGCTCGTAAATCAAAGCTTTATCGGCAAAATGTGTCTTTTCAAGATTCTTGCGGATACAATCCGCAGCCTTTTTACTCTGCTCTACAAATACCGCACAGGCAGCGCCTCTGCTTAATGCTTCAATTCCGATTGCTCCGCTCCCTGCAAACAGATCGAGAAACCTTCGGTCATACAACTCATTTTGAAGGATATTAAACAATGTTTCCTTAATCCTGTCTGTGGTGGGCCTCGTCTCTAATCCCGGGATTGTTATAAGACTTGTGCCTCTGGCACTTCCGGATATTACTCTCATAATGATACGCTCCTACTCTTTTTTATAAAAGAAAGAATGGTAACAAGTATAATTGAGCGCTTTATAATTGATGATCTGTTCTGTACTGCCCACAAACAGATATCCACCCGGCTTCAAAGATTCATGGAATCTCCGGTAAATATCCGTCTTCGCCTCATCAGTAAAATAGATCACCACATTCCTGCAGACGATCAGATCAAAGCCCTTGTCAAACTTATCTTCCAAAAGATTTCCTTTGCTGAATTTTACACATTTTTTGATCTCATCATGAATCTGATAATTGCTCAGACCGATTTTATCAAAATATTTATCTACGAATTCCTTTGGAAGTCCTGCAAGGCTCTTCTGATTATACAGACCTGCCTGGGCTTTTTCCAGCACCTGTTTATCTATATCTGTAGCTATGATCTCGATATTTTTCAATGGCATAAATTTTGATAAAAGCATTACCAGCGAATACGGTTCATCACCTGTGGAACAAGCTGCGCTCCAGATTTTTAATTTTGCCGACCGTTTCAGCAATTCCGGAATGATATCCCTCTCCAAAATTTTCCACTGCTCCGGATTTCTCCAGAATTCCGAGACATTAATCGTTAAATAATTTACAAATTCCTCAAACATCGACGTATCTGTCTTGATCGCATTCACATATTCTTTATAATCCTTATAACTGTGCCGCGCGATCAGAGAATCGATCCGTCGTTTCATCTGGCGCTCTTTATAAGCATTCAGATCGATCTTCGTCAAAGAAAGAATCTGGCTTTTAAATTCTTCATAATCCATATTCCGCCCTCCGTTACATCTAATTTAATATGTAACTATTCAGCAGCATGAATGTTCAATGACCGTCGAATACTTGTATTCGTAAGGTCTTGGACATTCATGCCGGACTGGTGGCGAAGCCACCCAAAACCCCGGACACCTCGAATTCCGCAGGAATTCGAGTTTGGGGTTCTAAATAGTTACTTTAATATTTTATAATGCGCGAATTTCCAATCAAGCAGGGAAGATTTAATCACTACCTGCCCGCTGCGCCGCCCGCTCCCTGCAAAGTCTGGAATTTCCCTTCGCGGGCGTGTGCATAAAAAGACAGGTAGGAGCTTGTGTTCACCGACTCCTACCCGAACGCAACCGTTTGACCGGCTTACTCTTCTGTTTGTTCCGAAGCATCCGCATCAGCGAGTAACACTTTTCTGCTCAGACTGATTTTCTTCTCATCAGCATTAAAATCTACCACTTTCACTTCAACCTTGTCACCGATATTCAATACATCTGCCGGCTTCTCAATATGTTCTCTCGCGATCTGCGATACGTGAAGCAATGCATCGATACCCGGTTCCAATTCAACGAAAGCGCCGAAATCTGTCATTCTTGCAACAGTTCCCTCTACCACATTGCCTACCGCGTACTTCTCAGCCGCGCCGGTCCATGGATTTGTTTCATCGAATTTCAGGCTTAATGCGATCTTTGTGCCGTTGATCTCTTTTACCAAAGCCTTAACCGTATCACCAACCTTGAACATCTTCTTCGGATGCTCTACGCGTCCCCATGACATTTCTGAAATATGAAGAAGTCCGTCGATACCGCCGAGATCGATAAACGCGCCGAAATCTGTAACGTTCTTGACTGTTCCTTCTACTACCTGACCTTCCTGTAAGGTTGCAAGCAGTTTCTCCTGTTTTTCTTTCTTTTCCGCTACAAGCAATGTCTTTCTGTCGCCGATGATTCTTCTTCTCTTCGGATTAAATTCCGTGATTACGAAAGAAATCTCCTGACCTGCATATTTTGTAAGATCTTTCTCATATACATCCGATACGAGGCTTGCAGGAATGAATACTTTCGATTCCTCAACAGATACGCTCAAACCGCCTGACATAACCTGTGTAACGGTTGCCGTCAATACTTCCTTATTCTCAAAAGCTTCCTCTAATTTCTTGTTGCCTTTCTCCTGAGCAAGTCTCTTGAAAGTTAAAAGAACCTGACCTTCGCCATCATTCACCTTCAATACCTTTGCTTCCATGGTATCTCCTACCTTGACCATTGTGGTAAGGTCTGCGTTCGGTGTGTTTGTATATTCGTTTCTGGTGATGATACCTTCTGACTTATATCCGATATTTAAGACAATTTCATCAGGCTTAACGTCGATGACCTTACCTTCAACGATCTCTCCATTTCTAATAGTTTTGTCGTACTCATTCAATAACTGTTCAAATTCTGACATGTGTTTGAACCTCCTCTATTATATTATTTGGGGTTGATGCCCCTGCTGTAATACCTACAATTCTACAGGCATCCAGCTTAGTTACATCCAAATCTTCCAGTTTCTGTATATAGTAAGTATCTTTACATTCTTCTTTACATATTTCATAAAGCTTCTGAGTATTGGAACTGTGGCTGCCGCCAATGACGATCATCGCATCGGATCCGGCAGCAATCTGCCTTGCCTCCGTCTGTCTCTCATTGGTTGCATTGCATATAGTATTAGCAACTACTATATCATACCGCTTTTTTGCAAGAATTTCAACCATTTTATCAAATTTCTTGTAATTAAATGTCGTTTGTGCCACAATACAATATTTTTTTTCATCAGAAAGTTCTATTTTTTCTGCTTCTTCCTCTGTTCCAATCACAAAAGTTTCCGATCCGGACCAGCCGCGAATGCCCTGTACTTCCGGATGTTTCGCATTTCCGGCAATAATAATACCGTAACCTTCCCTGCTTTTTTCCATCACTGTTTTGTGAATTTTTTTCACAAAAGGACAGGTTGCGTCAACAATGCGAAGTCCCGACTGCTCTATCCGGTCACAGATGCGCTTCTCCACCCCGTGAGAGCGAATGATCACAATTCCCTTTGTAACGGTGTCTAAATCTCCTTCATCAATGACTTTTACGCCCTTGCGCTCCAGATCCTCCACCACCTGCTCATTGTGAATAATGGGTCCGTAGGTATAGAGAGGCTCTTTTCCATTGTTTTCATCGATCTGTTCATAAACCGTCTGAACCGCCCGCTTAACGCCGAAACAAAATCCCGCGGTTTTTGCAACTCTTACTTCCATCCCGCTTCCCTCATCAGGCTCTTGATCTTCTCTGTGACCTCATCGATCGTCATATCGGAAGAATCAAGATAACAGGCGTCTTCCGCCTGTTTCAGCGGAGCGATCTCGCGGTTCATATCCCGCTCATCCCGCTCTCTGATATCCCTTTCGATATCCTCCATGCTGCCCTTTTCTCCTCTTGCCATCAGCTCGTCGTATCGTCTCTTTGCCCTTGTTTCAACACTTGCCGTAAGATAAACTTTCACCTGGGCGCCGGTGAGAACATTTGTCCCGATATCTCTTCCGTCCATCACCACATTATAATCCCCGGCAAGTTTTCTTTGCAGATCAAGCAGTTTCTCCCGCACTCCCCGATAAACAGAGATGGCGGAAGTTGTATTTCCCACTTCCTCTGTGCGGATAAATGCATTTACATTTTCCCCGTTTAACAATACCTGCTGTTCTCCGTTTTCATAATTGAGACTGACCGTCAGAGTATTGCAGTGTTCGGTCACCGCCTGCTCATCGCCCTTGTCAATCCCGCATCTTAAGCAGGACAGCGCCATCGCGCGGTACATTGCTCCCGTATCCGCATAGATGAACCCCATCTCTCTTGCCACCTTTTTTGCTATGGTACTCTTTCCGGCTCCTGCCGGTCCGTCGATTGCCACCTGAAACATCATTCTACCTCACTTTCTATTCTGCGGAAAAGCCTGCCAGCCTCCCTGTTGACCATGCGATCTGGAGGTTAAACCCTCCCGTATACGCATCCACATCAAGGATTTCTCCCGCAAAAAATAAACCTTTTACGATCTTTGACTCCATCGTTGCCGGATTTACTTCTTTTACATTCACTCCGCCTTTTGTAATGATCGCCTCATGAAATCCTCTGGTGGATGTGACTGTCATCCGTAACTGTTTTAAAAGCCCGACAAGCTTCAGCCGTTCTTCTCTGGTAATATCATATACTTTTTTATATTCATCTATTTCCGATAAGGAAATAATCACGGGAATCATGCTTTTCGGAAGCAGATTAGAAAGACTGTTGCGAAAATCCCGTTTGTGAAAACTATCAAATTCCCGCTGTATGCGTTCATCCAATGTTTTTTCATCCAGCGCCGGTTTTAAATCAATAACAAGCTCCACCTGTTTTCCCTGCTTTAAAACGGTCGTCAAAAGACTGGACGCGCTTAAGATCACAGGACCGCTGACACCGAAATGAGTAAAAAGCATTTCCCCGAATGCTTCATGGAATTTCTTTCCATCCACATAAAAAGTTGCCATGATATTTTTCAAGGCAAGCCCCTGCAAGTCTTTGACAAATTCCTCTTTCACATTCAACGGAACAAGCGCCGGCAATAATTCCGTCACATGATGTCCCAGCTCCTCTGCCATCCGGTGTCCGTCTCCCGTAGACCCTGTCGAGGGATAGGATACCCCGCCGGTAGCTATAATTACACAGTCGCAGGAAAACGTTCCTTCTCCTGTAAGGATTCCCCGTACCCGTTCTCCTCCGTCTCCGGATTCCGTAAGGATCTTTTTCACTGCCGTATTCAGATGGATCTGCACATGATTTCGCTTCAACATTCCGGCAAGTCCGTCGATCACATCACCGGCCCGGTCGGACTCCGGAAAGATCCGGTTTCCCCGCTCTATTTTCGTTTTAACTCCGGCTTCCTCAAACATCCTCACCACATCATCATTACTCATGGTATATAAGGCGCTGTACATAAATTTATTGTTCGTCACAATATTCTTTCTAATCTCTTCCAAATCCGCGCCGTTGGTAATATTACATCTTCCTTTTCCCGTAATATATAATTTTTTTCCAAGCTTTTCGTTTTTTTCAAACAAATGAACGGTATGTCCGCATTCCGCAGCGGATATTGCCGCCATCATTCCTGCGGCGCCGCCGCCGGCTACTGCTATGATTCCCATAGTTACCTCTACTGTTCTTCCAGATCTGAATCATCCACCAGTTCTATTTCATCATTTCCGGCTATTTCATATTCATTACATATTTCTTCGAGCATTTCCAGTCGATCGATCATCTTTTCCTTTCTCCTTGTCATGAGAAAAGTGATCATTGCATTGATCAGACACATAGGTGCCGTCAACGAATCCGCTGCCGCCGTCATCCTGCTCTTTGCGATCAGATTACAGGAGGAATACAGATTCATGGGAGAGTTTATATGATCCGTAAGCACGATAATGCTGACATTTCTTCTGTTTGCAAATTCCAGCACCCGAAGCGTTTTCAGAGAATAACGTGGAAAACTGATCCCGATCACACAATCCTCCTCATTCATCCTGAGCATTTCTTCAAATATATCATTGGAATTGTCCACGTTTATAACGGTCACATTATCCAGCATCAGTTTTAAATAAAAGCCAAGATATTCGGCAAGGGGCGCCGCTGTGCGAAGTCCGATCAGATATACTCTTCTCGCCTTCATTATCACATCCATGGCAACTTCAAAGGCATCCTGATTCAGTCCTTCCAAGGTTTCCTTCAGATTTTTCATGTCCATGGAAAAAACATCTTCGAGTACCTGCCGTCTGGAAATATTCTCATAATCAAGATGAATTTCCGGCGCTTCATTGATCCTGTTTCGCACAACCTCTTCCATTGCTTTCTGGAGCATCGGGAAACCATGATACCCCAGCATCGGCGCGAACCGCACAACTGTGGATTCACTTACACCTACTGCCTTTCCGATGTCTGCTGCCGTCATAAAAGCCGCCTTGTCATACTCTGCCATCAAAAAATCCGCAAGTTTCTTCTGACCCTTGCTCATATTCTTCCGATGCAAATTCAAACGCTCAAACAATGTATCTTCTTCCATATTTCCTCTCCAAAAGGATATCCCCACTTTCATGCCAGCATGAAAGTGGGGACAAACTTCTTTACACCGATATTATACAGGATATGCCTTGTTTTCTGTATCTGCTTTGTTTAAATCCACTTTATCTTGCTGTGCCTTGCGATATTTAAAAAATTCGGTTGCCACCTGAGGGAACAGGGCATAAGTCAAAACATCCTCATCCTGTTCTTTCCACTCTGACATCTCCGCTTCAATCTTATCCAGCTCATTCTCGATCAGATCTGCCGGTCTGCAGGTGATCGGCTTTTTATCTCCGATTACTTTCTTCTGAACTTCTTTATTAAACGGCTTTGCGGTCTGACCGTACTCGCCGCTTAATACTGCTTTCGTCTCTTTTGTAGCGATCTTGTAACGCTCTCCTCCGATCACGTTCATGACGGCCTGAGTACCCACGATCTGTGAAGACGGCGTTACAAGCGGCGGTTCTCCCAGGTCTTTTCGCACTCTCGGTATCTCCTCAAGCACCTGTTGATATTTATCCTCCGCATGCATCTCTTTTAACTGGGAAACCATGTTGGATAACATTCCGCCCGGAACCTGATAAAGCAATGTCTTAATATTGACGCCAAGTACTTTCGGATTCAAAAGTCCGCTCTTTAATGCTTCTTCTCTTATCGGTCTGAAATAATCCGCAATCTCGGATAATAATTTCTGATCAAGACCGGTATCATACGGTGTTCCCTTGAAAGTCTCCACCATGACTTCCGTAGCCGGCTGGCTGGTACCGAGGGCAAACGGAGACATCGCCGTATCGATCACATCCACGCCTGCTTCCACTGCCTTTAAGTAAGTCATGGAAGCGACACCGGAAGTATAATGGGTATGAAGCTGAATCGGAATACTTACCGTATCTTTTAATGTTCCGATCAATTCTGTTGCCTTATAAGGCAGCAAAAGTCCCGCCATATCTTTGAAGCAGATGGAATCTGCTCCCATATCCTCGATGCGCTTTGCAATATCTTTCCAGTATTCCAGCGTATATGCATCACCCAATGTATAAGAAAGAGCGATCTGGGCATGAGCGTTTGGATTTTCATGTTTTACGGTCTTAACGCTCTCCACCGCACATTCCAGATTTCTAAGATCATTCAGACAGTCAAAGATACGAATGATATCCATACCGTTGGCAACTGATTTCTGAACAAAATATTTGACTACATCGTCGGCATAATGACGGTAGCCAAGGATGTTCTGTCCTCGAAACAACATCTGGAGCTTTGTCTTTTTAAATCCGTCTCTTAATTTTCTGAGACGCTCCCACGGATCTTCCTTAAGGAAACGCAGGCACGCGTCAAATGTGGCGCCGCCCCAGCATTCTACGGAATGATATCCTACCTGATCCATCTTATCCACAATGGGAAGCATCTGTTCCGTTGTCATTCTGGTGGCGATCAGTGACTGATGCGCATCACGAAGAACGGTTTCCGTAATTTTTACAGGTTTTTTCTCTGCCATAACTTCTATCCTTTCTGATTTCTATTTTTTACAATAAGATCGCCATAAAAGTTCCTGCCGCAACCGCAGTTCCCACCACGCCTGCCACATTCGGTCCCATGGCATGCATGAGCAGGAAGTTCGTAGGATCCGCCTCTGCGCCGACTTTCTGTGATACTCTGGCTGCCATCGGAACTGCCGATACGCCGGCTGAACCGATCAGCGGATTGATCTTTCCGCCGGAAAGTTTGCACATCAATTTTCCGATCAAAACGCCTGCCGCTGTTCCGAAAGCAAACGCCACAAGTCCTAAAAGAACGATCTTTAAGGTGTCAAGATTCAAAAATCTTTCCGCGCTGGTGGAAGCTCCCACGGAAGTTCCCAGTAAGATCACAACGATATACATCAGCGCATTGGATGCCGTCTCAGCAAGCTGCTTTACAACGCCGGACTCTCTGAAGAGATTACCTAACATCAGCATACCGATCAACGGTGCCGTATCCGGAAGGATCATAACAACAACGATCGTTACGATGATCGGGAACAGGATCTTTTCCAGTTTTGTCACCGGACGAAGCTGCTCCATCTTGATCTTTCTCTCTTTCTCTGTGGTGAGCAGTTTCATGATCGGCGGCTGAATGATCGGCACCAGGGACATATAAGAATAAGCCGCAACCGCAATCGGCCCCATCAGATCCGTCTGTCCCAGCTTTCCTGCCAGGAAGATGGAGGTCGGTCCGTCCGCTCCTCCGATAATGGAAATTGCCGCTGCCGCTTTGTCATTAAAGCCCATCAGAATTGCAAGAAAGTATGCAATATAAATACCGAACTGGGCAGCCGCTCCCATCAGAAAGCTCTTAGGATTTGCGATCAGCGGTCCGAAATCCGTCAAAGCCCCGACGCCTAAAAAGATCAAAGACGGCAGAATGCTCCACTCGTCAAGCAGATAAAAATAATGCAAAAGTCCGCCGGTACCGTTGGATGTTTCCTCCGGCGATGCCATAATGTTCGGATAAATATTTACCAGCAGCATTCCAAAGGCGATGGGTACCAAAAGCAGCGGTTCATATCCTTTCTTGATCGCCAGAAACAGGAACACGCATGCCACAAGGATCATGACATAATTGCCCCATGTAAGGCCGAAAAATGCCGACTGATGAATCAGATTTCCAAATACTTCTAAAATATAGTCCATGTTTGACCTCCTTTAAAATATTTGCAAAACATTGCAAGCTCTGCAACTAATTTAAAGAAGCCAACAATGAACCTGCTTCCACGGAAGCGCCCTCTGACACGTCAACGCTGGCGATCGTGCCGTCCTGCGGCGCAACGATCTCATTTTCCATCTTCATCGCTTCGAGAACCATGATCGTCTGTCCCTTTGTAACATGCTCCCCTGCCTTTGCCTTAATGGAAATAACCTTTCCCGGCATCGGCGCATTAACCTTTACGGAGCCGGTTCCGTTAGATGCTGCTTTCGGAGCCGGAGCAGGAGCCGCCTGTGCTGCAGGCGCCGGTTTTGCCGGTGCAAAAGCTGCCGGTGCCGCAGGAGCTGTGGTTCCGTTTAACTCCTCTACTGCTACATCATAAGTGTTGCCATTTACTGTAATTCTATAATTTTTCATATCTTTTTTCCTTTCCTGCTATCTTCTTTTTGATTTTTTAATCGAGCGGACTACAAATCCGTCTGACGAAGCTCCTGTTGCCGCACAGATTGCTGCCGTGATCACTGCCACCAGTTCTTCTCTGTCGATCCGTTCGTTTTCTTCTTTCTGCTCGATCTGTGTCGTCACATGATCTACCGCCATGATGGCAACATTCTTATTTTCCGGTTCTGCTTTCTTTCCTGTCTCCAGTCTTTTTCTCTTTTCTGTCTCCCGTTTCTTCTCCCAGCCCCGGTATGCCTTTTCCAATGCCGGCACATATTTAAACAGAGAAATGAGAAACGAGATCAGAATCAGGATCAAAAATACGGTGGTCAGGCCGATCAGGGTATTGAAACCGGCTGTCTTTAACTTTTCGCCAAGGGACTTATTATCATTTCCTGCTAAAGCAAAAGTCAGTTCCGTCGGCGTGGGACTTCCCATGATTTCTTTAAACAAAACAGTCAATTTCAGATCCGTCTTTTCAAACTTTCCCGTCACTTCTGCCCGATAACCCGATTTTACGTTCTTTATGCTGCTGTCAGTGACCTCTACAAAATCACCTAACGTATCATTCTCAAGATACGTCTTGTATGCTTCGCAGGCTTCCTTTAAGGCGCCTACCTGATTCTCCGACAGATAGTCCACTGTATCATAGTCAAGGGTGCCAAACTGCTCCATAAAGTTCTCAGCCTGAGCTTTTAACTGATCGCCTACAGACTGCGACTGCTGCTGCATCATCTGAGCATACAGATCGGCGTAGGCCTGCGCGTCTTCATCGTCATCTGCTGAGGCAGCATCCATTTCGCTCTCTCCGGCATAAACATCCTCATCACTGTCTGCCGAAGCTGCATCCACATACGGTGCCTCTGCGGCAAATACCGGCGATGTCATAAACCCCAGCGGACTAAGCAAAAAAATCAACAAGGCGAGCAAGGACAAACTCATTCTACTCACTGTCTCCACCTCCTAAACTGTGCCATGCTTCTTATCCGGCAATTCTTCTTTCTTGGAATAAAGCATTTCCATCGCACCGATCACATACTTTCTGGTTTCGGAAGGATCAATGATGGCATCCACATATCCTCTCTTCGCTGCCGCCGATACGTTCTGAATGGTCTGCTCATATTCTGTCCTCTTTTGCTCCATAAACTCCGCACCGTTTTTGGAATCTTTCAATTCATCGGCATAAATAATGCGAACCGCTCCGTCCGCCTCCATAGCTCCGATTTTGGCATTCGGCCATGCATACACGATATCTGCCTTGCACGCCTTGGAATTCATTACATTATATGCATTTCCCATGGCTTCGCCGATCACCACATTTACTTTCGGCACGGTCGCTGAGGCATAGGCATAAGTAAGTTCTGCCGCCGCCTTCGCGATTCCTTTTTCTTCTTCCTTTGCAGCCGCAAATCCTTTCACATCCGTCAATGTCAAAACCGGAAGCTGAAAAGCGTCGCAAAACTTTACGAAATCAGCTGCTTTTTTGCAGGCTGCCGTCGTCAGTACCGGTTCAAATTCCTCCCGATATCCGCCTTCTCCGTCTAAAATCCCTCTGCGGTTGGCAACTATTCCTACTGTCGAACCGTTTAATTTCAAAAAGCCTGTCATGATCTCCGAGCCATATGCCTGTTTTAATTCCATAAAAATCGAGGAATCCGCAAGCTGGCTTGCCACATAAGCGGTATCTTTAACGCCTTCCACATTCACTGCCCGGTTCAGATCATCCAAGCATGCGGACTCCGCTTCATCCCCGTAATTTGCCGGAAGCATGGACACTAACATGCGGGTGGTGAGCAATACATCCTCCTCTGTTCCCACGAAATCAACAACACCCTGCTTTTCCTGATATGCTGCAGAAGCGGTGTCACACTTGTCCTCCCTGTTTCCTTCAAGGGTATTTGGCGCATTCACGAAAATCTTTCCGTCTTCCGTAGCGAATGTAAAGTCAGAAAGTGCTGCGCTGACGCCCATACCGCCTCCGCAGGTTCCGAATACGACCATGACCTGCGGCACAATACCCGACGCCATCGCCTGTTTTGTAAAGATCTCACCGAATCCGTTTAAAGAATCCGTTGCTTCTTCCAACCGTACCCCGGCGCAATCGACCAGTCCGATAATCGGCGCGCCGACTTTCACCGCCATGTCATACAACTTCGCGATCTTCATCGCATGCATCTCCCCGACGGTTCCCGCAAGTACTGCCGCATCCTGACTATACACGTAAACCAGCCTGTTATCGATCAAACCGTAACCGGTAATGACGCCGTCAGATTCCTCCGCTTTTCCGTGCAGATTAAAATCCGTACTTCTGGCCGTCACTTTACCGCCCAGCTCGACGAAGCTGTTTTCATCAACCAGCGCGGTGATCCTTGCCATGGCTGATCCTTTTGCCAAATTACTCATTATTCAGCCCTCCATTTCTTGTTGCATATCTGAATTGATACACACATAAATTATTATCATAATCAAAAAAATTAATCCGATTCTAATTTTATAACTAATCCCACATTTTATCAAGTTTTTTTTGTGCATTTTAACAGTTTTTTGTTACTATTCACAGCAAATTTCTGCAACTTGTAATTTTAGTCGAGTTTACTCGTATCATTCTTTCAAGAGGGTATTTTGTATGAATCATTTCTTTTCTTTTCCAAATTATCGATTGCTTGTTATCTGTACCTTGTTTTTCCTGTTCTGCGCCGGCGCCGTCTTCAGTGTCTCTGCGGCGGAAGATGAGATAACGCCGCCGGATCCTTCCAGTCTGCACGCTTTAAGCGCCTGCCTGATGGATGCCGACAGCGGCCGAATTCTTTACGCAAAAGAAGCGGATGTACTGCGCGCCAACGCAAGCACAACGAAAATCCTGACCTGTATTCTCGCCCTGGAATACGGCAATCCCGATGATCTTGTCACAGTAAGTAAGTATGCAGCTTCCATGCCCGATGTCCAGTTAAATATAAATACCGGAGAAACTTACCGTTTAAAAGATCTTTTGTATTCGCTTATGCTGGAATCCCATAACGATACCGCCGTTGCCATCGCAGAGCATATCGGCGGCGATACGAAACATTTCGCGGAAATGATGAATGAAAAAGCGGCGGAATTAGGATGTACGGAAAGCCATTTTATCACGCCAAACGGTCTGGATGCCGCGGATAAAACAGAAAACGGAGAACAAATTCATGGAACAACGGCAAAAGAATTATGTAAGATCATGGCTTATTGCATCAAGAATCCTGATTTTCTTACAATCACGCAGACCGACACCTATTCCTTCACCAATTATGTAACGGAAGATGACGGCACGATCCGTCCGGGCAACAGAGCTTTTACCGTCAATAATAAAAACGCCTTTCTCCACATGATGGAGGGCGTGATCTCCGGCAAAACCGGATTTACTGGAAATGCAGGCTATTGTTATGTCTGTGCCTTAAAACGCGATGATAAAACAATGACCCTTACCTTGTTAGGATGCGGCTGGCCCCACAACAAACATTATAAATGGGAAGACGCAAAGACATTGCTGCAATACGGGATTGATGCCTATACCATAAAGAATCTGCAGGATCCCGCCCTTTCTTTTCCCGACATACCGGTGGAAGACGGAATCTTAAAGACTTCCGATCCCGCTTTATTAAATGCCGATAAAACGCCTCTCGCAAAGCTTGTCGTATCAAATCCGCCTCTTCCCTATCCGGTCTGCGCTTCCGATACCCTGACGATCTCCTCGCAATACAAAAAAAAGCTGCATGCTCCCGCAAAAGCAGGAGATGCAGTCGGAACCGTCACCTATCGTCTGAATGGCGAGATTATCAGGCAATCCCCCATTCTCATCAAAAACTCCGTTGAAAAAATCACATTTCTTCACTGTCTTCGGGGGATTTTTCGGAAGTTCTGCCTGTAGCCTCATCAATCTCATGCTCTGCCTCCTCTTTGAACTCGGACACCTTATCGTGATCCAGAGAAGGGAGCTGAGCGATGGAGGTCACGCCGAATTTTCGCAGAAATTCTTCTGTAGTACCAAAAAGCAATGGTCTGCCCGGGGCATCCAGTCTGCCGATCTCCTCCACAAGACGATATTCGATCAGTTTATTCACGGCATGATCGCATTTGACCCCCCGGATATTCTCGATCTCCGTTCTTGTGATCGGCTGTTTATAGGCAATAATGGAGAGTGTTTCCATCAATACATCGGTCAGGACCTGTTTTTTGGGCTGACTTGCCACCCGGATCAGGTATTCGTAAGTTGTTCCCTTTGAACACATCTGATAGGCATTTTCCAGGGCGATCACTTTCAATCCGCAATCCGGTGCCTCATATTTTTCCTGTAATCCCTCCATCAATTCATGAACCTGTGCCTGGGTGATCTCCAGGGCTGTCGCTAACTTCCCTGTTTCCACGGATTCTCCCATGGTAAATAAAATCGCTTCCGCTGCCGCCAAAAGTTCCGGACGCTGCCGATAGATTTTTTCCTCACTCATCTTTTGCTCCTTCTGTTATTTGAATGTCGCATGGCTTTAGCCCTGCGACCTGCTTGCTGCCAGCGGCAGCAATTCCCGTAGGTCGGAGATTCAAACTCCCACCTAC
>CADBTR010000147.1 GCA_902797675.1 uncultured Lachnospiraceae bacterium
CCACCAGTCCGGCATGAATGTCCAAAACCTTACGAATACAAGTATTCGTCGGCTTTGAACATTCATGCTGCTGAATAATTACAAATAAATAACATAAGCGTGAAAGGATAAAAAAGAATCATGAATGAAATTCAATTAAAATACGGCTGTAATCCGAATCAGAAACCGTCAAGAATCTTTATGGAAGACGGAAGCGATCTTCCTGTTACTGTTTTAAACGGAAAACCGGGTTATATTAATTTTCTGGATGCTTTTAACGGCTGGCAGCTGGTAAAAGAATTAAAACAGGCAACGGGTCTTCCGGCAGCGACTTCCTTTAAGCATGTATCACCGGCAGGAGCGGCAGTGGGACTTCCGCTGGATGAAACACTGGCAAAGATTTACTGGGTGGATGATTTAGGTGAATTGTCACCTCTTGCAAGCGCTTACGCGAGAGCCAGAGGCGCGGACAGAATGTCTTCTTTCGGTGATTTTATCGCGCTTTCCGATATCTGTGACTCAGATACGGCGAAATTGATCAAGCGGGAAGTATCGGACGGTGTGATCGCTCCGGGATATACCGATGAAGCACTGGAATTATTAAAACAGAAGAAAAAAGGAAATTATAATGTGATTCAGATCGATGAGAATTATGTGCCGGCGGAACTTGAGCGCAAACAGGTATTCGGAATCACTTTCGAGCAGGGAAGAAATGAATTGGACATTAACGGAGATCTGCTTTCCAATATTGTGACAAAGAATAAAGAGATTCCGGAATCCGCGCTGATTGATATGAAGATCGCCCTGATCACATTAAAATATACACAATCGAATTCTGTATGCTATGTAAAAGGCGGACAGGCAATCGGTATCGGAGCAGGGCAGCAGTCGAGAATCCATTGTACCAGACTTGCCGGACAGAAAGCGGATAACTGGTATCTTCGTCAGGCACCGCAGGTATTGAATCTGCAATTTGCAGATACTTTAGGCAGAGCAGACAGAGATAATGCAATTGATCTTTATATCGGTGATGAGTATATGGATGTTCTTGCGGACGGCGCATGGGAACGCGTATTCAAAGAAAAACCGCCGGTATTTACCGCAGAGGAGAAGCGTGCATGGTTAGACGGCAATCAGAATGTGATCTGCGGTTCGGATGCATTCTTTCCGTTTTCTGATAATATCGAGCGCGCGAAAAAGAGCGGCGTAAAATATATCGCTCAGCCGGGCGGTTCTGTGAGAGATGATCTTGTCATTGAATGTGCGGACAAATATGATATGGTGATGGCGTTTACGGGAATCCGCCTGTTCCATCATTAAAATGAAAACAGTTCAGAGTAAAAATAATACCGCAAAAATATGCGTCTGGATATTGATTCCGGTCTGGATGACGGTGATTTTTCTGTTTTCTTCACAGAATGCGGATGAATCCGGAAAGTTAAGTCAGGGAGTGCTGCATCGCTTCATTCTCTGGCTTTTGCCGGATTTTGTGACAAAGGATCCGGACACGGTAGACTTTTTGGAATTTCTTTTGCGCAAAGCGGCGCACATGACGGAATATGCGATTCTCGGAAGTCTGATTTTTATTCAGATCTCTTTGTACCGAGTATTTTCGGCGCAATGGAAGCGAATTGCCACGGCCTTGTGCTTAACGGCGTGCTATGCCTGCACCGATGAATTCCATCAGCTGTTTGTGCCGGGCAGAGCCGGTCAGATCGTTGATGTATGCATTGACAGCTGCGGAGGGATAATAGGAATTTTGCTTACATTGGCAATTATGCGGTTATCGGTATATTTTTCGTACAAAAATCTAAAAAACGCAATTATGCGGGTAATGTACCGGAATTAAAAGGAGGACATTAAAATGATATCGAATAAAATGGTAGGCTTTGTGCAGAACAATTCTGCCATTCGTGCCATGTTTGAGGAAGGAAAAAGACTTGCCTCGATTTACGGAAAAGAAAATGTATATGATTTTAGCCTTGGAAATCCCAATGTGCCTGCTCCGGATGCGGTTGCAGATGCCATTCGGGATATTTTAGCGAATGAGGACAGTCTCATGGTTCATGGTTACATGAGCAATGTCGGATATGAAGATGTGAGAACAACCATCGCAGAGTCCTTGAATAAAAGATTCGGGACTTCTTTTACGATGAAAAATCTCATTATGACGGTAGGCGCGGCAAGCGGATTAAATGTAATTTTTAAAACCCTGTTAAATCCGGGCGACGAAGTGATCGCTTTTTCTCCGTATTTTGTGGAATACAATGCTTATGTGACAAATTATGACGGAATATTAAAAGAAGTCCCTTGCAAGGCGCCGGAATTTGTTCCGGATCCGAAACAGCTGGAAGCGGCGATTACAAAGAAGACAAGAGCGGTTATCATTAATAATCCGAATAATCCGACAGGTGTGGTATATCCGGTTTCGGTGATCGAGGAGATCGCAAAAGTGCTGGAAGCAAAGCAGAAGGAACTGGGAACGGATATTTATTTAATTTCTGATGAGCCGTATCGGGAACTGGTATATGCAGATGCGGTTGTTCCATATCTTCCGAAGTATTACAGAAATACGATTGTCGGATATTCATTCAGTAAATCCCTGTCACTTCCGGGAGAGCGTATCGGATATCTGGTTATTCCGTCGGAAATATCTGATTTTGAACAGATTTACAGCGCAGCGGCTATTGCCACAAGAATTTTGGGATATGTCAATGCGCCGTCTCTTATGCAGCGTGTGGTTGCGAAAGTCATTGAAGAAAAAACAGATGTTGCATATTACGACAGAAACAGAAAGACCTTGTATGAAATGCTCACCGGACTGGGATTTGATTGTGTAAAACCCGAGGGGGCGTTTTATCTGTGGATGAAGACGCCGATGGAAGATGAAAAAGAATTTTGCGACATGGCAAAAGAATATCATATTATTCTTGTTCCGGGATCTTCTTTTAAATGTTCCGGATATGTAAGAATCGCTTATTGCGTATCCCACGAAACGATCCTTCGGTCGGAAGAAGCGTGGAAACAACTGGCGGAAAAAACATTAAAAAAATAGGAGAAAAGCTATGGGTCAATGGGAAAAAAATATCCGGCATGTGGTGCCTTATGTGGCAGGGGAACAGCCGAATCAGCCGGATATGGTAAAATTAAATACAAATGAATGCCCTTATCCGCCGGCACCCGGTGTGGCAAAAGTAATCAAAGAGATGGATAGCGACAGGTTCCGGTTATATCCGGATCCGGAAGCGGCGGAACTGGTAAATGCGATTGCGGAATTTTATCAGGTTTCTCCTGAAAATGTGTTCGTCGGCGTTGGATCGGATGATGTGATCGCCAATGCATTTATGACATTTTTTAATTCTGACAAACCGGTTTTATTTCCGGATATTACCTATTCTTTTTATCCGGTATGGGCAGATCTTTATAAGATTTCTTATGAGACGCCGGCGCTGGATCCGGATTTCAGGATTAAAAAAGAAGATTACATGAAAGAAAACGGCGGAATTATTTTTCCGAATCCGAATGCTCCGACAGCGCTTTTTGAACCTTTGGATACGATTGAGGAGATTGTAAAAAACAATCAGTCTTCCGTTGTAATGATCGATGAAGCATATATTGATTTCGGCGGTGAATCGGCGCTCCGATTAACAGAAAAATATGAAAATCTTCTGGTGATCCAGACATTTTCAAAATCCCGTTCCATGGCAGGAATGCGTATCGGTTTTGCAATCGGAAATGAAAAACTGATCCGGGCAATGAAAGATGTGAAATATTCCATTAATTCCTATACCATGAATCGTACCGCCATTGCCGCAGGAGTGGCAGCAATCAAAGACCGGGAATATTTTGAAAAAATCACGCATAAAATTGTGGAAACCAGAGAAAAAACAAAAGTCAAATTAAAAGAATTGGGATTTTCATTTCCGGAGTCCATGGCGAATTTTATTTTCGCAACGCATCCGGATCATGATATGACAGAATTGTTTGAGTATCTCCGGTCGAAACATATTTATGTGCGCCATTGGAATCAGCCGGCGATCAGGGATTATCTGCGAATTACGATCGGCACGGAAGAAGAGATGGAACGATTATTACAGGCAATTAAGGAGTATGGAATATGCTGACGAAATACCTGATTATATTTTTAATTTCCATGGTACCGTTAATTGAATTGCGCGGGGCAATTCCTTATTCGCAATTTTTACATTTGCCCGTTGTCCCTTCGTTTATTATCTGCATCATCGGAAATATGCTTCCTGTTCCGATTATTTATCTTTTTGCCCGGAAAGTTTTGGAATGGGGAAAGGATAAACCGGTCATCGGAAAATTCTTTACCTTTTGTCTGGAAAAAGGGGAAAAGGGCGGACAGAAATTAAAAGAAAAAGCCGGAAACGGATTATTTATTGCATTAATGTTATTTGTGGGAATTCCGGTGCCGGGAACGGGAGCATGGACAGGAACACTTGCGGCAAGTATTCTGGATATGGATTTTAAATCTACAGTATTGGCTGCAATGTCAGGCGTCCTGCTTGCCGGAATCCTTATGATGATCATCAGTTTTCTTGGCTTCGATGTATTTTTAAAATAGGAAAAAATATGCAAAAAGAAAATATAATTCTCGGTATTTTGATTTTTCTGGTCGCTTATCTTTTTTGTCACTGGCTTTTAAAAGTATTTTGCTTAAAACCAAAAGATGCCGATCGGAGTCTGGAACAGATCGATGCAATGACGGGAATTGAATTTGAACAATTTTCAGCCGCAGTCCTTCGGGGCTGCGGATTTGTCATAGAAGAAATGACAAAAACTTCAGGTGATTACGGCGCGGATATTATAGTCAGTTTTCAGGAAAAAAGAATTGCCGTGCAATGTAAGAGATATCAATTTCCGGTGGGAGTAAAAGCGATACAGGAAGTAATTTCCGCAATGAAACATTATGAGTGTGAAGAAGCGATGGTAATTACAAATAATTATTTTACAAAGCAGGCAATTACTCTGGCAGAGGATAATGAAGTAGTAATTTTGTGGGACAGAAATAAATTAATTGAAATGCGGGATCAGGCGGTAAAAAAATAAATAAAATTTTTTAAATAAAATACTTGCAATTAAATGCTATTTATGTTATTTTATCAGTGTAATCATATTGTATAAATAAAATACAATAAAAAGGGTTTTTATTTATAATAAAAAGGAGATATGAAAATGGCATCAACAAAAGGAAAAAAGGCTACGGAAGCCGTAGAAGAAGTAAAAGCTGTAGTTTCAGAAGAAGTTGAAGAAGTAAAGGAGTCCGTAGAAGAAGTAAAGACTCCTGCAAAGAGAGGCAGAAAGCCGGGTTCTTCCAAGGCAGCAAAGAAAGCAGCCGAGGAGGAAAAAGTTCCTGCAAAGAGAGGCAGAAAGCCGGTAGCTGAGAAAGCAGCAGAGGAAGCAAATGAGCATGTGATCTTACAGTTGGGATATGCTGAGTATACATTGGAGGATATCATCAATAAATGTAAGGCTGATTATGCAGAAGACAGCAGTGCAAAGCTTAGCAGCATTGATGTTTATGTAAAACCACAGGATCATAAGGCTTATTATGTTGTGAATGATAAGAATGCAGGTTCTGTAGATTTATAAGATTTATTTATAGTTTGTTCAAGCGGTTTAAAAGGCCGGGTTGTTACCCGGTCTTTTATTTTATGTAGCAACAGGGCATTAGTGCCAGCTGGGCTTGCACAAGCTGGCATTAGATGCCCGCAAGAACAGCGACAAGCCGAAAAATATAATTGTTTAAATTAGGAACTGTTGCAAAATGTTCAAGTTATTTATCAACAGTTCCTTAAATAAAGGTATGTTGGAATGAAAAGAATTGCAAAATATTTGAAGGGATATAAAAAAGAAATAGTTCTGGCTCCGTTATTTAAAATGCTGGAGGCAACTTTTGAATTATTTGTGCCGTTGGTTGTTGCGGCGATGATCGATATCGGAATTGCGAACGGCGATAAGATTTACATTATAAAAATGGCAATTTTATTGGTTGTGTTGGGTATGGTCGGATTGATCAGTTCTGTGACGGCGCAATATTTTTCCGCGAAGGCAGCGTGCGGTTTTGCGGCAAAATTGAGAAACGGATTATTTGAAGCAATTCAGGGGATGAGTTTTACCGGTATTGATAAAGCAGGAACATCGACATTGATCAACCGGATGACAACAGATGTCAATCAGATGCAGACCGGCGTCAATCTTTTACTTCGGTTATTTTTGCGTTCTCCTTTTATCGTATTTGGTGCCATGATCATGGCATTTACCATTGATGTCAAGGCTGCGTTTGTATTTGCGGTTGCGATACCTGCATTGAGTATTCTGGTATTCAGCGTCATGCTTCTTACCATTCCGCTTTATGAGAAAGTTCAAAAGCAATTGGATACATTGCTTTCACGGACAAGAGAAAATCTGACCGGCGTGCGGGTGATCAGGGCGTTTGGAAAAGAGCAGGAGGAGACGGAAGAATTTATCGCGCAGAACCGCATTTATACGAAACTCCAGATTTATACGGGCAAGATCGCGGCTTTTATGAATCCGGGAACTTATGTCGTATTGAATATTGCAATTGTGGTATTGATTTATATCGGCGGACGTCAGGTGGATTCCGGCGTCTTAAAACAGGGGCAGGTTGTTGCGCTGTATAATTATATGTCTCAGATCCTCGTGGAATTGATTAAATTAGTCAATCTGATCATTACGGTGACAAAATCAGTGGCGTGCGCCAAACGTGCGGGTGGATTGTTTGCCATGGCCGAGGATGAAAAAGAAAAAGAGAGGGCACAAAAGGGGAAAATACAGGGAACGGCGAAAGTTGTTTTTGAACATGCTGCGCTTGTGTATAAAAACGGTGGAGAGGAAGCTTTGACGGATATCGATTTTTCCGTACAGTCAGGAGAGACAGTGGGAATTATCGGAGGTACCGGTTCGGGAAAATCTTCACTGGTTCACCTGATCCCGAATTTTTATACGGCGACAAAAGGGAGAGTCCTTGTTGACGGAATTGATGTTGCGGATTATCCGGCAGCGCAGCTTCGGGATAAAGTTGGAATTGTTATGCAAAAGGCAGTTTTATTTAAGGGAACCATCAGAGAGAATCTGTTGTGGGGAAATAAAAACGCCGGTGATGATATGCTTATGGCTGCGATTGAAAAAGCGCAGGCAGCGGATATTCTTGAGAAAAAAGAAAACGGTCTTGATGAAATGGTCGAACAGGAGGGACGAAATCTTTCGGGCGGTCAGAGGCAGCGTTTCAGTATCGCCCGGGCTCTTGTGAAGAATCCGGAGATTTTGATTCTCGATGACAGCGCCTCCGCATTGGATTATGCCACGGACGCAGCATTGAGAAAAGCCCTGCGCAGTTTGGAGAATACGACTGTTTTTATCGTATCCCAGAGGACCTCTTCAATTATGCATGCCGATAAAATCATTGTACTGGATGACGGAAAAATTGCGGGGATTGGACGCCATGAAGAATTGTTGAGATCCTGCGAGGTATATCAGGAGATTTATGCATCGCAATTTAAACAGGGAGAGGAGGCGGCAGGATGAAAAATAATAAAAATAAGACATGGAAACAGATTTTTCAATATGTCAGTCATTATAAAATCCGGCTGTGCCTCTCCTTAATCTGCGCTTTGGTAACGGTTGTTCTGACTTTATATGTTCCGATCCTCACCGGACGCGCCATTGACTGCATCATCGGGGCAGGGAAAGTTGATTTTGCGGAAATGGGAAAGATTATCTTGCAGATTTTAATCTGTGTTGCGGTCACATCTCTCGCGCAATGGGGAATGAGTATCTGTAATAATCATATCACCTATCATGTGGTGAATGACATCCGCAGGGAAGCTTTTGAAAAAATCGAACATTTGCCTCTCAGTTTTATTGACAGACATGCTACAGGTGAGATCGTAAGTAAATTGATTACGGATGTTGCGCAATTTGCGGACGGATTATTGATGGGTTTTACCCAGTTATTTACCGGAGTGCTGACAATTATCGGGACGCTCGGATTTATGATGTTTTTAAATCCGAAGATTGCCCTGGTTGTGGTTTGCGTCACGCCGTTATCGCTTCTGGTCGCAAAGTTTATCTCGGGAAGAACTTATCATCTGTTTTTGAAGCAATCAGAACTCCGGGCGGAGCAGACCGGATTTATTGATGAAATGGTGGGAAATTTGAAAACCGTGAAAGCTTATCAGCATGAGAGCGAGAATATGGAGCATTTTCGCAATATCAATGAGCGGCTGGAAAAGGCTTCTCTGGATGCGACATTTTATTCTTCTATTACAAATCCTGCTACCCGGTTTGTAAATAATGTGGTTTACGCGGGAGTCGGACTTACCGGAGCGCTTTCGGTGCTGAGCGGAAGCTTAAGTGTCGGTCAGTTATCCAGCTTTTTAAATTACGCAAATCAATATACGAAACCTTTTAATGAAATATCGGGTGTTCTTACGGAATTGCAGAATGCGCTTGCGTGCGCGGAACGGGTGTTCGGTTTGACAGAAGAAGCAGAAGAATTACCGGATGCAAAGGATGCGAAAGTATTGGAAAAATGTTCCGGAAAAATTGAATTAAACCGGGTATCATTTTCTTATGTGCCGCATAAGAAATTAATTGAGAATTTAAATCTCAGTGTAGATCCGGGTCAGCATATTGCGATCGTGGGACCGACCGGCTGCGGAAAAACAACGTTGATCAATCTTCTTATGCGATTCTATGATGTGAATGAGGGCGCTGTTTGTGTGGATGATATTGATCTTCGGAATTGTACGAGACATTCTCTTCGCAGAAATTATGGTATGGTATTGCAGGAGACCTGGCTGAAAGCGGGAAGCATAAAAGAAAATATCAGTTTCGGAAAGCCGGAGGCAACCATGGCAGAAGTTGTGGAAGCTGCCAAAAAAGCCCATGCAGACGGCTTTATCAGACGTCTGCCGGAGGGTTATGACACAGTGATCGGTGAAGATGGCGGAATGCTTTCTCAGGGACAGAAACAACTTTTATGTATTGCCCGGATTATGTTGTGTCATCCGCCGATGCTTATTCTCGATGAGGCGACTTCCTCTATCGATACGAGAACAGAATTGAAAATTCAGGATGCATTCGGTAAATTGATGAAAGGAAGAACGAGCTTTATTGTGGCGCACCGTCTGTCTACGATAAAAGAAGCGGATCGTATTCTTGTCATGAAAGACGGGAATATTATTGAACAGGGAAATCATCAGGAATTATTAAAACAAAATGGATTTTATGCGGCATTGTATCAAAGTCAGTTTGCAATTTAGAAGAAATTCGGAAAGGGATGCAGGTGGATCAGATTTTTTTAAATATCATTGGCTATTTAAAGCAAATTTATAATTTCCCGTTTTTTTATTCGCTTGTGATCATGTCGGGAATCTATATATGCTATCTGCTTCCTGATTTTTTCAGAAAGCAGAAGCGGCATACGCGGGGACAGAAACTGGTTATGCTGCTGTATGCATTTTATTTATCGCAGGTGTTTGGAATTACCCTCTTAAACAGAACGCCGGAGACGGATTACAGGTATAATCTGAATCCTTTCGCGGTATATCAGATTGCGTTCAATGGTAATTCGGTATTTATGACGCAACTGGTTGCTAATATCGTGATGTTTGTACCGCTGGGGATCTTTGCTCCCATCTGTTTTCCCAACATTCGCAGCTTTTTGGAAATGGCGCTCATTGCGCTGACTGCATCCATGGTGATAGAAACCCTGCAGCTATTGACCCATACCGGATTATACGAGGTGGTGGATTTAATTAATAATACTGCGGGAGGACTGATCGGATATGGACTTTACCGGATCGGATCTGCGATTTTTACAAGTCTTCGATCACCTTTTGCAAAGAGAGACTGACGAGTCTTGTAACAGGGCAGATGCAAAGGGAAGCGGAACGTAAATATTTTCGCGCGCAGGATTCATACAGGAGATATAAGCGATCTCCCGTCCTGCAGGTTTGCTCCAGCATCGAGGGCAGCTTTAAAAGCCGATAGGAAAAGGGAACTTTTCCGGACAGCAAAAACGGGAGATCATGCAATTCCCTATAATTATGAAAATGGATCGCCCATAATCTTGAAGGCGAAAAACGGTTGTAAGAGCAGGAGAGAAGCAGATACTTTTCTCCTGTTTTTTCTATAAATTCGATTCCCTGAATCTGAGGGAAAGAAGGAAAACGGAGTACATGATCTTCTGATTTGTCAAGTACGGGACCGCCGGCTTTTTTTATAACCGGATAGCTGTAGATTTCAGGTTCTCCCGGATAATCCGGAGGATAGGAAAAATTGCCGACCCATAATCTGCCCTCAAAATAATCACAAAAACTTGTTTTGGTCCCCACAAATTGCCTGTTGCGCATGGCTGATTCAATAGAAAGGTACGCCGATGGATATGAATTTTTTGTCAGGGAAAGACAGGTTTCAAAATCAAAGGGTGTGATCGTATTTTTTCCGCTGCAGACCCAGAAATAAGTGCCGTCAAAAGTGATCCCGCCGACGTGGGCAACAAAGGGGAGCGACCATGTGGTTATATGAGAACCGGTTTTATCCAGTACATAAATAACCGAATGATGTCTGTTTGCGATCTCTTCATCATGACAATATGCAGACAGCAAAAAATAATCCCCTGCCTTGCAGATACTTTGTAATGTCATATCATGGCATGGACCGGCGGGGCAAAGCGTATCGGAAACTTTGGGGAGATAAATCCGGTCATTTGTTAAAAGATGTTGAAACGGGGTAAAGCTGCGCTGCTGTCTGTCTGTTTTGATCATACAGGGAAAATGTTTTGTCAGGAGCCGGTAGCGTTTGTCCGCTTTTTCTCTCAATGTGGAAAAATCCTCGGAATTTGCTGGCATCTTACAACCTCCAAATAAATATTGCTACTGTGAATAGTAACATTAATTTATTATATTCTATCATTTGTTTTTTAAATTGACAATTAGAATAATTTAGAGTATTATAATCTTTGTTTACTGTGAATGGTAACGTATTGTAATTATTCAGAACTCAAGACTCGAATTCCTGCGGAATTCTCGTTGTCCGGGATTTTGGGTGGCTTCGCCACCAGTCCGGCATGAATGTCCAAAACCTTACGAATACAAGTATTCGTCGGCTTTGAACATTCATGCTGCTGAA
>CADBTR010000148.1 GCA_902797675.1 uncultured Lachnospiraceae bacterium
ATAACGATCGTTTATTATCTGACTCAGTCCGGTCGGATGCCGATCCCGTAATCTCGCCTGCTTTGCAGCCTCGAACGGTATCTGGCTCCCCTTGGTCGGCGGCAAGTCTTTCGGATGTTCTAACCGTTTTCACTTCATTGTAAACTTTCAAGCTTGAAAAGTCAAGAAATAGCCCTTGATTTAAAATACATTTGATGCCGCAATATCATTATTGGAAAATGTGGCATACACAAAAATAAGTAGCACTCTTTTGGGATGGATGATATAATATCCTGTTTTTTGGTGGCGCTGTCAACAAAATCTCCGGGAATCAGCACAAGATCCGGATTCTCATTTTTTATACTCTCTATATGCCCGGCAAATCCATTTCCGTCAAAAGTCGCCCCAACATGGGAATCGGCAAACATCACGATATGCAGATTATCAATCTCCTTATCGGTCTGCAGACTGTAATCCGTTTCCCATACATGATGACACAGATAATATCCTGCCGACAGGTAAACAACCGTCACTGCAACCGCACATAAACTTTGCAGGTCAAATGGTATTTCTTTTATATTCTTTCTTCTGATAATCCTTCCGATCAGTCCAAACAACAGCCGGAAAATTAAAATCTTTTTCCATCTACTTTCACCCGTCAGCCTTTTTACGACGCAAAATCTGCATATCACCCTGCACATATAAATTATACCGGCAATCGTTACCGCCATGATCACCAGAAATATACTAAGCCACATAATAACCGTTTTCATAGGTTCGCTCCATCCTTTGTATGCAAAAATCAAAAAAAATAAATCCGCATGAAACTCATTTTGCTTAATTGTAAACTCTCAAGTCTCAAAAGTCAAGGAATGTAAGCCTGTCAATTTCTCCATTACTTGTGCGTTTCATTTTCTCATAACTACTTCCACTTAGATTTGGATAGCTTTGGTTGATCCGTTATCTTGCAGATGTGTTCAAGTAGGAATAGATCCGCTGGTGTGTATGAGAGGTACACAGCAGCGGATCTTTCTTGCGGGAGAGAAATCAGAGAGCTCCCCAATATCCGATTTTCTGAAAATAATCCAGATATTTTCCCATATACTCCTCGCCGATCTCATTCCACTCAAATCCGATCTTTTTCAGATAATCCACAGTATAATCATTCATAATCCTGATATTGCTGTCATAATTCAGATGTTCCTGCCCATCCATGTCATTAATAAAAGTTTCAAACAAATACTCTGTACCGTTTTTCTCTGCTGCCCGCCGCAATATTTCAGCGAAAAATCCTCCATCAACTACACGAATCGGATATCCTTTTTTCTCCAGGATCTCAAACAGCGGAGCAAAATACAAAACTTTATTGTTATTGATGTGAAACACATTATAGGTAGAATTAAAATACCTTGCGATCTTCATAACAGCCCTTGCACTCTCATCGACCGGAGAGAATTCCACATAGAGATGCATTAAATAATCCGGAAAATAACCAAGATTCAAAAAAGCCTTCACTCGTTTCAAAAAAGCATTAGAATCATAATTATATTGAAATCTGCCGTCCAAATAGCGGTTTGTAAGATTTCCCATTCTACAGATGTTTACCCTTACACCCTCTTTCATCGCTTTTAAGACAGCCCATTCAGCTTCAAATTTACTGCGCACATATACATTATCCATGCTCTGCCCGATAAAAAAACTTCTTTCATAAAAAAACTTTTCTTCTTCACTCCTATGATTATCAAAATTATCCCCAAGACTGTTTCCGGACACACTAAGTGTTGACATATGAAGTAAATTTGCATCTGCTGTTTTAGTAAACTCAATCACGCGCTTCGTCGCCTCAACATTTGTCTCCTGAAAATAGCGGTAAGAACCATAATGCTTTACACTGGCTGCCGCATGGATTACCGTGTGAACATCCATAGCGACTTTTTGATACACATCTTCGGATAATCCGAATTTCTTCCACCCTAGATCCCCCCGCAAAACAATAATTCTATGTTTCATCTCTTGGTAATATTTTTCACCAAAATAAAAATTCAGTAATTCCGCAAACCTGCTCCGACTCTCTTCTTCCGACTTTCCTCTCACCAGACAATACACATATCCCGTTTCCTCACGCAAGAATTCCGCCAAAATATGGATTCCCAAATATCCCGTTGCTCCTGTCAAAAATAAATTTCCTACTTCCGAAACAGACACCTGATACTCATTGCTGATCTGATTATGTTCTATCAATGACTGCACATCAATAAAATCATCTGAAGTCAAGGATATCTTATGTTCATCTCCGCTCTCGATATACCGGCACAATTCTTCTACTTCCGGATGATCAAATATCGCCTGCGTAGGAAAATAAATGCCTCTGCTGTGAGCTTTGGATACACATTCAATCGCTTTTAGACTATCACCGCCAAGATCAAAAAAATCATCTTTCAATCCGATCGGTCTGTGATCTAATACAATCTCCATAATTTGTGCCAACTCACGCTGCAACTCCGTCTGCGGTTTCACAAACTCCACCTGTGATCGAATATTGGATAAATTCAACTTCGGAAGTTCCTTTCTATCAACCTTTCCGCTTGGTGTATGCTTCATTGATGAAAGCTGCTCAAAAATATGGGGCACCATATATCTGGGTAGTTTTTTTCTGATTGCTTCCCGGATCTCATCCGCAGAAATATTTCGATCAGCCGTATAAAAGGCACAGATATACTGTTGATTTTTCTCATTTTTCTGCACATTTACCGCAGACTGTAAAATGCCTGCACAGGAATTGATCACATTCTCAATCTCTTCCAATTCGATCCGAAGCCCTCTGATTTTTACCTGTAGATCATTTCTTCCTTGAAATACAAGCTTTCCATCCGTTCTCCAATAGGCAAGATCTCCTGTTTTATATAGTTTTCCCTCTCCATACAGATTGTCTATGAATCTCTCTTCTGTCAATAGTTTCTGATCCAAATACCCTGCGCCAACACCATCTCCGCCTATCCAGATTTCTCCACACTGTCCTCTTGGAACGAGCATACCATAGCGATCGAGAAGGTAAATCTCATTCCCCGGAGTAGGTCTTCCAATCGTCACGTCTTCACCATCCAACTCATCTACCGTGACACATATGGTAGTTTCAGTCGGTCCATATATATTAAAAATATGACTTTGCGGAGCATACTTCCGAATCATCTCATAAAGCTCTTTTGTAAAAACCTCTCCTCCTGCAACAATCGAATGTATTTTTTTCATAAATTCTTTCGTGCTGCTGTTTTCAATATAAGATCTCATTTTTGTCGGCGTCGCAAAAAAAACAACCTGATCATAATCATAAAACATCTGCTCAAATTGAGCCTGATCAAATATTTCCTCATGATCTGCCAGATACATCGTGATCCCTTTTGTGATCGCTACAACACTATCCAACATAAATGCATCAAATGTGATGATCGTTGCAGATATTGCAATCTGAACGTCCCTGTAAAAATCATCGTGTGTCAGGATAAAATGTGCTATCCCCCGATGTTTAAGAAGCGACAGTTTCGGCGTCCCCGTTGATCCGGACGTGTGCAATGCACAAAACAGATCTTCTCCGGAGATAACATGCTCAACCTCGCACTCATCTTCCTCATTCAAGAAATCTTTATAATTATGTTCCGTAATCTGCAAAACTACTTTCTCAGATCTCGTAAGGCTACGAATCCGCTCCTCCGGGTATGTCGGATCGATCGGCATATATGCCGCCCCTGTTTTCAATATTCCATACATAAACGCCGGAAAATAAATGATCCTTGGAAGTATGATCGCAACAATATCTCCACGTCCGATCCCTCTTTTGATCAACGCATGAGCGATCCTGTTGGAATACCGATCCAATTCATCGTACGTAAGGGATTCCTTTTTTGTAATCACAGCCGGTTTGTCTGGTGTTTTCCTCACCTGCCTTTTCAACAATTCCAAAACATCGATCTGTTCATTATCTGTTTTTTGTGGTCTTCCCATCAGGAACAATCGTTTTTTCTCTTCATCGGAGATCATCTCCAGTTCTGCTATCTTCTTCTGTTCGTGTGACAATACATCACGCAGTAAATTCATCACACAACTATGCAAAGCCGCGATCTCATCTTTTGCAAACTTAGCGATCTGATAATCATAGTGAATATTCCATATACCTTCATCATTCCTGTCATCGATATGTATCTGCAGGCTTTCTTCCTGCATTCCGCAGGAATACCAATCTGATTTTCCTCCCGGAATTGCTACTATCGCATTTTGAAAACTCAGAATAACATCATATAGCTTTTCATCTGTCTTACCTTTTTCACGAAAATAAGAGAGCAAATCATCATAATTAACTTTTTGATGTCGCATTACCGCCAAAATTCGCTTTTCCATTTCTATCATATTCTCAGAAAACGTTTTTCCGTAGGAAAGCCCGGCAAACAACGGCACTGTATTTACAAACATACCTGCCGTATATTTTTCTTTTCTCCCGATCCGATTCAATATCGGAGTCCCGATAAATAACTTTTCCCGATTCATCTTTACCCGGCTGATATACAACGCAAATACCGTCATAAACATTGCATACATGCTACACTGATATTTTTCTGCATAACAGCGCATTTGTTCTCTAATATCGCTTCCAAGAGAAGCCGTATACCTTTGTGATTCATGATCTTCTGTCGATCGATCCGACAGATAGACAACTTCGTTGCATAAATTCCTCTGCCCGGCAAAATAATCTCTGTCCTTTTGATATCTCTTTCCCGCAAGATATCGTTTCTCTTCTTCCAGATAATCCTCGTACGGATATGCTTCCCAAACTTTTCCGTTGATTTCATCAATAAATTGACTGCAAAGCAAAGATACCGTCCATGCATCCCCGATGATATGGTGTATTTTCACAAGAACTCCGAATTTCTGCCCCATATCTACAAGATTTATATAACATAATTCACCGTAAAGATCCATTTCCTGTTTCGCATATTTTTCCGCATAGATTGCAAATTCATCTTCTGACGAAAATTTCAATACCGGTATCTGCCGTTCGTAATCTTCCACGGTTTCCTGCATGACCCCCTGCTCTGTTTCTGATATACGTGTTCGCAAAATCTCATTCCTGCGATACAATTCGTTGATTGCTTTTTTTAATGCTGAAAAATCTGCCTTCCCTTTACACAGCAAACTACCGCATATATTTGCCACTGACCCACCCACATATTTTTCCATATGATAGATGGTTTTTTGTGCTTTTGACAACACTCTCATCTGATTCTTTCTCCTCTAAGATAACGTCAGTTTATTATCTGATTTAGTCCGGTCGGATGCCGATCCCGTAATCTCGCCTGTTGCACAGCCTCGAACGGTATCTGGCTCCTCTATATTTCCTGATTCTCCATATAATCCAAGATATCTTTCACGCTCTGCATATTTTTAATATCACTATCCGGTATCTCGATATCAAATTCATCTTCAAAAGCTACAACAATATTCACAACATCAAAACTATTCAGCCCCAGATCGGTGCTCAATATAGTATCTTCTTCAATATTCGGATGTTTTTCCTGCGTAAATCTCTCTAAAATTTTTTTCACAATCTGTAAAATATCTGATCTGCTCATTTTTATTTTTCCTCCAATAACAACAGTTTAACGGACTCTCATTTTTTATATCGCAATATTTTTTTGCTTGTATTCTTTTCAAATTCTTCTGCTCTGATCTTCAGATCGACAACTTGTCTGTATACCGGCTGTCCTCTATTTATTTCTCCAAGTATTTCCCGAAATCTTCTTTCATCCGCAGCCGTATCCTCCGGGAATATTTCTGCGGTGATTCCACGTTCCCCCTGATAGACGACCACTTCACAAATCTCAGGATATTGAAGCAATTGTTGTTCGATCTCCTCCGGCGATACATTTTCCCCATTGGAACAGATGATCAAATTTTTCTTTCTGCCCGTCAGATACAGAAAACCATCTTCATCGATATAACCGAGATCACCGGTTTGATACCATCCATCTTTCAAGACTTTTCTTGTCTCTTCTTCCCGATGATAATAACCCATAAAAACATTATCCCCTTTGATCTCCACTTCCCCATCTTCGGCGATCCGCACATTACAACCGGGAATTATAATGCCACAGGATCCTGGTTTATAGTATCGATTCCGGTTCGATGCGACACCCGGAGAACATTCCGTAATACCATATGCATCCAATATCTCAATTCCAATACTGTGAAAAAATTGAATATAAATCAAAGAACTCGGAGCACCGCCACAAACAATATGTCTTAATTCGCCACCAAAAGGTTTCCTGAGAGAAGCATATAATTTTTTTCTGACATCAATGCTAAGTTTCAGCAATCCATCACTGATCCTCATCATAATCTTCAATTGTTTTTCTTTCTTCTGCTTCCTTATCTCCGCCATGATCTGTTTATAAAAAGTCTCCACAAACAAAGGTACCATCATAGTGATCACCGGTTTAGCAGCCTCCATATCACTCGTAACCCTTTTCAGACTGCTGCAGATAAAAATCTCCTGATCCCACGCAAAACACATCAATACACAGACAACTAAACCAAACATATGATGAAATGGCAATACCGCAAAAGTTGTTCCCTCTGCTTCCACGCAAGTGCACCCGCTGATTATATCAAAAATCAGATTTCTATGGCTGAGCATAACGCCCTTCATGTCTCCCGTCGTACCTGACGTAAAAGCGATCACTGCCATTTGTTCCTGCGGTATCTGATATGTTCTGTATGTATCATTTCCTGACAGAATATCGTTTTTTCCCCTTTCCTTATAAAGTTCAAAATCCTGCATGCGATATTCTCTGAATTCTTTCCCGGAGTGCTCCATCGCTTCCTCAACAACCGCGCGATAATTTTTAGAATAAACAATCGCGTCACAATCGCTTTGCACGAGAAGTTGTTTGATTCTCTCCCCCGGTAATTCTTTGTCGATCGGAACTGCAACACCGCCACCGCAAGTGATAGCGAAAAAAGCGAGCAGCCACGGATAGGAATTTTCTCCTATAATGGCAATATGTTTTCCCTCTACCCCTCCATCGACCATAAAATATGTTCCAAGATTTTCGATGTCTTCGAGAAGTTCCCTTGACGTAATATTAATTTTCTGACCTTTCTTCATATAGGAAAATGCAGTTTCAGCCGGCTGTCGCTGTGCTCTTTTTCCTACCATATCTTTTATATCTTTAATATCCTTCTTTGGATAAAGCGGATAAGATCCGTTGCGCATCAGCTCACACCTCCAAATAATCAATTTACGGTAAATTCCTTATCTTCTGTCACTCTGATCGGAATTCTCCCAAGTCTGATAAATGCCCGAATTCTGGTAAGAAAGCTTTCTGTATATTCCCTCTCCGATCCCTGTTTCATATCCTCATATATCGTTAAAAGCTGACGTATAAAGATTCCAAAGCTCCACCCATCAGCGATCAAATGGCTGACTCAGGCAAAAATTCCATAATCCCTATTTCCCTGTCTATTTGTTACTATACAGATTTTCAGACGATACATTTTTGAACGGCACTCCGATTCAATCTCCCACCTCTATAGGTTGTGAGTAAAGAAAGGGAACTTACGTAGGTGGGAGTTTGAATCTCCGACCTACGGGAATTGCTGCCGCCTCCAGCAAGCAGGTCGCAGGGCTAAAGCCATGCGAC
>CADBTR010000149.1 GCA_902797675.1 uncultured Lachnospiraceae bacterium
CCGTTCGAGGCTGCAAAGCAGGCGAGATTACGGGATCGGCATCCGACCGGACTGAGTCAGATAATAAACGATCGTTATTAGAGGAGAGGTATTACTGTGGAACAGCAGCAGGCGTTCAGATAATAAACGATCGTTGTTAGTTATTGGAGGAGGAAACAATCCGCATGAAATCAAGATTTAAAAAGACAAGAGTATTAGTATCCCTGTTTTTGTCGGGTCTCCTGACCATACTGCTGCTTTTGAGCGGGGAAACCGGTTTAAGGTATGCTCTGGCAGCGGGAAGTGGTACTTATCAATCGGAAAATGGTAAATTTTTCATTACATTGACTGCCAATACAGGAAGCGGCGTCTATTGGAACGGATATGATTTTACTTTAAAGAATAACAGCGAATTTTCGGTAATCAGCTGGCAGGTGGTTTTGACGGTGCCTGCAACCGTGACGGGAGTGACCGATACCTGGGGGAATTGTACAAGCAGCCTCTCGACGGATACTTCCGGCAACAAGATCATTACATTGAAATCAAAGAGTAAAGTAAATATTTCTTCCGGCGGGTCGGTTTCCGGTATGGGCTTCGGCTATAACCACAGTCAGGCGGATCCGGCAACCCAGGAGGTTCTTTCCGCGGTGGTAACGTATGATGTCAGCTCTGAATTGCCGATCGTTCCGGTGGCGGATGAGGATAATTGTAAATATGACATTACAACCGCTGTTGCGGAAAACAGCAAGACGCCTTTTCAGATGCATGGCGCATTGTCGTTGTCGGGAACGGATATCGTGGACAAAGACGGGAATCCGTTCCGGTTGCGCGGCGTCAGCACCCACGGACTTCAGCATACCGGAACCGTTGCATATAAGGATTATGTAAATGAGGAGGCGCTCACTCAATTGCGGGATAATTGGGGCGTAAATCTGTTACGACTTGCGGTTTATACGGAAGAAGGGGGATATTGCAGCGGCGGAAGCGCTTCCATGGACGAGACGATCCAAAAGGGAGTTTCCCTTGCCGCAAAGCTTGGGATGTATGTGATCATCGACTGGCATATTTTAAGCGACGGAAATCCTCAGACTCATAAGGCGGAGGCAAAACAGTTTTTTGAAAAATACGCGTCTATGTATCAGGATAACGATCATGTGATCTATGAGATCTGCAATGAGCCGAACGGCAGCAGCTGGAGTAATGATGTCAAGCCTTATGCGGAGGAAATCATTCCGATTATAAGAAAATACGACAGTGATGCGCTGATCTGCGTGGGAACTCCTACCTGGTCCCAGGATGTGGACGTTGCGGCAAACAATCCGGTTTCCGCAGCAAACGCTAAAAATGTATTATATTCCATTCATTTCTATGCGGCGTCTCATTATGATAATATTAAGAATAAAGTAAAGACGGCGCATGAAAAGGGCTTGCCGATTTTCTGTACGGAATTCGGCGTATGCGATGCAAGCGGAAACGGCTCTCTGGATCTTGACAATGCCGATGACTGGATGAGTCTGTTCAAGGAATATAATATCAGTTCCGCCTGCTGGAGTTTTTCAAACAAAGATGAGGCGGCATCCATCTTTAAGAGCAGCTGCACCCGGTTAAATAATTTTACCAATGATTCCCTTTCCGATGCCGGCGCCTGGCTTGTGAATACATATCGCCCTTTGGCTGAGGAGGAACAGAAGAATTATGCGAATACCTCGGAAGATTCCGAAATAATCAGAGGTGACGCAAATCTGGACGGCATTGTAAATGTTCTTGATATGGAAGCAATTCAAAGACATATATTGGGGCTCGCAGAATTAAGCGAAAAAGGACAGAAAGCAGCAAAGGTGTCCGGAGAGGACACACTGTCTGTACTTGATATGGAGAAGATACAAAGATTTATTCTCGGGCTGATCACGATAGAGGAATTGTAGAGAACAGCCGCCTGATCATCAGGCGGCTGTTTATTTATCTGACAGTTGTTTGTTTATCCGACAGTTGTTCGTTTATCTGACAGTTGTTTGTTTATCCGACAGTTGTTTGTTTATCCGACAGGCTGGCGCGCGTCCACAAGCGGCATTCTTTCGATCAATTGCTCCAAAGCATCTAAAATACCTTTTGTGCCGGTGAGGGTTTTTCTCGGAATGAATTCAAAGTATGGCGATTCACCGCCGGAGAACTTTAATTCTCCCCGAAAAGACGATACATAGTCATTGAGACGGCTGACGTCCACCGGCGCATGGGAGTGCATCATCAGCTTTAAGCGGAATTTGTCGCCGGTAATCTCGGTAATTCCCGCAGTATGGGCGCGAGCCTTTAATAAAGCCACCAGCAGGAGGTGTTCTACAGGGGAAGGCAGATTGCCGAAGCGATCTGTCAATTCATCCTGCATATCCCGATATTCATCTTCTGTTGAGATAGAAGCGATCCTTTTATAGATGGAAAGCTTCTGCATCTCATTTCCGATATATTTCGGAGGAATATAGGCGTCGATCTTGACATCTATGAGCGTCTCAAAATCCTGTTCCTCCGTTTTTTCCCCTTTCATTAATAATACAGCTTCATTTAACATCTTGCAATACAGATCATAGCCGACGGCTTCCATATGTCCGTGCTGCTGGGCGCCCAGGATATTTCCGGCGCCGCGGATTTCCAGATCCCGCATGGCGATCTTAAAGCCGGAGCCTAAGTCGGTGAATTCCCGAATGGCGGAAAGCCGTTTTTCTGCGATCTCTTTTAAAATCTTATCCCTCCGATACATTAAAAAAGCATAGGAAGTGCGGTTGGAGCGCCCCACTCGTCCCCGCAGCTGATAAAGCTGGGAAAGTCCCATTTTATCGGCATCATGAATAATCATGGTATTAACATTTGGAATATCAAGTCCCGTCTCAATGATCGTGGTTGCGATCAATACATCGATTTCCCCGTTGATAAATTCATACATGATCTTTTCCAGATCCCGTTCGGACATCTGCCCATGGGCGTAGCGTACAACGGCGTCCGGAACCAGACTCTGGATTCTGCCTGTGATCTCTTCAATGTTATTGACGCGATTGTAAACGTAGTATACCTGACCGCCCCGGGCTAATTCCCGGTTGATGGCTTCCCGTACCATTTCGTCATTATATTCCATGACATAGGTCTGGATCGGGAGACGATCCACCGGAGGTTCCTCCAAAACGCTCATATCACGGATTCCGATGAGGCTCATGTGGAGCGTTCGCGGAATCGGGGTGGCGGAAAGGGCGAGGACATCTACATTTTCTTTGATCTGTTTGATTTTTTCCTTATGGGTAACGCCGAAACGCTGTTCCTCATCAATGATCAACAGTCCCAGATCTTTATAAACAATATCTTTTGACAGCAGGCGGTGGGTGCCGATGACGATATCCACATGACCGCTTTTTAATCCGTCAACGACCTTCTTTTGCTGGGGTCTTGTGCGAAAACGGCTTAATAATTCAATGGTGACAGGGAAATCTTTCATGCGCTGGGTGAAAGTGGTATAATGCTGCTGCGCTAAGATCGTTGTAGGTACGAGAAATGCTACCTGTTTTCCGTCCTGCACCGCCTTAAATGCGGCGCGGATGGCGATCTCTGTCTTGCCGTAGCCCACATCGCCGCAGATCAAACGATCCATGATCTTTGAGGACTGCATATCTTTCTTGGTGTCTTCGATGGCGGTCAGCTGATCGTCTGTTTCTTCATAAGGAAATAATTCTTCAAATTCTCTTTGCCAGATGGTATCTTCGCTGTAACAAAATCCGGATTTCGCCTGACGGGCAGCGTAGAGTTTTACCAGATCCGCGGCGATATCCTTGACAGCAGTGCGGACTTTTGATTTTGTTTTTGTCCATTGAACAGAGCCTAATTTATTCAGCTTTAATTTGGCGCTTTCCGGATCCAGCCGGTTTCCGCCCCGTTTCTGGATCAGATCCAGCTGGGTGGCAGGTACAAACAGATTGCCGCCTCCCTCATATTCGATCTTAAGGTAATCTCTGGTGGTTTTATCCACAACGATTTTTTCAATTCCCATATAAACGCCGAGACCATGATTTTCATGGATCACATAGTCTCCCACTTTCAGATCGTGGAATGCGCCGATGGATTCGCCGGTATAATTGGATTTTTTCTTCTTTTTCTTTTTCACGGAGGCTCCGAATACATCGGATTCCGAGATGACGGCAAATTTGATCAGCGGATATTCAAATCCCCGATGGAGCGGGGCGGCAGTTAAAAGGATCTCGCCCGGCTGAAGGGTATGCTCTTGATCGGCGGTAAAAAAAGCGTTTAAGTCATAGTCGTGCGCCAGCGTATCAGCAAGACGCATGGCTCTTGAACGGGAGGCGCAGAGAATGACGATGCGGTAGCGTTCCTTCTTGTAGCGCTTTAAATCAGCCGTCAGAAGTTCAAATTGATTATTATAGGAATTGATATTCCGCATGGCAATGTCGAAATGCGCGACAGGCGTAAAGTCCTTGAATTTTTGCTCCAGCGTCGTCATAAGGAAGACTTTTTTTGTCTGAAGATTCGCAAATACGGATGATGCGGACAAAAAGACATCGGCCTGTCCTGCCAGTACATAGCCTCCCTCAATTCTGGATGCCATGCTCTCGCGGAATTCCAGTTCAACGGCGTCCGCTCGTTCCGTAAGCCGCAAGGGTTCATCCAGAAACCATAAAGTATCCTTTTTCGGAAAATAATCCGCAAGGCAGGAAGTTTTTGTGTAGAAATAAGGCATATAAGAATCCAAAAAGACGCCTGTTCTTGAAATAGACAGCCGTTCGGTGAATTCTTTTATTGTGGAAGACAACCTTGCTGCCTGCTCTGTCTGAAAGGCTTTCCGCAAAGCGTTTTCTCTTTTTTTCATTTCTTTTGTGAGCTTTTCGATCCCTGAATGAATCTGCTCTTCCGTCAGGATATATTCCGTGGCGGGGTAGATTGTGACGGAATCGACGGATTCAATCGTTCGCTGGCTCTGGGCGTCAAAGGTGCGGATGGAGTCGATGGAATCGCCCCAAAGCTCAATCCGGTAAGGAATGTCGCTGTTAAGCGGGAAAATATCAATGATTCCGCCCCGAATGGCAAATTGTCCCGTAAGTTCCACTTGCTCAGCGCGTTCAAAACCGGTGGAGATCAGGTAATGGGTCAATTCATCCAGATCGATGGTGTCATCGAAACTGATCTGCCGGATATTTTCCTGAATAAGAGACAGCGGAACCAGCCGGTCCATAAGACCGTCGATGGTCGTGATCATGGTAAAAGGTTCGCCGGAAGCCAGATGTGAGATCGCGTCCAGCCGCTGCCGGACGATGAGGTTTCCGTAGGCGTCGGCGGAAAAAAAGATAAAATCCTTTGCCGGATAATAAAAAGTGTTATTGTCAAAGGATTTCATATCTTCATACAGTTCCCGCGCCCGTTTGTCATCGTAAGTGACGATGATCTTATAGGGCATGTCGTTTCCGAGAGCCGTTGAAAAATGAAGCTTTCCGGAATCGCACATACCGCTTAACGCCACCGGATAGGCGGATTTTTTTGATTTTAAATGTTCCCTTATTAAATTAAAATCATTGAGATCCGAGAGAGGATCTGATAAAAATGAATTCATAAAATACTCCGTTTTGCATGTTAATTATATTGATTCATTGCTTTGTCGAATTCATCGCGGACAATCAGCGCTGCGGCCTGAGCGCTTCTGCCAAAGGCGTCCTCCACCAAAGCGCGTTCTTCCTTATTAAAATGACCGAGCACATAATCTTTCAGATCCCATCCGGCAGGCTTTTTACCCACGCCGATTTTAATGCGTTTAAAATTCTCGGTTTTTAAATGCGCAATGATATTTTTAATTCCGTTATGTCCGCCGGCGCTCCCCTTTTTGCGGAGGCGGATTTTTCCCGGAGGAAGGCTGATGTCATCGTATATTACCAGCAGTTGATTTTCCGGGTCGACTTTATAAAACTGTACATAATCCCGTATGGCTTCCCCGCTTAAATTCATATAGGTGAGAGGCTTGATGAGGACGACTTTTTCACCTTCAATTAAGCCGGTGCCGGACAGTCCGTTGAATTTTATGTTATTTACAGGGATCTGATATTGTTCCGCTATTACATCTAATGCATCAAATCCCACATTATGCCTTGTATTTTCATATTGTCTGGTGGGATTTCCGAGACCTGCGATGAGAAACATGAAAAACCTCCTCGAAATGTGATAAAATAAGCAATTGCTAAAAAGCCATTATACGCAAAAAAAAAGGAAATGTCAATAAGGGGAAAGCGGTCGTAGAAATTTGCTGTAACCGGAAAAAAGTGCTTTACAAATCATGTGAGTATGTTATAATCAAAGTTACACATGCATATGAATAGAAATTTCAGGGAAATGCATGTTATCAAAGTAGGCGTAATTATTCAGAATCCAAGACTCGAATTCTTGCGGAATAATTATAAATCCGGTTATAAATAATAGGAATTATACATATATATAGCAGACGGATTTTTTTTTCTGCGTATTATGATATAGAGGTGTATAGTAAAATGGAAAAATACATGATTAAGGGCGGAACGCCCCTGACAGGTGAAGTGGAGATCAGCGGAGCGAAGAATGCGGCGCTTGGTATTGTGGCGGCAGCGATTATGACGGATGAGACGGTGACTATTGAGAATCTTCCGGATGTGCGCGATATTAATGTTTTGATCGACACCATTGCGGAGATCGGAGCGACGGTAGAGCGCGTGAACAGACATTGTGTCAGGATCAACGGCAGTACCATTCATTCTGTGCATGTAGATAACGAGCAGGTGAAAAAAATCAGAGGTTCCTATTATCTGTTGGGAGCGCTGCTTGGAAAATTCAACAAGGCGGAGGTTACACTGCCGGGCGGCTGTAATATCGGAAGCCGTCCCATCGATCAGCACGACAAAGGATTTACGATGTTGGGCGCATCGGTAAAGATCGAGTACGGAATGATCGTGGCAGAGGCGGAACGTCTTTCGGGAGCGCATATTTTCTTTGATGTTGTGACTGTGGGAGCAACGATCAATGTGATGCTTGCGGCTTCTTTGGCAGAGGGAAATACGATTATAGAGAATGCGGCGAAGGAACCTCATATTGTAGACGTGGCGAATATGTTAAACAGCATGGGAGCAAACATTAAGGGCGCCGGTACGGATGTAATCCGGATCAAAGGTGTTTCCAAACTTCACGGAACGGAATATTCTGTAATTCCGGATCAGATTGAAGCGGGAACATTTATGTTTGCGGCGGCAGCAACAAGAGGAAATATCCTTGTAAAGAATGTGATTCCGAAGCATCTTGAGGCGTTGACCGCAAAGCTGTACGAGGTAGGGTGCAGCGTAGAAGAGTATGACGATGCCGTGCGCGTGATCGGCAATCCGATCCAGAAGTCCTCGCAGGTGAAGACATTGCCGTATCCGGGCTTCCCGACGGATATGCAGCCGCAGATTACGGTGGTATTCAGTCTGGCGAAAGGAACCAGTACGGTTACGGAGAGTATCTTTGAAAATCGTTTTAAGTATGTAGATGAGTTGACCAAGATGGGCGCTAAGATCAGAGTTGAGGGGAATATCGCAGTGATCGAGGGCGTGGACGGTCTGACCGGAGCGAATGTCAACGCGCTGGATCTTCGTGCCGGTGCGGCGCTGGTTGTAGCGGGATTGTGTGCGGAAGGATATACCACCATCGATGATATCCATTATATCCAAAGAGGATATGAGAATTTTGATCAGAAGCTCAGAAGTATCGGGGCTCAGATCGAGATCGTGGACAGCGAGAAAGAAGAACAGAAGTTTAAATTTCAGGTGATTTAGATAAAATAAGGGCGGGAGCAGCGCGCTTCCGTTTTTTTTTCTTGACAGAATGCCGGTTACGGTGTAAGATGTATGTGAATTTAACAACGACAAATTTCTTATTCAGAGCGGTGGAGATACAAGGATCTGTGAAGCCCGGCAACCCCGTAAGGAAGGTGCCAACCTGAGCGAGATAAGCCGCATATATGCGGCTCGAACAATAAGAGGATTTGGTTTGCCTTGAAAGTCAAGTCCCCGAATGGAAAAGGAGACGTACAAATGGAAAAAAGATTATCTACCTCTGAGTCAGTAACGGAAGGTCATCCGGATAAGATCTGCGACGCGGTTTCCGACGCGGTTCTGGATGCGATCATGGAACAGGATCCGAACGGTCGTGTTGCATGTGAGACCTGCACCAATACCGGCTTTGTTTTAGTTATGGGAGAAATCAGCACAACCGCAAATATTGATATTCCGGCGATCGTAAGAAAAACCGTGTCGGAGATCGGTTATACGGATTCTTCCATGGGATTTGACGCCAATACCTGCGCCGTATTTGTATCTCTTGACAAACAGTCGGCGGATATCGCGATGGGGGTAGATAAAGCCCTGGAGGCAAAGGAAAATACCATGACCGATTCCCAGATCGATGCCATCGGAGCGGGAGATCAGGGCATGATGTTCGGATATGCCACAAATGAGACGGAAGAATATATGCCGTATCCGATCGCGCTGGCGCATAAGCTTTCCAGAAAACTTACAGAGGTTCGCAAAAACGGAACATTGCCGTATTTAAGACCTGACGGAAAGACTCAGGTGACGGTTGAATATGATGAGAACGGTAAGCCGGATCACATCGACGCCGTTGTATTGTCAACACAGCACGCAGCGGATGTTTCGCAGGAGCAGATCCATGAAGATATCAGAAAATATGTTTTTGAGCCGGTACTTCCGAAGGAATTGTTGAGCGATGAGACCAAGTATTTTATCAATCCTACCGGACGTTTTGTTGTGGGCGGACCGAATGGTGACAGCGGTCTTACGGGAAGAAAGATCATCGTTGACACCTACGGCGGATATGCACGTCACGGCGGCGGCGCATTCTCGGGAAAGGACTGCACAAAAGTGGATCGTTCCGCAGCTTATGCGGCGAGATATGTTGCAAAGAATATTGTCGCAGCAGGACTTGCAGAAAAATGCGAGATACAGCTCTCATATGCAATCGGAGTTGCATATCCTACCTCAGTTATGGTAGATACCTTTGGAACCGGAAAAGTTTCCGATGAAAAACTGGTAGAGATCGTTCGGGAGAATTTTGATCTGAGACCGGCAGGAATCATTAAGATGCTGGATCTTCGCAGACCGATTTACAGACAGACGGCGGCATACGGACATTTTGGACGCAATGACCTGGATCTGCCGTGGGAAAAGTTAGATAAAGTAGATGTCTTAAAGAAATATTTGTAATTATTCTGCAAAAAAAAGCCATATCACATGCCGGGGTGCCCGGCAACGTGATATGGCTTTTTTTCTCTATCCCTATTCTTCCGTCTGAATAACAGAAAGCGCATTGATCGATACTTTCATTAATTCTTTGACTTCCTCTTCTCCCAAGGATAACCGGTCGCACAATTCCTGCAGGGTCGGCTCGCGGCCAAACTCTTTTGCAAGAGCGGTGCTGGCGTCGTTTAATGCGTTGACACGGTCTGTCAGGTGGTCGGAAATGCGGTTGCTTCCCAGTTCTTCATTGATCGCCTGCCGGATCCGGGCGGTAACGTTCTGTTTCAGCTCCTTCTCGAAGCATTCCTGCGTACCGGCATTGTCCGGATGCTCCTGACAGCTGAGGAGATATTCATAGAGGGCAAGATTTCCTTCTGCGATCAGGTCATTTCTGGAAAGCCCGTTTCCTTCAAATTGCTCCGCCCATTGTCTGACGGCAGGAAGACAGGCATTTGCCAGAGAATCCAGCGCAGCCTTGCTGCCGGACAGAAGATCGTTATACAGGGCTTTACGTTCCTCGTTTGTAAGAGGATTTAAATTCTGTAGTTCATCCAGATACATCTCATAGAATACCAGTGCCTGTTGGGATTCCTTTACCGGTTTCAAACCTGATTTTTCTGAACCGGTGTTATTTTCCGATTCTTCGTTTTGTTTCAGATCTGCGTTATTTTTTGACTTTGCAGTCGTTTCCGCATTTACACTTTTTTCTGACGCGGCGTTCTCCGGAACAGGATTTTTTCCGTGCGCTTGTTCTAAATCGTCGATAATGATTTTGGCGTTATTTAAATAATCATAAATCAGAGCATATTGGGCATCCTCTGTAATAATCTCCTGAAAATATTCTTTTACCGTGCCGGTGGAAATATGATTGCCGGAAACAGTGGCAAATTCGACAAGAGAAGCAAGAGCCTCCTGAAAATCTTTTTTATAATTTGGATTCATAAATGCGATACCTCGTTTTGAAAATATATAGTTGCTAGTATATATAGTATAGCGGTCTTTTCACAGTTTTACAAGGAAAATCTTGCGTTGCGGCAAGGGGTGTGGTAAAATCTTATAGAATCTGAAAGGAAAAATAGAGATGAATCAACATAACAGTGTGAAAGATAAGATTGAAATCTTTTTTATAAAATTAAAACTTAAGGTGCAAAAGTTCCTGAAAACAAAATTCGGCGCATATCTGTGGCAGTTTACAAGCTCTGCTTTGATCCTTGCCGTTGCCGGCTGTATCGGTATTTTTGCTGCTTACGCAAAAACGGAAGGGTCGGCGAAGACTTATGCGAAAGAATATTTTAAATATTTTATGACCCACAGCTGGAGTCTGATGTATCGGGCAACGGATCTGGAAGATTCGGAGTATATCAATGAGGAGACCTTTGCGGTTATCATGGAGAATATTGTACCGGAGCATGGCTCGGATAAATATAAGTTTGTTGACAGAGGATCCGACGGGAAATATCAATTGATCGATGTTGTCTATCGGGAGACGGGAAGCAAGGATATGCAGACTATGACGCTGCGCATGAAGAAAAAAGATGAGAAACGGTTGTTTATACTGAATCAATGGGAAGTATGCATGAGTGATGAGATGATCCATAATTGTACGGTGACCGTTCCCGAATACGTTTCCGTGAATTTCGACGGGGTAGATCTTGCGAAGGCACCGGTTAAATTTAATGAAGGAGCGGGAGAGAAGACGTATACTATCGACAAAACCATCGGCGGCATGCACAGCGTGAAATTGAGCACTTACGGAACCATTGAAGTCACGGAAAAATTTGCCTGGGAGAACAGTAAATCGGATTACCGGATCAAGTCTGTCGAATTCCCGTTGAGCAATGAAACATACGATCAGTGTTCTAATCAGGCGATCGATATTATTATCGGGATGTATAACGGGGTATTGACAAACGGCGGTTGTGAAGCAGTGAAAGAGTTCTTTACGAGAGAGGATACAAAAGCTGCGGTTGATACCGTATTTATGCAGCTGATGTCCCAGGTGAACCGGACGGACGGCGGAACGCTTCTGACCATGTCTTTTGACAGCTATAATACAGAAGTGTTTGATTATGTTCCTGCAACCAGCATGGCGGTGAAATTCACCTTCGATACCACTTTTTCCGCAAGAGACAGAAGAGAAGGCATGGGAGGTGTGCGAGAAGTGTATCAGGCTACCGCAAAAGGCGAGGCTGCTGTTCATTTTGTTTGCAATAACGGCGTTTGGGAGCCGTATACCATCGATATGAATTGTTTTGATTTTGCAAAACCGGCGGAGCAGCCGGCTGCGTGACGGGGGATAGATTAAGGAACTGTTGATAAATAACTTGAACATTTTGCAACAGTTCCTAATGCTGAATAGATGAATTGTTCGGAAAATCAATTTTAGTTGACATTTTTCAAGGGCGCTCAGATGGAATCAGAGTGCCCTTGCATGATACCGTTTTTATTTCTTGCGTTTTTTCACGCATTCCGACAGCAGATATTCAATCTGCCCGTTGATGGAGCGAAAATCCTCAGCTGCCCAGGCTGCGATCTCGTCCCAAAGAGCGGGGGCGAGGCGAAGAATGATCTGTTTCTTTGCCTTTTCTTTTTTCTTTAATTCTTTTTCACGTTCTGCAACAGTTTCTTCCATACGGGCAATATGTTCCAGACGCTCTTTCAGCTTTGCTTCTTTTGCTTCCAGTTCCTGTTCGGTCATCGTAATACTCCCTTCTGTGCAGTACGGTGTTTTCATGTTTGACATAATTTTCGCATTGTAACCCTGCCGGTAAAACGCCGGCGTGAACATACCGGCGTTTTACCGGTCTTTGCTAATAAATGCTGCCGCTGTTTACCACAGGCTGTGCATCTTTATTTCCGCACAATACCACTAACAGATTGCTGACCATGGCGGCTTTCCGCTCCTCATCCAGCACAACGATCTCGTCCTCGCTCAGCTGATCGATGGCCATCTTCACCATACTGACAGCGCCTTCCACGATCTGCTGTCTTGCGGCGATGATCGCGGATGCCTGCTGTCTTTGCAGCATAGCGGCTGCAATCTCCTCTGAATAGGCAAGATGCGTGATGCGGACTTCCTGAATGTGCAGACCTGCCTCTACAACGCGGCTTTGCAGCTCCTGCTTCATAAGCTCTGCAATCTCCTGAGAGCTGCCACGCAATGTTTTCTCGTCGCCATCCTCATCGGTATCCATGTTGTCATAAGGGAAACGTCTTGCAGTATTCCGGATGGTGGAGTCGCATTGAATGGACAAAAATTCCGGATAATTGTCTACATTAAATACGGCTTTTGTAGGATTTTCCACATTCCAGATAACCATAGCTCCAATGATGATCGGATTTCCCAATACATCATTTACCTTCTGTTTTTCGTTGGAGAATGTCATGGTCTTTGTGGAAATTGCTTTTTTTGTGATGGCAATATTTGTCGTTTCTTCAGAATTTATCGATACGGAAATGTTACTGTCAGGTGACGGGTGCTGTGCGGATACAAAAGGATTCACATAGAAAAAACCCGGTTTTACAATGGTGCCGTAATAATTACCGAAGAGGGTGAAAACAAGAGCCTCATTCGGATGAACGATCTTAAGCCCTGCAAATCCGATCATATTCGCGATAAAGCACAGGCAGGAGAGGACGATCAGGGTCACGCCAAGGGGGATTGAAGTCTCGGTCGCCGCGAGCGCAATACCGCCTGCGAAAGCCGCAATCTCTGCAAGAAGTGCGAACAGCAGCAGGAACAACATTCCCATGCCGTTCTTAGGCGTCAATATTTTTTCGGTAACTTCGTTTTTAATCATTTTATTTTCTGTTTCCATAATAAAAACCTCCTTTTAATCACTACTCAATATGATATCATTTTGATATCACCATGATAATACAAAAAATGACAGTTGTCAAGAGAAATATTTATGTTTATTTATTAGTTACTATTCACAGCCAATTTCTGCGCTCTGTAATTTTAGTCGAGTTTACTCGTATGAAAATTACAGGGTGCAAGAAATTGACTGGA
>CADBTR010000150.1 GCA_902797675.1 uncultured Lachnospiraceae bacterium
GTGGGAGATTGAATCGGAGTGCCGTTGAATGTCGCATGGCTTTAGCCCTGCGACCTGCTTGCTGCCAACGGCAGCAATTCCCGTAGGTCGGAGATTCAAACGCCCACCTACGTAAGTTTCCTTTCTTTACTCACCACCTATAGAGGTGGGAGATTGAATCGGAGTGCCGTTCAAAGAAAATGGCTACGAATCGCAATTGCTTTTTTTATTATACCATAAGTTGCCAAAAAATTAAACAAGGAAATCGTCAATTACGGAAATAATAACGTTTTCATCATTTATTGCAGGATCCGATGCGGCTGCGGCGTCTTTTACGGCACGTGAGAGTTCTTCCGCCTGTGTTCCCCGCAAGTCGGTCACGCTTTCTTCCTTTGCTTCCTGTTTATAGGATGTAACACGCCTGCCCAGTGTATTATCCAGATAGTCGGCGAGAAAAGCGATGATGTAAGCCTCTATTTCATCAGAATGGAATGCCAGATGAAGGGTGAGGATTATTGCGCAGCCGATCAGAGAAGCGAATGCAAACCACATATATTCGCCGGTGTAATTCAGCAATCCGGCAATCGTAAGAGCAAATATGAGACATATACCGAGAATGCTCAGGCGATCGCCGGTCTCATAGCGGAACAGACCGGAACGGTATGTATTTAACTGCTTGGCAATGAATACCTTTGTATTTACAATTTTAATATCGAGTTTGGCGCAATTGGTATAGCGCAGAATAATCTGTTTGACGAAAGGATGTTTCACGGTGTGAAAATCCAGACAGGCGCGTTTTACCGACAACAGTCGAAAAAAACTGATAAAATGCATTACTATGGAAAAAATAAAAAAGAAAAAAACAGCATATTTCAAAAAATTCATAAGATCCTCCTGATAATAATATGATACAGCATTATGATACTTTGCGTCAAGGGAAATAGCAAGAAAAAACAATCGACAAAATATGCGGAAATATGCTATAATGTTACTATTCACAGTCGGATTTCCAAAGCTCGTAATTTTATTCAGGTTCTAAATAAGAAAATTGCAGGTTGTGAATACAAAAAATGAAGCCGAAAGATTTTGATAAAAGGAGAATTGCAGAAAATGAAAAAAATAGCAAGTTTTACGGTAAATCATCTGGAACTGCTTCCTGGAATCTATGTTTCCAGAAAAGATCACGCAGGTAGTGAGGTGCTGACGACTTTTGATCTGAGAATGACCAGACCGAATTACGAGCCGGTCATGAATACGGCGGAGGTTCATACCATTGAGCATCTGGGGGCGACATTTTTAAGAAATCATAAGGACTATGAAGAAAAATGCATTTATTTCGGACCGATGGGATGCCGGACCGGATTTTATCTGATTCTGGCGGGAGATTATCAATCAAGGGATATAGTGGATCTGATCCGGGAAATGTTTGAATTCATCAGAGATTATCGGGGAGAAGTTCCGGGTGCGTCACCGCGGGATTGCGGAAATTATCTCGATATGAATCTGAATATGGCAAATTATCTTGCTGACCGGTATATAAAAGAAGTGTTGGATCATATTTGCGAGGAGAGACTTATTTATCCGGACTAAAAAAGAAGGGAGATTAAAACATGCTTGGAATTATCGGAGCAATGGAAGTAGAAGTTAAGAATATTAAGAATCAGATGGAGCAGGTGAATGTTGAAGAAGTAGCCGGAATGAAGTTCGCAAGCGGGCTCTGGCATGGCAGACGGGTGACAGTGGTCCGCTCCGGCGTTGGAAAGGTGAATGCGGCGGTTTGCACGCAGATCCTTGTGGATCGTTTCGATGTGGATGCGGTAATCAATACCGGCATTGCAGGCTCATTGAGAAATGAGATCAATATCGGAGATGTGGTATTGTCTGCCGATGCATTGCAGCATGATATGGACGCCAGAAATTTCGGATATGATCTTGGCGTGATCCCTCAGATGAAGGTGTCGGATTTTGCGGCGGATCAAGGACTTCTGGAAGCTGCAGCCGCAGCCTGTGAGGAGACGTGCCCCGATATCCGTGTGCACAAGGGGCGGGTAGTCAGCGGAGATCAGTTTATCAGCGATAAAGATAAGAAGAGACAGCTGGTGGAGGCTTTTGATCCGTATTGTACGGAAATGGAGGGGGCAGCAATCGCCCAGACCGCCTATCTGAATCAGATCCCGTTTTTGATCATACGGGCGATTTCCGATAAAGCCGATGACAGCGCATCCATGGACTATGGTGATTTTGAGGCGATGGCAGTGGCGAATTCCGTCAAGATTTTATCTGCCATGGTGGAAAAAATGCCTGCCGGAGAACAGTGATGTTTCGGCTGTGGGCAAAGGTCTGGGAAAAAGGCCGTATGGTCAGGGACATCACCATTGAGAATGGCGATCTGTCCCTGAACCGGACAAAGAAAATATTTCTGGCTTTGGAGGATGCGTGCAAAGCATTTGATTTAAGCGTTCCAATCTGGCTGGATCATAATATCTCCGAATTCCAAAAGGTATCGAAAGTCCGGTTTCACCAGGACAATTTTATGGAAGAAATTGATTTCGATTATCTGGAATTACAGGTGATCGAAGAAGATTCGTAGGTGTGAAGCGCCAGCTGTATTCCGCTGCTGATAAAGTCCGCAAGCTCCATGACAGTGGAAAGCCTTGTGGACTGCAGCTGCAGCCCGTCGGTATCTCCGGACAGATTTACAATTCCCGTAATACACAGATCTCCCACAGCAGGGAGATTTTTTTGTACGCCAAGCCCGGGGCGGAGGCTGGTGTCGGACAGCGTGACATACCCAACATGACAGTTGGAACCCAGAGAGGCATCAATGGCGATCACAAAGGCGTCGGGGTGAAACATGGCGATCCGTCTGAGCACTTCGCAAAGATTCATGGCGTGTACCGGACGTTTTAAAGTACCGTAAACGAGAACCCGCTGCGTCAGTGTGTTCTCTAATTTATGTCCGATCAGCGGACCTAAACTGTCACCGGTGGAACGGTCGCTTCCGATACACAGTAAGATCAACGGCCGGGAACCGATGTCGGATCGTTCAAGAAGAAAACAAAGGCGTTTTGCAAAGCCGGCAGGGCTTTTTTGGGATAAAGCATAATAATAATAGATATTTTTCATACAGAACTCCCTTTCTTTTGTCTTGTTGTTCATATTATATTCCCGTATTTCAAGGGATTATTCAGTAAGATGTGTTTTTGGACATTTAAAAAGACTGTGTCGATAGATTTTCAAAAATAAGTTCCATATTTTGACAAAATAAGAAAAGATAAAAGTGTATGATGAGGACATTCTATATTAAGAAAGGAGTGTCAGTAACCATCATGGTCGAGACGATTTATCATGCGGAAATTCAGGAGGAGGATAAAATAAAATTACCGAAAAATATTTGTCAGGTAGGTTCGGGGGAAACGAAATATCATATTTATCTGGAGGAGAAAGTAGCGGAATTTGTACGGCTCTTGCCGGAAAATGAAAAAAATATCCGCTACGGCGTTTTTGTCGGGGAGGTAAAATATTCAAAGGGGTGTGTGTATGCCTTTGCGCGGGGGGCGGTGGAGGTACGGGATGTACTTGAAAATACGCTACTGTTTGGGGATGAAGTGTGGACAGGAATCTATGATGATATAAAACGGTATTATCAGGGAGAAAAAGTGATCGGATGGTATGCGTCACTGCCGGAATTTCATGAAAGAGACCTGTTTCAGATACGAAAATTGCATTTGGATTATTTTGCCGGAAATGATAAGATTTTTTTGAATGTAAACAGAGAGGAGGAAGAACTTGAATTTTATACATATCGGCAGACGGAACTTGCCAAAGTCCTGTGTTATCATATTTATCATGAAAAAAATCAGGAGATGGAGCACTATGTTCTGGAGACTCACTATGATCTTATGACGAAAAGAAAGAATGCGAAAGTGAAAGCGGAGAGCATTCATTCCGCCGGTGTCAAAAACAGGGGGATTTCGGAGAAAAATGAGAAAATGGAAAACAAGATTATTGAGGACAAGCCTGTAAAAAGCGGAGCCGGAGAAAAACGGGAAAGTTCAAGAAAACAGGAAGCTGCGGCGCAAAAGGACTCTGATAAAACGATGCAAACAGGGTTGTTTGGAAAACTTGCGTATGCGGCAGTATTCGGAACCTTACTTTTTACCATAGGGTCGATGTATCAGAAAGGGCAGTTTCAAAATCTGACGGAAGAAATGAAAGAGGCAGTTGCGGGGATAACCGATCAGAAGAATACGATGGATGGACAGAATGTAGTCTTAACGGAAGACTGGTATGAGACAACGGCAGAAGGCGAGGCAGAGACAGCTGCGGAGGCTGCGGCGTTGGTAATGGAAACCGGAGAGCAGGCAGAGCAGAATCAGACAGGGGCAGAGACGACGGCACAAGCAGAACTGCCGGAGAGCCTTCCGGCAGAAACAACCATGCAGGAAACTGCAGCACAGGAGGTTGTGACAGAAACCGCTATACAGGCGACGGAGGCTGCAACAGAGATTGCAACAGAGGCTGCAACGGCTACAACAAAAAAATATCTGGTAGAAGACGGAGATACTTTATATTCGATCTGTAAAAGAATGTATGGGGATACAAGCCGGATGGAGGAGATCATACGGCTGAACGGATTAGCAGATGGAGATAGCATTATTTCGGGGAAAATACTGATCATACCATAAATTTGATGACATTTGCACAAAAATATGGTATGATAAAAAACAGACGGATTTTCCCTGCGCGGGTTAAGATACATGGAGGATAAGATGAAATTATTCAAAAAAAAGGAGCGGCAGACGGAATTTCAATCCTTAGAAGAAGAAAAAGATTATGAAAATATGCTGATCCGGCATAAGAGAAGAATGAGCTTTTTACTGTTCGGTCTGTTCTTTTTGGTGCTTGTGACAGTGATCGGAATTAAAATATATCTGGATCGGAGAGGATATGATACTTATGAAGTGAGCAGCGTTTCCAATATCGGGGATGTGAGCAAATGCAGGTTTTATCCATACAGAGATGGAATGCTTCAATACAGCAACGACGGAATTTCTTATATTGTGGGAAAAAACGCGGTATGGGATCAGGCTTTTGAGATGAAGCAGCCGGTGTTGGATATCTGTGAAGGATACATGGCTATTGCGGATCTGAGAGGAACGAAAATTTATATTTACAATGAGAGCGGACAGCAGGGAGAAGTGACGACAACCGCTCCGATTCTTGCACTTGAGGTGGCGAATCAAGGCGTGATCGCGGCAATCACCCAGGGGGAGAAAGCAAATCTCATCGAGGTGTATGATAAAGATGGAACAACCATCGCTGTAGGACAAACGGTATTGTCAGGAGATGGCTGTCCGTTGTCGATCAGCCTGTCAAATGACGGAACAAAACTTATGGTTTCTTATGTGTATCTTGATAACAGCGTGGCAAAAACGAAAGTGATATTCTATAATTATTCCGAGGTTGGAAAAAATCAGGTGGGAAGAATTGTAGGAGGGTTTGAGCATTATGATGGCACTCTGGTTTCCAAAACAGAATTTGTGACGAATGATGTGGCAGTGGCCTTCGGAGATGATCTGATCACGATATATGCAATGAAACAGAAACCGTCAATCAAGAAGGAATTGAATTTTGAAGATGAGATCGAGAGTATCGTATATACAGACAAGTATATCGGGGTGATATTGAAAAGCCGAACTGTTACGAATCAGCATTTGCTCAAGATCTTTACGATAAGCGGCAGAAAAATATATGACGGTAAAGTTGATTTTGCATATACAGATGTACAGATGAACGGAGACACGGTAGTGTTTAACAATGGGGAACAGATGTATGTGCTTTCGGTTGACGGAATTTTGAAGTACAATGGCAAAGTGGAAGCGGGGGTTCTTAAGGTGATTCCGCAAAAAGCGGAAAATAAGTTTGTGATAATTACGGAGAAAGGCGCGGAAGAAATTAAATTAAAGTAGGGGAGCCGTAGGATACAATCAATGAGAGGAAAAAATATATGGATTATTTAGTTTTAGGCATTGCGGTTCTGATTTTATCGGTGACAGGATATCGGGGATATCGTCTTGGAGCGATCAAAATGACGCTCTATGTGGTGATCTTGTTGTTCTCCACATTGGTGTCCGGCGCGATCGCGAAACCGGTCAGTTATTTGATTAAAGAGAATACTTCTATTTATACTAATATTGAGAAGTCTGTGACGAAAGTTGTAAAAAAACAATCGGTAGAATGGGGAGATTCAATAAAAATAACAGATTTGTCTTTTCCGGATTATATGATTCCGAAAGACGTGTCTACCGATATTAATGACTATATCTCCTATGATGAGATGGCAGGGGCGGTTGCGAAACCGATCGCGGATCATATTTTCTTTGCGCTGGTTTATGTGTGGCTGAATATTATTGTTTATCTTATAGTAAGAATTGTGATCGGAACCATAGGAGTGATATCAAAACTTCCTGTGGTGCGGGATGTGAATAAATTAATGGGATTGACTATCGGCGTAATCGAGGGAGTTTTGATCCTTTGGCTTTTGTTTTTATTGCTGCAGGCGTATGGCAGCGAAGAATGGGCGCAGGAAATGTTTACCCAGATTAAGGACAATGAATTCCTGAATTGGATTTACAATCACAATCTGCTTACTATTTATGCGAAAAAGCTGCTTTGATTTTGTAAAAATAAAAAAATGTTTTATTTTGAAAAAAGTTGTTGACAAACATCTTTTGATGTAGTATTATAAGCAAGCTGTCGCTTGAAAGGACACAGACGGGACAGGAAGTCACCTTCTCCTTAAAGAGCTTCAGAAAAAAATAAAAAAAGTTGTTGACAAACATTTCCTGATGTGATATCCTATACAGGCTGTCGCTGATGAAGAGACAACAAAGAACCTTGAAAACTGA
>CADBTR010000151.1 GCA_902797675.1 uncultured Lachnospiraceae bacterium
AGGTGGGAGTTTGAATCTCCGACCTACGGGAATTGCTGCCGCCTCCAGCAAGCAGGTCGCAGGGCTAAAGCCATGCGACATTCAATAATTTTTAATGTCATAGTAATTTTGAGAGGCTGTAAGAAAGCGGTAAAAGGCTTTTTTACAGCTTCTTTTGTGAAGGCGGTGTAGCCGTGTGAGTAGGAGGAAGATGAAATCCCCCCTCCTACTCGATTAGCAACAGGGAATCAGTGCCAGCTGGGCTTGCACAAGCTGGCATTAGATGCCCGCAATGCATAAAAAAAGAAAGTCGTTCATAAGATAGCATATCAAATGAGAGGTGGAGGGTTATGCGATGAACGACAAATCGATTCAGGTTCTGGAACAATATGATCTGCAGATTATAAAGACATGGCGCGGACGGGGGGCATTGCTTGCGGAAACGGAAGACGGCTGTTACAGACTTTGCGAATATCGGGGAAGCGAGGCAAGGCTTGCCTATCAGGAAGAATTATTAAATTATCTTTCGGCAGCTTCTTCCGTGCCGGTAAACGAACTGATCCGCACAGCAGAGGGAAATCTGTACGCGACGGACCGGTCCGGCGAGAAGTACATATTAAACAGACATTATTGCGGAAATGAGTGTGAAGTGAAGAATAAGAACGACGTGCTTATCGCGGTGCGGACGCTGGCATTTCTGCATAAAAAACTGGAACATGTTGTATTTTCTGAAACAGAGTACATTCCGGTTCTGGATAGCTGCAGGGAGGAAATATGCCGTCATAACAAGGAATTAAAAAGGATCCGGAAATATTTGATAAAAAAGACGGTAAAATCAGAATTTGAGTATGCGGTGCTGTCGCATTTCGGGGAATATTTTGAAATCGCCGCAGAAGCGGAGAGAAGATTTGCATTGTCCGGATATGACGAGGCGCAAAGGCAGGCGGTGGAGCAGGGCATGATCTGTCATGGAAATTATCATTATCACAACATTGTTCGCATGGGTTCCAAAACAGCGGTCATTAATTTTGAACACAGCGGAAGGGGATTGCTGATCCGGGATCTTTGTCTTTTTTTAAGAAAAGTTATGGAGAAACACGATTGGAATGAACGTTTGGGCATAGAACTTGTGGAGGAATATGACAAGATCCGCACGATCCCTGAGGCAGAGCGGGAGACCATGGAAATCCTGCTTACGTATCCGGAAAAATTCTGGAAAGTATTAAATCATTATTATAACAGCAATAAAGCATATCTGCCGGATCTGTTGAGGAGCAAGTTAGCGAAGGTCTGTGCACAGCAGTCAAAAAAGGCACTTTTTGTCACAGAACTTTCCGGAAGATAGCACTTGTTTTTTTAATATGAATGAGATACAATGTATGGTGTATATGTCAGATAACAAATTACCATTATTAGAGGAGAGCAGATATGAGGCAGCAAATATGCAGGCTGTTGCTTGTGGGAGCCAGTTGTCTGCTGCTATGTTCGGGATGTGTGAAGCGAACCCGGGGAGGCGGCGGAACTGCGGGTCTTGTAAAGAACGAACAGACAACAACTGCGGATGTGCAGGCAAGTAATACAGACGCTTCCAAATACAGTTCCGATATGGTGATCGTATTAGAAGTCGATGAGACAAATAAGCAGCTGTCAGTGAAAAGTATCCGGGGCAAGGGGATTTATGTGCTGAAATATTCCGGAGGCACAAGGATCAGGAACCGTTTCGGAACGGAAATGCTCATGAAAGATCTGGCGCCGGGAGAGATCGCGGAGGTTTCATATACGCCGGGAACGCAAAAGACAGCCGAGATCAAAGAATCTGAGAATGCGTGGGAAAATAATACGGTTGTCAAATGGAGTATGGATACCGACAAGCATATCATCACGATCGGCGGAGAGAAGTATACATACGATGATGAGATCGCTGTATTTTCCGATGGCAAACAGGTTGATATTCAGACGTTGAATACGGTGGATACATTGATCGCAAAGGGAGTCGATAAGAAGATTTATTCGCTGTCTGTCAAAACCGGTCACGGCTATATCAGGGTAATCGATGCAATGGATCTAAAAGACGGTCTGATCGAAGTGGGAACAACACTTATGACTGTCATTACGGATGATATGCTTTTGGTGGCACCGGAAGGAACCTATACTCTGACGGCATCGAAAGACGGGGTGGGAGGTTCCACGGAAGTTACGGTCAAAAAAAATGATGAAGTAACGGTGAGTCTTGCGCCTTTCCAGGGAGAAGTTCAGAGAGAGGGAACCGTGAAGTTTAATATCAAGCCTGCGGGAGTTCAGTATCAGGTATTTATCGACGGAAAAGTAACCGATGGCTCCGATAAGATTACACTCTCCTACGGCAGGCATAAACTTGTGATCACTTCCGATCAATATGTGGATTATACGGAAAATATCGTGGTTGCAAGTGTCTATATGAATAAGACCGTAGATCTGTCAGCCCGGGAGGATACAACGTTTGCAGAGACCACCACACAGGAGACCACGGCGGTTTCGGAAACGACTGCGTCAAATGACAGCACTTCGCAGGAGACCACGACAGCACAGGGAGTCAGAACCGATAAGAGAGAGGACGGCGTGGAATCTGTCCTGACGGCAAATGCGAATAACAAAGTGATCATACGGGGACCGGCAGGGGCGGAAGTATATATGGACGGGATATCCTTAGGCGTTGCGCCAATGACCATCGATAAACCGTCGGGAACCCATATCTTTGTATTAAGGCAGGAGGGATATGTCACCACGGCATACAGCTATACCTTTGATAATACTGCCGATGATGTGTATTTGAAATTTCCGGATATGGAAGAAAGCAGTTAATGATTAAAAAAATGGTAACAACAGCAGAGGAGGAAAAAATGGCAAAACAGGTAATCGCATACAAATGGAGTGACAGAAAAAGAATTATATTCGGACTTCCGTGGACATTTACAAAATATGCTGCCACAGACGAGAAACTGATCATTAAGACAGGATTGCTTAATATCAAGGAGGAGGAGATCAGGCTGTACCGTGTGATGGATTTTACATTGAACCGCACGCTGTTTCAGCGGTTGTGGGGATTGGGAACGATCCATGTAAATACGGCAGACCGCTCCACACCGGAAGTGGACATTAAGAATGTCAAGAATTCCGAGGCAGTGAAGAATATGCTTTCCGATATGGTGGAAGAGGAGCGAAGGAAGAAGCGTATCGCAGGCCGGGAATTTATGATGGAAGATCCGGATGCGATGTTTGGTGAACAATAGAGTGATAGTATAGAAAACGATTCAGGTTGAGGATAAAATGGAAGAGAAGAGATATGATCATATCCGTGTCCGGGCGCACGGAAAGATTAATCTGGGGTTGGATGTGGTACGAAAGAGAGAGGACGGTTATCATGAGGTTCGCATGATCATGCAGCAGGTGGGACTGTATGACGGGATCGAGATTTTGAGAATGGGAAGAACTTCTGACGGAGAGCGAAAAATCACGATCGAGACGAATTTACGCTATTTGCCGGTGAATGAGAATAATCTTGCATATAAAGCGGCAGATCTGTTAATGGAGGAATTCGGGATCAAAGATCAGATACATATCAAGATCAGAAAGCTGATTCCGGTTGCGGCAGGCATGGCGGGGGGAAGCTCGGATTGCGCTGCGGTCATGCAGGGGATCAATAGATTCTACCGCCTCGGATTAAAGAAGCGGGATCTTATGGAACGGGGCGTAAAGCTCGGAGCGGACGTACCATATTGCGTTATGGGAGGTACGGCGCTTGCGGAGGGAATCGGAGAGATCCTTACGCCGGTTAGGAGTATTCCGCCGGTTTACATTGTGCTGGCAAAGCCGGGAATCAATGTATCTACAAAAATGGTATATGGAGCCCTGAAAGCGGACGAGATTGAGCATCATCCGGATATTGACGGATTGATCGGAGAGATCGAAGCGGGAAATCTGAAAGGCATGGTGTCCAAGATGGGAAATGTGCTTGCAGATGTGACGGAAGGGCTATACCCGATCATCCGTCAGATCAAAGAGGAAATGATAAGGATGGGTGCTGCGGGAGCCATGATGAGCGGAAGCGGACCTACCGTATTCGGACTTTTTGAGACGGAGGAAAAAGCGAGAGAGGCATATGCCGCATTAAAGACAGACAGTCGCTGCCGACAGGTATTTATTACAGATGGAGGAATGGCGCATGAAAGATATTAGTTTGCAACAGGATGAATATCTGCCGCTTCGGGAGGTCGTGTTTAATACGCTGCGCGAAGCGATTCTCACCGGAGATCTGGAGCCGGGAGAGCATCTCATGGAAGTAAAACTTGCCAACAAGCTGGGAGTCAGCAGAACTCCCATACGGGAAGCAATCCGGAAGCTGGAACTGGAAGGTCTTGTGGTTATGACGCCGAGAAGAAGCGCAGAGGTCGCAAGAATCACAAAGGAAGATCTGAATGATGTACTGGAAGTGCGGCGGGTGTTGGAAAGCCTTGCCATACAATTGTGCTGCGCCAAGAGGACAGGTCAGGAAATCGTATTGTTAAGAGAAAATCTGAATACGTTCCGCAAATATATCCGGGAAAATAAAGTGAAAGAAATTGCAGTGACAGATGTGCAATTTCATGATATCATTTATCAATCCACCGGGAATAAGAGATTAAATCAGATTTTATATAATTTACGGGAACAGATGTACCGGTATCGCATGGAATATATTAAGGATAAGGAAACCAGAAATAATCTGATTCTGGAGCATGAAGAAATTATCCGCGCCATCGAGGAACGCGATGTGAAGAGGGCAAAGGAAGCAATCCTGAATCACATCAATAATCAGGAAAAGACGGTATTGCCCAACATGGAAAAAATGGGAAAGAAAGATTAAAAGAGCTCTTCGGAGCTCTTTTTGCATATAGTAATAAAAAGAGTTTATGAGGATAGATTGATTATGGGATCGAAAAAATGGTTTCTTATTTTTGGTTTGCTTGCTGTGGTATGTATTTTCACCGGCTGCGTGGAAAGATACAGTACGGATAAAGTAAAAGATGTGGTGTGGGAGGCTGTTCCGGCAGAGGAAGCGCCTCCACAGGTGCAGAAACTGATTCAAAAATCCTTGACGGAGTATTTCCGGATGACCTATGCAGATGATAATGCCAGATATCTTCTGATCGGATACGGAGCGCAGCCGACGGACGGATATTCCATTGAAGTGGAAGCTTGTTACCGGTCGGAAAATGCTATTATCGTCAATACCTTATTGAAAGGACCGGCAGGGCGGGAGCATATCAGCCGGCAGGAATCTTATCCGTATCTAATTATGAAAATTGCCCCCGGAGATCTGCCGGTGGTCTTTCAATAGATTTGTCCGGCTACATTTCTATGGATTTGAGATGTCATAGTATTCCGCCTTCCGACATAGGATATATTGTCATAGGAGGCAGACCAAGAACGAAAAAAACTCAGTCAGATCAGAAACGATCGTTATCAGAGGAGGTAAAGAATGGAGACAGTGACATCTTTTTTACATATGAATTGTATGAATCCCAAAGTGGCAGCCCAGCTCACACTGGATGATGATTTCAATGTGCCGGATGTAAACGGAGACATTGAAAAATGTATTACAAAATCAGCGGGAATTACCATCGACAGTGTAAAAATCAGTGAGGGACGCGTCAATGTGCGGGGACGCATGGATTTTAAGATTTTATATCTTGCGGCAGATGAGGGCAAGCGCCTGCAAAGCATGGGAAATACCATATCGTTCGAGGAAACGGTAAACGGGGATCAATTTGGAAATGATGATTTCGTGCAGGCTTCGGGAGTCATTGATGATCTGAATATCAGTGTGATCAATACCAGAAAAATCAGTGTAAAGGCCATCGTCACGCTGACGGTATTATCGGAAAAAGCAATTGATTGCGAGACAATAAAAGAGATTCAGGGGGATGATACCGTTCAGGCATTAAAAAAACCGGAATCTCTGCTGCGGCTTGCGGTACATAAGAAAGATACTTATCGGGTGAGGGAGGATATCGAGATTCCGGCCAATAAGCTAAATATTTCTGAAATCCTCTGGGATTCCATCACATTAAATAATTGTTCCACAAAAATATATAATGATAAAATCGCGCTGGCAGGGGAATTTAAAGTATTCTTTATGTATCAGCCGGAAGATGAGGAAGCGCCGGTTCAGTGGCTGGAATCCTCCATTCCTTTTGAGGGAGAACTGGAAGTGGCGGGCGCCCTGGAAGGTGCACTGGGAGATATTGAGGTCGGCATCGCTTCCGGTACTCTTGCGCCAAAGGCAGACTATGACGGCGAGGCGCGTATGGTGGAGATGGAAGTTGTGCTGGAATTGACGATGCGGATCTATCAGGAGGAGGAAATTGATGTCTTGCAGGATCTCTATTCGCTCAGGCAGGAATTAAAACCGGAGTGCGAAAAAGTCAATTGCAGTAAACTGATCATGAAAAATATATCGCAATGCAGGATTTCGGATAAGTTAAAGCTGGATCGGGAACAGGGAACGGTATTGCAATTATTGAGCGCGCAGGGAACCGCCTATGTGGAGAATACGGAGGTGTGTGAGAAAGGAATCCGGGCGGACGGGATCGTTGTGATGAAATTGATGTATGTGGCGCAGGATGATCAGATGCCGATCGGAATCGCCGATGAGATCATACCATTCACCCATGTAATCGAGGCGGAAGAGGTTTCCGGTGACTCCATGATCTTAATCAGACCGTCCCTTGAAAAAATCAGTGCGGCAATGACCGGAAATAATGAGATTGAAGTAAAAGCATCGGTTGTTCTGGATACGCTTGTTATGGAGCAGGAGGAAATCTGTGTCGTCACAAAAGTGGAGGCGGAGCCCCTTGATCTGGAAAAATTGCAGACCATTCCAAGCATGGCGGGATATCTGGTGAAAGAGGGAGATACGATATGGAATATTGCAAAGAAATATTGCACCACGGCAGACTCGATCATGAAAAATAACGATAAAAAAAGTGATCGCTTAAAAAAAGGCGAGATGATATTTGTGATAAAAGAAACTCCTTAACAGAAATCGGGCAGGGTACGGGTAATCGTCCCTGCCCGATATTGGCGTAAGGTTGCCGTTCAACGGCACTCCGATTCAAACTCCTACCTCTATAGGTGATGAGTAAAGAAAGGAAACTTACGTAGGTGGGAGTTTGAATCTCCGACCTACGGGAATTGCTGCCGTTGGCAGCAAGC
>CADBTR010000152.1 GCA_902797675.1 uncultured Lachnospiraceae bacterium
ACTGGAATCAGTCACTTCCCCCTTATGAGCAAAGTTAGCACGAAGTGCGGGAAAGCGGCATAGCCGCCTTTGCGAATGAAGGGGGGGGAAGTGGCTGTGAATAGTAACTGTTTATTTCCTTCCTCAGACAGAGAACCGTCCTACAACATCACGAATCGCGTCTGCATTGCGCTTATTTGCTGCGATAATACCAGACATTTCCTCCGTTGACTTCTCGATCTGTTCTACTGTCTCCATAACATCTGCCGTACTGATCGCATCACTTCCCGACATATTCTTTACCTCATTGATCTGATCTTTGATATTATTTACCGATTCCACAAAGACATTCGCAGATTCCTCAATGTCATAAATGATCTTGCGGATCTCCTCGATCGAATCATGATATTCCTCCGTCGCCTTGGCAAACTCCTGAAATTGTCCTCTGACATCTTTTTGTAAGAAAGATACAATATTATCAAAACAGCTCTGGATCTGTGCAATATTATCCCTTGTCTCGTTACAGATATTCTGGATCTCCTCAGCTGTCTCCGATGAGCTGGAAGCTAATGTTCCGATCTCTCCTGCGACAACTGCAAAGCCCCGTCCTGCTTCTCCCGCTCTCGCCGCTTCAATGGATGCATTCAATGAGAGCAGGTTTGTCTGACTGGTAATATCTAAGATCTGTTCAGCCATCTCATCGATACGCGTCAACGATTGCAATTTTAGCATTGCATTCTCTATTGCAACTCTGTTCTCCTCGATCTTGACTGTTGTATTATTGAGTGAAGAACCGACAGTATCTCTCATATGGACAACCTGATCACTCAGATTATTGCTTCGCTCCGTTCCGATCTGAATCTTTGATTCCACATCCGATACAACATCCGCAATCTCTCCGATCACGCTGTCCACTCTTCCCACAGCGTCAGTCAATGATTCCGCATGCTTTGAGAATCGCTCTGTAGTTTCTGAATTCGTCTCAACACATTGTACCAAAAAACCGGAAGAATCTGTCATATTTACAGCTGATTGCAACAGGGAATCCGAACAGCTGCCGAGGGTAGCGACAATCTCATTGAAAGAATCATACAAAGAATCCAGCGCTGTGGCGATCTGACCGATCTCGCTTCCCTGGTCAATATACGAATCCAACTGATGACGCTTTTCCAATTGAAAATTCTTCAATTGAATAATCGAATTCTCCACCAGTTTCAACGGTCTTGTACTGAAGCGGATAAAGAGGAACGCCAGTACGGCGATCAACACATCAACCACAACACAGATCATTCCCAGGATCCGCATGCTTCGGTTGGCATCATAATAGATATTTTCTTCACTGTCTCTGGACACAAGCACCCAGCCATGTTCAGAGATGGATTGATAGGCAGCGATAGAAGAACCTGTATTCTCATCTTTATATTCTTTATTTCCAACGACGCTGTCTGTTGTACCCTTTACCTCATTGATAATGGAAAGAAGCAGTTCATCTTTTACTTCTGTAGTCATCAAAGACTCATCTTCATCAAAAATATAGATACCGGATTCCGCGTTCAGCATGGAATACCTTTCCTCATCTTCTCCAATAGAAGCCAATGAATCCCGTAAACCTGCCGCAAACGATCCTCCGCCCACATATCCTAATATCGTCCTGCCATCCTCATCATAAACAGGACAATACATCGATAAAACCAGTTTCTTGGATGCAGGCGATACAATAATTCCCGTGTTATACAGCCCCCTTGCCTCCTTCATGGCATCCTGAAGCTGTTTTAGCGGTCCGGCATCGGGTCTTGTGATCATTCCGATATATTCCGTATTTGAATGTGTGATCACATGCGTATTCCATTCACCGATATAAAGACCTTCCCAGTTATCCAATTCGGCATAATACGCCTCGGTATATGCCTGTGCCGCTTTCTGTTTTTCCTCATTTTCCGGATCTTTCAACAACTCCGCCACCTCAGGAGCCTTGCTGAATGCTGTCAAATTATCTTCCTGATGCGCCACATATTCCTCGATCAAACCGGTCTGCGCCTGTAAGGAACTTCGCATATTATCCAGTTCAGAAGTCTTCATCATGGTCATCATGCTTCTGTTGGCTATCACATACAAAAGAACAATACATACCGTCGTGACACTCGTGATAATGATTGTAAGAGTTGTGCTCATTTTTCAATCTTTCATAATTCAAAACACCTCCTCACAATACCCCTGTACAATATTTTATAATTGAAATTTCCTGACCGTATTGCTCAATTCCTCCGTATGATTAGAAAAATCCGACATTGTCTCTACGACTTTTTCCAGATTTGAATTTTCTTCATGAACCATCTGAACGATATCGTTTGTGATCGCCACGTTCTCATCCGTCATCTCACCGATCACCATCATGTTTTCCTCTATCTTCTCCACACGCTTTGCAAGACTCTCGATATCGGTTAAAATAGAGTTGATATTTTCATTCATCTCCAGCACGCCCTGCCTGATAAATTGAAAACTCTTTTTTGTACTATTCGCCGTTTCATTTCCGGTTCTCAGCTTATCCATACCCAATCGCATCTTATCGATCATCTGATGCATCTTGTTCTGAACATCTTCAATAATCATACTGATCTTCTCCGTAGATTCACTGGAATGATCCGCCAGATTTCCGATCTCGCTTGCAACAACCGAGAATCCTCTTCCGCTCTCACCAGCTCTTGCCGCCTCAATTGATGCATTCAGGGAGAGAAGGTTTGTCTCACTTGATATCTCCGATATCGTATCCACGATATCCGTCATCTCCTCGGTACTGCTCTCCAGACCGCGGACAACATCTGCCACAGCCTCCATCACATCATTCACCTCAGAAAGCTGTCTTGTATGCTCCTCAATATTTTCCGTGCCGAGTTTGGAATCTTCCAGAGTTTTCTTTGACTTGGCGGCAATCTGTTCCGCATAGGAAGCGATCTGTTCCGATACATGCGTGATCTCTGCAATAGACCCCTGTGCCTCCGCCGTCTTGGAATTCTGTGTCTCCAGATGAGCCAGTATTTCATCGACGGTTACCGATATATTTTCACTGTTCGTTGCATTGGCTTCCGTATGATCGCTGATCTCAGTTACCGCTGTACCAAACTGTTCCGTCATCTCAGATACCTTTGTAATGATATCATGAAGATTCTGTTTCATGATATTGAAAGCATCTGCCATATCTCCGATCTCATCATTTCTCCCCACATTCAGGATGTCGTTTGACAAATCTCCCTCTGCGATCGTTCTCATCTCGTTCTTAAGAATATTGACAGGATGTGTAATACTTCTCTTCAAATGCCATGCCAAAAAGATCGATATCACGATAATGACTGCAAGTAAAACAGCTGTTATCATAATTGTTTTTTGAAGATGTCCCGAGATCTCTCCTCTGATCCGGTCGCTCTGATCCATCTCATAGGCCAGCAGTGCATTACTTCTTGTGGACAGATAACCCGCTGTCTGGATCATGGAATAGAACTGCACATCACCGGCAAGTGAAAAATTATCTCCACACCTTGAAAGACCTTCTTTATAATCTTGCACATAGCTGCTCATAAGATTATTTACGATTTCAAATTTTGCGCGATCATCTTTTGACAAATTCTGCACATCTGCATTTTCCATGATTTCTTCAAAATATGTCTGCATTCTGACAATGATCTCTGTCTCGTCCGTATCTGCAACCTTTTTATTGATCGTACAATATCCAAGAATACGATCACCCTGAGATTCTGTTTCATTGACGATATAACTGATCTTTGAGAGATTCTCCAGCAATTCGTTATACTGATTGTTATAATGAAACGTCCGCGTGATCAAAACAACGATAGGAATGATCATGACAACCAGCATTGTTATGATAAAAGCAAAGATCCTTCCCCCTATATTGATGTTAGAAAGCAGTTTATTACCGCGAAAGGTATTCCCACCCTGCTTTTTTTCAAAAGTATGTTCCGGCATAATCTTCTCCTCCTGCTATTCATTCACTAAATCTTTATGATTTTCTTTATATTGCTCTAATCTTGTCTTGTTATTTTTCGTATATGTAGAGACCGGAATCCATATGTTCTTTTCCGTCTTGTTTCCCTTCGCCGCTTCTACTGCATTTACCACCGCTTTATATCCCATATTATAAGGCAGCTGCGTAGTCACCGCTTCCAGATCGATCTTATCCCCGAGCATATCGTCTGCCAGTTCCATACTCATATCCACGCCCAGAAGAATAATATCGCTCTCGTTCATCTCTTTCAATGCATCTGCCGCTCCGGTGAGCGCCCCCTGATTCCATGCCCAGATCATATCAATATCGGAATATTCCGACAGTGCTTCCTCTGTGACTTCTTTCCCCTGATCACGAAATTCCGCTTCTTCCGTACATACTACATTGATCAGACCCTGATCGACCATGTCCTGTATTGCCGATCTGAAACCGTCACATCTGCCGATCCCGATCTCATATGTAGTATTCTCCAATATCATCAGATTCACATTCTTCAGATCGTGCGCTTTTATGTACTCACAGGCATATTCTCCCGCTCCTGCCCCCAGATCATCAGGAATCACGCCAACGCTGGCGGTTACATCCGTATTGACCGTCGTATTCCATGATACGACAGGGATTCCCTCATCCAGCACTTCATTGATCGGCACCGCAGACTGATCCACATCGATAGGGGAAATCACCAATGTGTCGATTCCCTCATCCAGAAGTTGATGGATATTATCCGCTTCCTTTCCGACATCACTTTCAGAATCCAGCATCTTCACTTCAACGCCAAGATCAGAAGCGGCATCCCTTATTCCGTTCATCACCTCTGCAAACCATTCTCCGTTCATTCCCATGTTTACAGAGCCCACAACGATCCCCTTATTTTTACCGATATCAACTGAGCTTTTTTGAATACCCGCCTCAAACTCCTTTACCTTTTCAGATATTTTTGCTTCTGAATCATCTTTTTCACAAGAAGTGAGCATCGTTGCGGATGCAAGACAGCACACCAAAAACACAGTACCTCTGATTGCGGTATTTTTTCTCATCTCTCGACCTTCCTTTCTCTGCAGAAATTCACGACCGGAGCAACTGTTCCCGTTAAAAGCTGTTCCATAAAAATAAATGCCTACATCTCTGCAGCATGACTTTTTTTAGTTTTTTTTCACATATTTCATATTGTATTAACTATACACGATGATAGACATGATGTCAAGTTTTTTCGTATTTGCCGACGGAAATATGAAAGAAAAAACCGCAGTTTCTTTTCGGGGAAACTGCAGTTTTTTTACATTTTTATGAAAGTCTCTTTATCAAACAAAACGAATGAAACTAACGTTTCTTTTCAAAATGATACTTTCTGATCTCACAATTCTTAATTCCAAATGCGGCAAATTCCTCATTTGTCATATCATGAAAATAAGACTCGATTGCCCTTGATATCCCATTATGGGCAACCAGAAGATATACCTTATCCGGCTCTTTTTTAATGTCATCGAGCAGATTGTATATCCGCTGACAAAGCTTAAGCATGGATTCGCCGCCGTCATAACTTATGGCAAAACGCTTTTTGTCTTCTTTAAAACCTGCGCCATCTCTTGGCGTTGACTCCCATTTTCCAAAGTTCTGTTCGATCAGGCGTACTTCTTCCCTTGCTGTAATTCCCGTTATTTCAGATATCAGCAGCGCGGTATCCTTTGCCCTGCTAAGCGGTGAATATAAGATCTCATCAATATGCAATCCCTCCGCCCTGATTTTTTCTCCAAGCTCCCTTGCCTGTTTTCTTCCAAGTTCTGTCAGCGGACTGTCCGTTGCGCCGCATATCTTATTTTCCACATTCCACACCGTTTGACCATGTCTGGTAAAATAAAAATCTCCCATTTTTTCTCCTCAAATAATGATCGTTTATTATCTGATCAAGTAATTCTCAAATAAATCCTTCTTATCTGGCATATCCGTGCCAGTCTGTTCCTGTATCCAGAGAACCTCCCTCTGCTCCCGATGCAAAGGTATCCGATGTGACCCTTATATCGTCTTCAGAGATATGGAACAGATCCATAAACTCTGCCTCTGCGGCATTTCCATATCTTCGGATGGCATCGATGGCTGCCTGCGGTGTTACAGAAGGCATCACATCCGGAAATACGCCGGAAAAATCCAACTTCTGAGCATTTAAAAATCCCGTTTTCTGTATCATATGATCTAAAAATCCGCAAAGTGCCGCAAATAAAGGGATACGCACCTTTCTTGTCACACCGTCTTGTGTCACTTCGATCTCGAAACTGCCCAGAGACTTCAACAATGCGCCGGTCGTTTCATCAAGACTGTCACCGAAAAATTCCGCCGTGGCATCAATGGCAGTTCCCTCAACGGTTTCTGAGATATTTTCATGGAAAACTTCGGAAAATTGCTGCATTGTCTCGCTGTTTACCAGCTCATTGGCAAGGGTTCTCCATGAATTCGGAATACTTCCTCTGACTGCATTCTGCAACCTCTGCCAGTTCTCCGCAACATAAGTGCCGAACTTATCCATGGTCTTTCGGAGCAATTCGCTTGCTCTGTCAAGAATCCCGTCATTATAGCCTCTGCCGTATCTTCCGGCATTGTAAGAAGGCTGATACCTGCTGCCGTCATAAGCTCTGGTATAATTAGAACTCTCCTGCGCCTTGGCGTTTGCATAAGGAATCAGTTTCTTAAAGACAACGATCTTTAAAGTTTGCAACGATACATTGTTGACGGTCTTGACAAAGGCTTTATAAATGTCATATCTGCCGCTCTCCTCATCATAGCAGGAGCGCATATTGTTGCAGAAATTATAGCAGGCCGCCGCCGTCAATGCCGCAACAAGCCGTTTTGGCTGCAGATTCTCAATATTCGGCGATACAAACGCTCCGAACAGAATATTTTCAATGGTGGACCATACCATCTCCTCGATATGTCTGTTCACCGAATCAGACGGCAGTTCAATTCCCCAGATATACCGCACGCTGGCATCCGCACAGATCTCCTGCGCCAGCTTAAACAATCCCGAAGCGATCGGCTCGATAATGGCATCCGGAAATTTATTGACTTTGCAAATGGCGATAACAGTATAGGAAAATGCCAGGTCAATGCCCCAGCGCCCGTACGTTAAGATCTCGATGCCGGCGGACATATAACCTGCCCACCGTTCTTCACTCTCCCGTTCCTTTTCCTGCAATTCCACACCATATTCAAACAGCCATTTTCTTTGATTTCCAAGGTAAGAGGTCGGAATGTTGCGCAGATTCAGCACAAGTTCTCTCGCCTTTTCATTATCCTTAAGATTGAGGATCACGATAAGCCGCTTAAGAGAGGCAAGCTCATTCTGTCGCCTAAACCGATCCGTTATCTCCTCCTCACCGATCAGACGAATCGGCAGTTTTGCCTCGAAAGGCGTACGCTCCGTCCCTGCTTTCAGGAGTATGTCATACCGGTACGGCAAAGCCTCTCTCGGCGTAAGCAACGCGCGGTACGGTTGAAATACCACCTTAGACCCGCCTTGCATTCCCAACTCATAGCGATAATTATTAAGTACTTTGCCGGAAGCCTCATCCCTCGGGATTAACTTCTGTTCTCCGGAAAGATTTAACGGCATGATGATGACCGGCGATTCCAGCTTTCTGCTCTCATGATCTTCTTTTATTCCCGCATAGACCGTAATCTCCGTCTGTGCAAGATGTGATTCCGAAGTCAGTTCATTGGTGCAGACCTCGATATGATCCTCCTTCACACGTTCCGGAGCCAATCCTGTAGTAACCACAAACAAGCCCTCCGGACACAGCCGGATCTCACAGCTGCACTCGGCCCGGTCGCCCACCTGATTAAAGAACGCGATGCGAACGGTTGCAGTCTCCGGAAATTCTCCGAAGTTAGAGCGCGGCTTCTCTGTTCTGTTCTCAAAACGTATACGCCAGATATACGGTTTTACCTGTTCACACGTTGCCGTAAGATCCTGTCTGTCAGAATGTACCTCATATTCCTGCGCATCCTGCACAAATCCCTCCAGCACCACATATTTCTCAAATGGCTCTTCGCCGCCCAGGAACATCATGAATTTATCGGTGCTCTTCGGCGTTACATAACGCAAGGTCTTCGGGAATACAAAACAAGCCCTTGCATCTCCTGCGATGTCGAAAGTCACCTGATTTGTAAAAGCGCCGTGTTCCGCGCTAAACCGGAAATTCACCGTAAATTTTGTTTCCTCAAAATCCGGATCCGGAACGCTGATCAAAAATGCCTGTTTTCCGCCCGCAAAACTGCCCTTTGCCACATTTACCCCCGATGTAGCAGCATATGCGGTGATCTGCGCGGAGAAATCATCTCTCGGCATCTCGCTTCCCCTCACCACCTGAACGATACGGGCATAAACCGTCACTGGCTGACTTACGCCCTTACGCACATAATTCTTAAATTCCTTGGACAGATACATCTTGAAAGTTGTATCTTCCTCCTCTTCTTTTTTCTTCGATCTCCTGCCTGACCTTCCGGCTGCACTCCCGGCAGCCGCAGCGCCTGCAACAGCGGAGGCTCCAAAAACGATCGCCGCAGGAATCACATTCCCTCCGTCCTCACCGGTTTCTTTCTTTGCATCGGTTTTGATCGTTTTTGTAATATAGGAATCATCTTTCTCACTCTTCTTTTTCTTATCTCCGTCTTTTCCGGAATCCGATGCTTTGGAAGAAGTGACTGTTTTATAATTCGTCCAGTGATATTGATACCATGAAGAAACTTTTCCTCCAAAACTTATGATCATCCATAATTCATCATCTTCTTCCGAGCCTTCCGGCATGGCAGCTACGATCTTCTTATCGCTGATACCGCCATATCCGTTGCAGGGATGCTGTTTGATATCCGCATGATACTCATATCCCCCACCCTCAACGACCGTATAAGCCCATGGCGAATCATCATCCGGATCCTTCGATTCAAATCTTGTATCACCCCTGTTAAATGTCCATGGCGTGTTTTCGTTCGGCTCCTGAAAAGACAATCTTGCACTGATATCGGTGGGGCAATCCGGCTCATGCTTACTATGATCTACCGACGAACTGATGCTCAAGGTCGCAATATCTCCTGCTTCATATACATTCTTCTGTCCTGTTACGGTCACATCCTGCTTTACATATTCACCGTCACAGTTAGAATGTGATTCCGGATAATAATATTGTTTAAAATCACCGCCCCGATGGGTAAGCTCGTAATGAAAGGTGCCTTTGCTGGAGGAAATATCAATCAATGCATATTCAGTACTCCAGTCTCCCGGCTTGGCAATCACATCACCGCTGTTTGTAAGTTCCCAATGATATTTTTTCTCCGTCTCTGTTTTCTCATTTTCAACCCAACGGTATTCATAGACCGCATTCATATCTTCATTGGTGATCACAATATTGATGATATCGTCTTCTTCACCTTCCGGAAATTTTGCGGAAAGCTCACCGCTTACGGAAAGTTCTTCCTGTGTAGCCTCAATCTTTTTCTCACCTTTTTTATCGGTGAATCTCTCTCCATTGGTGCTTCCCACACTTTCATTGGTATACTCGCCTTCCCAGAAAGATACCCATATCCCGTTGGAATAGCCAAAACGTGTAAGGTCATTTTTCGGAGTGGAGGCAGTTACGGATATCGTTGCTTTGTCACCTGCCGTATATTTGGATTCCGGCTTATCATAACCGGCTGTATACGTTCTGGAAAGTCATTTATAATCAAAACCATCTGATGTTTTAAGGCTTTTGTCATAAGTATTGGTAACTTTGAAGCTTCCTTCCGATACAGAATATTCATAATAATCCGAAGCCCCGTCACTGCGATAAGTATAAGAACTGCACTCATTTTCTTCTGTCGGTGCATAAAAAATATAAAACCGGGTATCCGTAAGCTCCCAATATCCGCTTTCCTCTTCTTCCGCTCTCACCGGCATATGAAAGAAACCAATGTTGCCCGCCAATATAACAAGTATCGTCAACCATGCAAATATCTTTTTCTTCATGCGCCTACCTCCCTGTTTTTAAGAACCAGACTTAACACCAGACCAAGGAGTGCGACGGAAAGCGCCACGATCCATGACCAATCCGGAAGCTCCACTTCCATTCCGCATACCGCCGCCATCACGATAAATCCTGCCGTTGCACCCAATAGTATACTTTTATATTTTCCACTGTCCAAAATTTTGCTCTTATCCGGCATCCGTTTTGCGGAAAGAGAGGCTGCCAGCGAGGAGATAAAACCATTCTTTTCTCCCAATGCTTCTACGGCACACAACGCTCCGGCAATTCCTACCATGATGCCTTCAAGCCCCCAATTTCCTGCCATAAACAGATACAAAGCCGCCGACGCGCCAAATCCTGCCAGAAAGCTTCCAATATGGAATCCCTTGCCAAAGATTGCCCTGATCCCCTGCCATAGTCTTGGAAAACCGCCGTATAAAAGGGAGGCAAACCCTCCTGCCACCAGACCTTTTCCTAAAAACCCGCCGACAGTTCCCGCAGTTGTCCCATAAGTGCCCCCTCTTGCAAAGGTAATCACCGAAAGCACCTCGGTAAGTGTGTTCTCATCGTCCTTTACAAATACCTGATTCAGCCATACCCAGATGCCGGTCAGTAAAGCGGTAAAGATCAATGCCTTCCATTCCGTAAACATACGGATGATTCCGCTAAAAAAGGAACCCGCTCCGCCAAGAAGTGCCACGACCGGATGATCGATCTTTTCTACGACTTCTTCCATTCTGTCGCTTACCGCATCACCCACTGCATCGGTTATTTCCCTTTGAAATTCGAGAACGATCTCATCCTCATCCCACTGATCCTGCACAGTGGAAGACTGCTGCATATCCTGTCTGCTTACGGGCTGCATTTCTTCAACAGATATCTGTCTCACCGGAGTTCCACATCGGCTGCAAAACAAGGCTTCCTCCTTTAGTGGAGTGCCGCAGGACATACAGAATCCGCCTCCCTGCGCGTTCTGTGAGACAGGTTGCGTGCTGTCATTGTGACTGTCTGTTCCGTCATTTCTTGCAAATATCGGCATAATGAAACACTCCTTTCCTCAAGCCATTATCATAAAAATATTTTTAGAATCTACAGTTCATTTCCGTTATTTATAAATATATAGTAATTATTCAATCTTCCATAACTTCCACATGGCAGTCTTTCTTACAAAAGGCGATCCCGTATTTTATGATCTTATCATATCCCTCGCTTCTTAATTCCGCATCATAATGCAGATCCTCAATCTGCTGAATTGCCTTTAACGCTCCCTTTTTTGCCTCCC
>CADBTR010000153.1 GCA_902797675.1 uncultured Lachnospiraceae bacterium
GGTAAATTGCGGAATCTTCTTCAACTCCTGATACAATTCCATAGGACGCTTTGATATGATAAAAATATATCCCGGAAAGAAGATCCGCTTCTCCACAATGCTATATTGATGATATCTCCACACATCCTCATATGTAATGTAAAAACATTCATCAAACAGCCCGGATTCCGTCCCGATCTTTTCCCTGAAAATTGTAACGATCTGTTCTTCTTTTCCGGTCTCCACATGGAGAACAAACCATGTACCGTTAAATTCATTCCGTTCCATAACCTGATTCCTCATATTTTTTTATTACCGGCAAAAAGTACGCAGCAATCCGCCGGCGTCATTTTTCACAATCGCCTTTTTTATCCCCTCTGCGATAAATACAGTTACGCCTGCAAAGCTTTATTTTATCAGATAATCCGAACTTTTTCAAGTTTTTTATCTTTTCTCCCCTCCAACGATATCCGAATCTACCGAACATTTTCCGCAAATCTCAAAAATGCCGCAGTTCCTTCCTCGTCTCTCTTAAAAACGCCTGCGCACAAAAGAACCTGTTCAAAGACCTTTCCAACCTCTTTTTTGATGATCTCTCCGATATTTTGCTCATTGATCTCATCGTAACGGGCGAGAAATTCCTCTGCCCACCGGGCGTGAGCTGCGATCTGCGGAATTGCACCGATATCCTGATGGTTGAGGATCGCTTCCTTGAGCATCCCCAGCTCTTTCTTTAATCTTGCCGGAAGCACCGCAAGACCCATCACCTCAATAAGACCGATGTTCTCTTTCTTGATGTGATGCAATTCCTCCCATGGATGAAACAATCCCAGCGGATGTTCTTTCGTTGTCCGGTTGTTGCGCAATACAAGATCCAGCTCATAGTTTTCTCCCCGTTTTCTGGCGATCGGCGTGATCGTATTATGTTTTTCTTCCTCTGTCTCAGCATAGATTTCCACCGATTCATCGGAATATCCCCGCCAGCAATCCAGTATCTTTGCCGCCAGAGCGGTCACGCGACTTCTGTCACTGCCGCTTAACCGGATTACCGACATCGGCCATTTCACAATCCCTGCCTTCACGTCTTTAAATCCCTCAAATTCCAGTTCCCGCTCGATCTGTGCCCTTGCCATGGCAAATTCATAGCGTCCCCCCTGAAAATGATCATGGCTTAAAATAGATCCCCCCACAATGGGCAGATCCGCATTGGAACCGATAAAATAGTGTGGAAACAGATCGATAAAATCAAATAATTTTTCAAAAGTCGCCTTATCGATCTTCATCGGGACATGCTCCCCGTTGAAGACAATGCAATGCTCATGATAATATACATACGGAGAATATTGCAGCCCCCATTTTCCCGCGCCGACGGTAAGCGGAATAATCCTGTGATTCTGCCTTGCCGGATGATTCAGTCGTCCCGCATATCCCTCATTTTCCCTGCATATCAGACACTTCGGATAAGACGAAGATTTCATGGTCTTTGCCAGAGCGATCATCTTCGGATCTTTTTCCGGCTTGGACAGATTGATCGTAATATCCATCTCTCCAAATTCCGTGGAGGCCTTCCACTTCAGATCCCGCTTCACCCGATAGGTTCTGATATAATCGGAAGCCTTTGCAAAATGAAAATAATATTCCGTGGCAGCCTCCGCAGACTTCTCATATTCCTCCCAAAATCGTTTTACCACCTCATGAGGGCGGGGCAATAATTCATTCATAAGCTTGGTATCAAACAGATCTCTCGTCACCACGCTGTCCTGCTTTATGATCCCGTTCTCCACCGCATGATCGCAGCATGCCGAAAGCACCTCCTCCAGTTCTTCCGGCGTCGTAATCTTTGGCACCTCTCCCGGATCTTCATACTCATCCATGCCGAGATCTGCCAATAACAGATTCGTCACATAGATCTCCTCCTCCGGCGCCGTAAGCGTTTGATCAATCCCGTAAGTTACCAGTCTTTTTATCATTTCATTCATGTTCTTCATCTTCCACTGCCTCCATAAACATCATTCCGGACGAAAAATCCGGAAAAAACCTTACGTTTTCATTATACCCTGTCCCCGCAAAAGCCGGCTTAAGCCTGACTCCCCCGTACATTAACGTATCGCCGTAAGCGCAATAATCCTCTTTCGCCCCGCTCATCTTCACAAATTTCGCGATCAGATTATGCATCACGGAATCCTGCCGGATGTGCACCGGAGACACCGTATTTACCAGATCCCCGAAATCTTTTACATTATAGCTCAATAAACGGTTATAAAAATGATACCGTTGATTTTCCTTCAAGCCCTGCGCATAATAGCACTCATATTGCGTATTGGGAACAACAAGGCTTTGCATGATCATTCCCACGGCCTTTCTGCCGTCGGCGGAAACCACCGTCCACTCGCAAAGATTTCCCCCTCTCTCACGATCTCCTGGATTTTCAAATCTCCTTCCCCGATAAAATTCTCCGAAGAAAAAGACATCCCGCCATTCTTTATAAAGGGCGATCTGCGCTTTCACCGCCTCCAGTTCTTCCTTTTTCATATCGCAAAGGTTACATTCATAACCAAGCGCCCCGAAGGACGCCACATGAAACCGCGTTTCCAGCGGCGTGCGGCGGAGCGTCTGATGATTTGGCACGCCTGATACATGTGCGCCCAAGGCGGACATCGGATAACCGTAGCTATAACCCGTCTGAATCTTAGCCCGCTGATAAGCGTCCGTATCATCGCTTGCCCAGATCTGCGGAAAATAACAAAGAATCCCCAGATCAAAGCGATTGCCGCCCGCCGCACAGCCCTCAAATAAAATATCCGGAAATGCCTGCGTCAATTCCCGCATACAGCGGTACAATCCCAGGATATACCGGTGAGCCACTTCTCCCTGATGTCCGGCGTCAAGATTTTGTGAAAAATAATCCGTAAAGATCCGGTTCATATCCCATTTCACATAAGAAATTTCGCAGCTTCCAAATACCTTCTTCATGCTGTCAATCACATAATCCTGCACTTTTGGCGAGGTAAGATCCAGAATTCTCTGGTTTCTCCCCTCCGCATGCGGTTTATCGGGAATCTGCAATACATATTCCGGATGTTCCCCATAAAGATTGCTGTTCACATTCACCATCTCCGGCTCCACCCAGAGACCGAATTTTAATCCCAGCGCCTGAATTTTCGAGCAAAGTCCCTTAAGTCCGCCGGGAAGTTTTTTCGGATTCGGCTCCCAGTCTCCTAGTCCCTTCGTATCATCTTCCCGCTCTCCGAACCACCCGTCATCCATGACGAAAAGCTCAATGCCCGCGTTTGCCGCCTCTTTTGCAAGCTTTAACAATCTGCTCTCATTGATATCAAAATACGCGGCTTCCCAGCTGTTTAAAAGCACAGGACGGGGACGGTCCCGCCATACTCCGCGGACAATATGCTTCCGGACGAATCGGTGCATATTCCTGCTCATACCGCCCTCTCCGTCTTTTGAATATGTGAAAACGGCCTCCGGAGCCTCCAAGGATTTCTCAGGTTCCAGTATCCACCGGAAGGAATCCGGATGAATCCCCGACGCAAAGCGCACCTTTCCGTAAGCATTGACTTCGCATACTTCATAATGATTTCCGCTGTAGATCAGATTAAATCCGTAACAATCTCCTGCAGTTTCCGTTGTTCCGTGTTTTTCGAGCATGACAAAGGGATTTGCCCGACCGGAAGATGTTCCCGTATAAGATGCATTCACATATTTTCCCGCGACAATCTCTGTATCGCACCGGTTCATCTCCCTCGCCCAGGCTCCCGTAAATGTGGTAAATACATAACGGTCTTTGGGAAAATCCACCAGCATACTGAGCAGCCGTTCCACCGTCACGGCCTGTTTCCCGTCATTTTGAAGGACAGCCCTTCGCGTTATCACATCACATGCTTCATATACATCATAATATAATTGCAAGGTCAGATCGTATTGCAGATCTTTCATGGTGATCTGAAGTTCCTCCACTTCCTCCTCGCTCCCGTAAGAGCCGGGAAGCGTCAGGGCATTCGCTTTGCCTTTCCGGATTTTTGCGTCGCAATAAGTAAAATCCGAAGTCGCGCTGCCGTCAGCATGGATCACTGTAATCATAGGTTCCCGAATATCACCTTTTCCGTAAGAGGACATCTCAAGACAAACATCCTCCAGAGAATACCGGTTTGCCTCCGCAGAGTAGGCGATGGTGTTGCCCGGCAGAAATTCATGCTTTTCCGCGAGCACTTCCGCATCACCGTGAATCCGTCTCCCGTAATATAAATGCTCCGGCTGTCCCGTTTCATTGATTCGCAAGGCGTAAGTTGTATGGTTTGTATGCAATCCGAAATATCCGTTTTTCTGTTCTATCATAGGCGCTTCTCTTTCCCGGGATCTCCCGCCTTTAACCTAAGATTGATCTCCTCGATCTTTTTGTCATCCAGAATATAATATTTTTTGAAAATGAAAAATGCAGCGATCATTCCGATGATCGGCAATACTGTCATCGTCATTCTTAAGATCTGCAGCGAGCTTCCCGACACCGCTCCTGCTGCCACCGCCACATCATCCGTATTCTTGCTGATATGGGAAGCTGCAAGACAGATCGAGGCGATCAATGCCGCAACGCCGGAAGCCAGTTTTACCACAAAGGTCTGCATGGAAAAAATCACGCTCTCATCTCTGCTGCCATTTTTCACCTGCCCGTAATCTACCGTATTCGCAAGAAAGACTGTTGTCAAAACCGTCATCATGCCAAAGGCAAGAAAGATAAAAAACGCCGGGATCAGCAGAACATATACATTATTTACCCCCGCAGTCATCAATACCAGCAGCAGCCCGTATCCGATCATCGCCGTCACCAGACTGATAAAAAACACTTTCAGAGCACTGAAAAATTTCCGAAACAGCGGGAAAAAGAGCATCATCGATAAAATCTGAATTCCTCCGCCGAAGGTATTGAACAATGTATAACTCTTAAACCAGGAATCACCTGCGATATCGTATTTGAAAAAGTAGATCAGCAAATTAGAGGTAATATATAACGAACAATTCACAAGCACAATGGTAATTACGATGGTCATCGCCTGATCGTTTTTAATTAACGCCTGAAACATCTGCGACACGCTTGCGGTCTCCATATCCACCGTTGATTTTTCCTTAATTGTGATACAGGTGAATAAAATCAGGATGATAAAAAGAATCGCAACGATCAGTGAAAAAAGCTTAAAACCGATTCTCTCGTCGCCGTCACCTAATTTCTGCACGCACATCACCGTAATAACGGTGATTAACGCAGAGCCCACGCCGGCGCAGGTTCTTCCCAGGGTGGAAAGATTTTCTCTCTCTTTTCCTCCCTCCGTAAATGCAGGGATCATCGACCAGAAGGGAATGTCCATCATGGTATAGGTCACGCCCCACAGAATGTAAGTGACTGCGGCATATGCCGTCAATCCGCCTCCCGTAAGCGACGGCGGCGCGGAAAATAACAGAAACAATAACACTGCATTCGTCACGGTTCCGATAAACAGCCACGGTCTGAATTTCCCCCAGCGGGTCTTTGTCTTTGCCACCAGAACGCCCATGATGGGATCGTTAAATGCGTCGAATACTCTTGCCGCCATAAGTATAATACCCATGGCTATGGCGCTTACCCCCAGAATATCCTGATAATAGTACAATACATAGCTGGCCGAGAGCATATATACCATATCTTTTCCCACTGCTCCGAGACCGTACGCCGCTTTTTCCCTTCCTGATAATTTCATAAGATCACGTCCTTTCTGTTGTTATGATTCCACCTTAAAATGTACCGGATACGCCATATCCCGGCATCGTATCGTAAGTACTGCTTCCCCTGTTTTTCCCGTTGTTCTGATATAAGTTCCCGTCATCCCCCCGGCGAAACTTACCACGTCCGGTCCGATGATCTCCACCGGTCCCGTCACTTCCAGTTTCAGCGGTTCATTGGCAAAAGGCAGAATATTCCCGTATTCATCCGTCGCCGCAATACGGACTGCCGCCACATCATAAGTCTCCTCTTCCCGCAAATTCGTATGGTCTGTCGTCACCTTTAATTCCATACGGGTCATCGGCATTTTTTTTACGGATTTGATCACTTTGCCGTCTTTTACCGCATCGAAACGGTACACCGTAGATTCTCCGCCCCAGTTTCCGATATAGCGGTTATAAAGTTCTACCGCATCCTGCATTTTCATATGGTATTGCAGCATTAATTTTAATGCAGTAAGATACATACCTTTGGTCATCCCGTAAAGACCTACCGCCGCCACCTGGTTCAATAATTTTTTCACGTCCTGCGCCTGATTATGCGGCATATGCTCTTTTGTTTCAAGAAAATCTCCGATATAATCATCCACTAAGATCGGACCATGCTTTAAATTCCCGTATGGAGAGGATTCTCCCCCAAATTCCCTGATAAATTCATCATTGATATAAAACCGGACGCTGTCCGCATTGGTGAACAGATATACTTCCCCCCGGTTTCCTCCCGGATGTTCCCCGATGTCCATTCCGGAACTTATCTCCAATACAGGGGTACGCTCCTGCTGCGCTCCGTAAACGGCGGCGGCAAGTTTTGGATTGCGGAACATGTCCATCACGCCATGATAACAGATCCGGTCACCGCTTCCGAAATCTTTATGGGTATTGTAATCAAACATACACCAGCCGAAGCATCCGGCAATATCCTCCTGCCCCGCCACATCCTGCAGCACCTGAGCATGGCGAAGCGCGTGCTCCAGTCTTTTTTCCTCCCAGTCAAAGGCTTTCGTCGGAAACATATGACCGTTATATTCGCTGATAAGATACGGCCTGTTCCTGTCGGAGGTCACAGCCTGCTTTTTCTCGCAGCCGGCATTTCTTCCGCTGTGGCTGAAATCATTATAAGTAAATACATCTTCCAGAAAGCTGCCTTTCTTGTAACAGCGCACGCCTCCCGTCTGTCTGGAAGGATCCAGTTCATGAGCCGCCCGGTTTGTCCTCGCGTAAAACTCATCATCGTCCACAGACTCATTGATCCTCACGCCCCACAGAATAATGGACGGATGATTCCGGTATTGCACGATCATTTCTCTGACATTGTCCACGGCCTGCCGCTTCCACGTTTCATCCCCGATATGCTGCCACCCCGGAAATTCGGTAAATACAAGCAATCCCAGTTCATCACACCGGTCTATAAAATGCCTTGACTGCGGATAATGCGAAGTCCGGACCGCATTGACGCCAAGCTCATTTTTTAAGATATCCGCATCCATGATCTGCATGGATTTCGGCATGGCATAACCGACATAAGGGTAACTCTGGTGGCGGTTCAAGCCCCGGATCTTTACCTTTCTTCCATTCAGATAAAAACCGTTTTTCCGGAAAACAGCCTTCCGATATCCGAATACCGTAACTTTCTCATCTGTGACTTTATGATCTCTCAGTAATTCCGTTTTGCACTCATAGAGCACCGGATGATCCACATCCCAGAGTTCCGCTTTTCCGGTGGAAAATACAAGTTCCGTCACATCGTCCTTGATTTCTTTACAGCCCAGTTCCCGATATTCCCCTGTGCCTTTCTTTCTTAAAGACAGGCGCAATTCGCACATCGCTTCCTCCTCCACCGTCTGCCCGGAAACCGTAACCTGCGCGTGAATTTCAGACCGTGGACTGACAAGATATTCCTGCAATGAATCCGGCTTATCCTCTCCCTGTCTGCTTTCCTCCCTCTTTTCCGGCTGCGGCTCTGCCAATCTGGTCGTGATAAACACATCCTCAATAAAATCCGGCTCATGGATTTCCAGAGACACTTCCCTGTAAATTCCGCCGTAAGTCATATAGTCAACCACAAATCCAAATGGCGGCACATTTAAACTTTCTCTGCTGTCTAATTTAAAAACAAGCCGGTTCTTTTCTCCAAACTTAAGCTTGCCGGTTAAATCCACCGTATAGGCTGTATATCCGCAATGATGATTTCCCGCAATGATCCCGTTGCAATAAACCGTCAGATCATGGGCGGCGCCGTCCACCTTAAGCAGCACCACTTTTCCTTTCCACTGCTCAGGCACCGTAAATTCTTTGCAATAGCCGCTTACCATCTGATAACAATGCTCGTCAAAGTAATGATAAGGCGTTACCTTTACCGTATGAGGAATCCTCACCGTCTGCATATCCGATCCCTCATATCCGTCATGGATCATCGCCTCATCGAAAACCTCCGAAAATTTCCAATCATCATTGAATGCTATCTTCTCCATAAAAACCCTCCACTTGTATAATCAGTTGAAATATTATATATCATGCTCCGGCATAACAATTCCCTGCAAAATAATCCCCACAACTTCCTCCAGCGCCTCCGGATAGGTGATCTGATTTCTCACCAGAACATCACTCTGAAAAAATCTTTCCCAGGTGGCTTCCAGCATCAGCTTAACCATCACAAGATTTACTTTCCTGAGTTCCCCCTTTGCAATTCCCTCCTCCATCAAAGCCAGCGTTCCCTCCCATCCTGTTTCAAGGCGCTCTTTGACTTTCTCATATACCGCCGGATATTTTTCCTGCAACATATATAATTGCTCATACCCTAAATCCTTATACCCATCCGGCAGCACCACCAGGATCTCTTTGAGTTTCTCGGGCGTCGTCATCTCCCGGTTTTCTAAGATCTTCTTCTCTCCCTCCTTTACCGAATCAAACAGATAATCAACCAGTTTCAGAAATAAATCCTCCTTATCGGAGAAAGTCCGGTAAAGCGTTTTTTTGCTCATGCCCGCAGACTTTGCAATATCGTCCATTGTAAGCTTCACGCCCTTTTCATGAAACACCTTAAGGGTCGCCGTCAGGATCAGCTCACGCTGCAAAGCTTTGCTCTCTTTCATAATTTTTATCAGGCGTGGAAACCCACCTGCCTTTAGGCGGTGGGAGGAACGCCGTCCTCCTTTCGTTGTTGCAAAATATTTAGTTTCACGCTATAATATACTTAACATCGGTTCCAAAGAGAAAACCGTTAGCCATGATGTTTGGCACAGGCACTCTTATAGTACATTGACAAGTATATATGAGGTTGTAATGTAAAATCCTAACATTACGTAAAATATACTAAGGTATATGATTTGTATTGCATGGGAAGTTTAGTACCTGATACAAATACAAAGCTACGCTTAGTAGTTATATAAGAGCATATCTCTTATGTAAAGGGCATTGTCAACTGTCCTATGATGTAACACCACTTTAAGTAGCAATATCTATCGGGGTTAAAGGTCGGAGGAGCAATCCGTTACTACGACTGGGTAGTTACAAGCCACCTACCTTTAGGTGGGTGGTAGTTGAC